>NZ_JBIAQF010000009.1:0-359292 GCF_042888885.1 Streptomyces sp. NPDC002742
CTTTGTACTCACCCTCTCGGGCTTTCCTCCGGGCGCTTCCCTTCGGTCTTGCGTTTCCGACTCTATCAGACCGTTTCCGTATCCGATTTCCTCGGCGCTTTCCAGGTTCCCGCTTCCGCGTTTCCCTTTCCGGCGAGTCCGACTCTATCAGAACCTTTCGGGCCCGATTTCCTCGGTGCTTTCCAGGTAATCCGCTTTCGCGTTTCCCTTTCCAGCGACCCCAACTCTATCAGTGCTTTTCCGTCTCACTGATCACCGTCCCGCAGACATGCAGAAGGAGACCCCGAGATAGGATCTGACAAGTTGGGTGCTGCCGGGCAACGACGCTTGGTCACGCCGCTCAGCCTCAAGCAGGAGTACGACTCTACATGGGGTGCGGGAGCAGGCGCAAATCGTTTGCCCTGCTCCTCTACGGCACCAACCGGGACCTCTCGCACGGAACCGGCACTTCATATGACATACCCTGCTCAACAGTGCGCTGTCCGGGACAGACAGGCAGTGACGGCCCGTATAGATCTCCACCCCTCGGAGGCTCCCCATGACCACCGTGACGTCCCCTCTCGCAGGACGCGCCATCGGACTCGTCGCCGTACCGGACCCCGTGTTCTCCGGAGCGATGGTCGGCCCCGGCACGGCGATCGACCCCGTGCGTGAGCCCTCGGAGGCTGTCGCTCCCGTGGACGGAGTGATCGTCTCCCTTCACCCGCACGCGTTCGTCGTCGTCGACGGCGAGGGCCACGGCGTGCTCACGCACCTGGGCATCGACACCGTGCAGCTCAATGGCGAGGGCTTCGAGCTGCTCGTCAACAAGGGGGACACCGTGACGCGCGGCCAGAGCATCGTGCGGTGGAACCCCGCCGCCGTCGAGGCGGCCGGCAAATCCCCGGTGTGCCCGGTCGTGGCCCTCGAAGCCACGGCGGACTCCCTCTCCGGCGTTCGCGACGACGGCGACGTGAAGGCCGGCGACGAGCTCTTCGGCTGGCAGTGACTTCAACGCCGTCCTGGACGGCGCGTTCGACAACCATCACGGCGGCGATACCCGCCGCACTATCGGAGACGGGTGAGATGGAGACAACGCTGCGAGGCGTCGGCGTGAGCCACGGTGTGGCGATCGGCGAGGTTCGGCACATGGGGACGGCGGTTCTCGAACCGCCTGCCAAGCAGATCCCGGCGGAGGACGCGGCGCGCGAACAGGGACGCGCCCGCAAGGCCGTGGAGGCTGTGGCGGCCGACCTGATTGCGCGCGGCAATCTGGCGGGGGGCGAAGCCCAGGCGGTACTCGAAGCCCAGGCAATGATGGCCCAGGACCCCGAACTGATGGCGGATGTGGACCGGCGGATCGCCGTCGGCAGCACGGCCGAGCGTGCGGTCTACGACGCGCTGGCCGCGTACCGGGCGCTGCTGGCCGGCGCCGGTGAGTACCTCGCCGGACGCGTGGCCGATCTCGACGACGTGCGGAACCGTATCGTCGCTCGGCTGCTCGGCGTCCCCATGCCGGGTGTCCCGGACAGCGACGAGCCCTACGTCCTCATCGCCCGTGACCTCGCACCCGCCGACACCGCCCTGCTGGACCCCACCCTGGTCCTCGGCTTCGTCACGGAGGAGGGCGGCCCGACCAGCCACAGCGCGATCCTGGCGCGTGCGCTCGGTGTACCGGCCGTCGTGGCGCTCCCTGGTGCCGGTGAACTCGCCGAAGGCACCGTGATCGCCGTGGACGGCAGCACCGGTGAGATCTTCGTGGAGCCGAGCGCGGAGAAGAAGGCGCAGCTCGAGTCTGCGGCGGCCCAGCGCAAGGCGTCACTGTCCGCCTCGACGGGTCCGGGTGCCACCTCCGACGGACACAAGGTGCCGTTGCTGGCCAACGTCGGCGGTCCGGCGGACGTACCTGCAGCCGTGGAGGCCGGTGCCGAGGGCGTCGGTCTGTTCCGTACCGAATTCCTCTTTCTCGACGACAGTAAGCAGGCTCCGTCCGAGGAGAAGCAGGTCGAGGCGTACCGCCAGGTGCTCGAAGCCTTCCCCGAGGGCCGTGTCGTGGTGCGGGTGCTCGACGCGGGCGCGGACAAGCCGCTGGACTTCCTGACTCCGGCCGACGAGCCGAATCCCGCGCTCGGCGTGCGCGGTCTGCGTTCGCTGCTCGACCACCCCGATGTGCTGCGTACACAGCTCACCGCTCTCGCGAAGGCCGCGGAGGGGCTGCCGGTCTATCTCGAAGTGATGGCTCCTATGGTCGCGGACCGTACGGACGCCAAGGCGTTCGCGGACGCATGCCGTGCGGCGGGGCTGCGGGCGAAGTTCGGCGCGATGGTGGAGATCCCGTCGGCCGCGCTGCGGGCGCGGTCGATTCTGCAGGAGGTCGAGTTCCTCTCCCTGGGGACCAACGACCTCGCGCAGTACACGTTCGCTGCGGACCGCCAGGTGGGCGCGGTGTCCCGGCTGCAGGACCCGTGGCAGCCCGCGCTCCTCGACCTGGTCGCGCTCTCCGCCGAAGCGGCGAAGGCCGAGGGCAAGAGCTGTGGTGTCTGCGGTGAGGCCGCGTCCGACCCGCTGCTCGCCTGTGTGCTGACCGGTCTGGGCGTCACCTCCCTGTCGATGGGTGCCGCGTCGATCCCCTACGTGAGGTCCACGCTGGCGAAGTACACGTTGGCCCAGTGCGAACGCGCGGCCTCGGCTGCACGTGCCTCGGACACGGCGGACGAGGCGCGCACGGCGGCGCAGGCGGTGCTGTCCGGCGAGTAGTCGGCCGGCGCCGACCGCCGAGTGGCGGCGGTTCGTGGTGCGGAGGGGCGCTCCATCTGCGGATGGGGCGCCCCTTTCACGTTCAGTGCGTGTGGCCCGTCCTCTTTCCCTCGTCTCCGAGGTCGGGCGGTACGCAGTAGTCGACGCCTGATTCCGGGGAGACCAGATCGCCGGATTCGAGGTCGGTGCAGTAGGCGTCGAACACCTCCCCGGCGGTGAGGGGCTCCAGGTCGTCGCCGCGCAGGCGCCATCCGTAGACACGGTCGGTGGCGTCGCGTGTGGTGGTGCGCATGACGAGTCCGGCGGCGCTCCGGGTGGCGATGCCGAGGGCCAGGACGGTGGTGAATTCGAGGGCCTCGGATTCGTCGAGGCGTGTGGCGCCTTCGGTGCGGCTCTCCGCCCGGAGTACGGCCACGATCGTGTCGGGTGCTGTCGAGACGCTGCACACCAGGTGGAGGTCTCCCGGGCCCGCGGTGTCGACGACGCGGGTGAGGAGGTGGGCGGCGCGGATGAAGGAGGCGCGGCCGATGTCCTCGCCGCAGGTCGCGCAGGTGCCGATGCGGGCCAGAAGCGTGGTCGCGTACTCCCAGGTGGCTCGGCGGACCGCTTCGTCGACGAGGTCCGGGACCAGCTCGTCAAGGGGTTGTCCGTCGTAGGGAACGGTGGGACCGGTCGCTGCCAGTTGCGCGGTGAAGAGGGTACGGCTGGCCGGGGTGTCGGGTTCCAGGCCGCTTCCGGCGCAGTATTCGGCGTACTCCTCGGGGTCGAAGAGTGCCACCGTTGTGTGACCGCCCTGAGCCGCGAGGGTCTTCAGCAGGGCTTCGACCTGCCTGAGATAGGTCGTGTGGTCGTCGAAGGCGAAGGTGCGGTAGCGCCGCATCGCCCGGAAGTCCTGTTCGTCGGTCAGCAGGCCGATGGTGCCGGCGATTTCGCGGCGCAGGACGCGTCGCATGGTGTGGTGCTGGGTGTGCGCCATGTTTCCCCCTGTGCACAGTCGATCAATGCTCACTCACAGTAATGGTTGGCACTGACAGCGCGGGGCGGGAGAGCCGGTCACGCACAAGGCGATGCTGAAAGATGCAGGTCATGGCTATGGTCGTGCCGAAGAAGGTCCAGCCGAGGGGGCCGGTGGCGATAGCCGCAGTCACGGCGAGTGGTCCGATGCTGCGTTGCCCGGCCTGCGCCAGTCCGTGGACGCCGAGGTAGGCGCCCTGCGCGGTGTCCGGGGCGAGGGCTACTGAGAGCTCCCAGGAGACAGCGGCGTGGAGCATCTCCGCAACCGTGAAAGTGGTGGCGGCCGCGGTCAGGGAGAGGGTCACGGCCACGACTCCGCCCTCGGCCGAGAGGGCCATGGCGACGCCTCCGAGGCCGAAGAAGGCGGAGAGCGGGAGGAGCAGCGTTCGGGCCGCGGCCGTTGTGGCGCCGAATCGGGCCAGGGGGACCTGGAGGACCACGACCATCACGTTGTTGAGGACCATCAGCAGCGGCGCGAGGCCGTGGGGAACCCGGTCGGAGTGGGCGATGCACAGCGGCAGGCCGACCTTGAACACGGCGTCGTCGAGGCAGAGGACGGTCTCGGTGGCGACGTACGCGAGGTACGTGCGGTCGCGCCAGGGACTGGCGGGTCGTGCCGCTGGGACCGGGGCCTTCGATGTGGTGATCGTGCGGGTGGCCGAGGGCGGTTCGCCACAGCGGGCGGTCGCGAGGGCGACGGCCACGAACGAGAGGGCGTCGCCCGCGAGCAGCCATTGGTACGCGGTGGCGGTCCCGATGGTGAGGGCGCCGGCCGCGACGAGGCCTCCCAGTGCCCAACCGGCATTGGCGACGGTGCGGTTGACGGCTTGGTAGCGGACTCGGCCGGATCCCGAGACGCGGGTGGCGTAGAGCTTGGTCAGGACGCTCGCGGCACGGTCGCCGAAACTGCCCGCGGCGGAGAAGACCACGAGAAGGGCGTAGTTGTCGGTGGTCAGCAGCGCGAAGGAGGCGAGGGCGCGCAGGAGCTGGAGCGCGATCAGGACGCGGGTGAGCGGCAGGCGGTCGGCGATGCGCCCGCCGAGGGGTGGGCCGGCGATGCCGACGACTCCCGCCGCCGCCACGAGAGTGCCGATCTGTGCGACCGAGAGACCGGCTACGTAGGTGAAGTACAGGACGGAGACGGATGCCCACAGCCCGCTGCCGACGCGGTCGATCAGGGTGATCCAGAGCATTCTTCGGCCGTCGGGACCTCCTGGAACGCGTATCGGCCGTGTGGCTGCGCGACGTGTCGGACCCACTGCTCCCCCTTGCCCCGAAGTATGTATTGATACATACTTTGCTTCGTGGCAGAACAATATTGGATCAGCGGTACGACGGCCAAGGGAATTGCCGCGTCCGTCGAACGCGGCGTGGCTGAAGGCGCCTTGGAGCCGGGCACGGCGCTCCCCCCGGTGCGCGGCCTGGCCGACCGGCTCGGTGTGAGCCCGGGGACGGTCGCGACGGCGTACAAGGAACTTCGGCAGCGCGCGATCGTGGTGACCCGCGGGCGCGGCGGGACCGTGGTCGCTGCCGCGCCCGCGGTGGCGTCACGTCGGCCGCCGCGCGTTCCGGACGGGCTGCGCGACCTGGCGGGCGGACATCCGGACCCCGCGCTGCTTCCCCTGCTGGTGCCGCCGTCGCGGCTTTCCCCGGGGGCGCGCTCGCATCGCGCTACGCCCCGCCTGGCGCGGCTCGAGGGGGCGGTGCGCGACTGGCTGGAGCCCGACGAAGTGCCGGCTGAGCACGTGACGTTCGCTCATGGCGCGCTGGATCTGATCGGTCGGCTGCTGTCGGTGGAGCTGCGTCCGGGGGACGCGGTCGCGATGGAGGATCCCGGCTATCACCATCTGCTCGATCTGGTCCCGGCGCTGGGACTGCGCACGGTTCCGGTCGCGGTGGACGACCAGGGCATCCGCCCGGAGGCCTTGCGAGCGGCTCTACGGGCGGGGGTACGCGCGGTGGTGTGCAGCCCGCGGGCGCAGAATCCCTGCGGCGGCAGCTTCTCAAGGGAACGGCGGGACGCGCTCGTGGACGTGCTCCAGGCGGCACCAGATGTGCTGGTCGTGGAGAACGATCATGCGTCGTCGGTCGCTGACGCGCCCCTGCACACCCTGGCCTCGGGCGGTCTGAACCGCTGGGTCCACGTGCGCACGGTGAGCAAGTTCCTGGGGACCGATCTGCGGTGGGCGGCGGCGGCCTGTGATCCGACGACCCTGGCCCGGCACGACGGGCGCCTGCTGCTCACGTCGGGCTGGGTCAGTCATCTGCTGCAGGAGACGGTGCACGGGCTGATGACGGACGAGAGCACGCGCGCGTTGGTGGCACGCGCCCAGGAGACCTACGCGCTGCGCCGGAACGCGCTGCGCCGTGAACTCGCCGACCGCGGCACGACGGCCCACGGCATGAGCGGGATCAACGTCTGGGTACCCGTGCGGGACGAGTCCGCCGTCGTGAACGGGCTGCGTTCGTACGGATGGTGGGTCGCGGCGGGCGCGCGCTTCAGGACCTCGGCCGCGCCCGGAGTACGCATCTCGGTCGCGGAACTCTCACCCGCCGACGCAGTGCGCCTGGCCTCGGACTTCGCGGCTGTGCTCGGCGAGTCCGAGGCCACCTACGGGGGCTGATCAGCCGCGCTCGCGGGCCAGCTCTTCGTAGAAGCGCAGGAGTTCGACGTTGTCCACGGAACCGACGTTGACGGCCTTCTCCATGGGGGCGCCCTGGAGTAGGCGCTTGACCGGTACCTCGATGCGCTTGCCGGTCAGGGTGTGCGGCACTCCGGGTACCTCGATGACCTCGTCGGGGACGTGGCGGGGGGAGAGCTGTTCGCGGATGGTCTTCTTGATGCGGTTCAGGAGAGCCTCGTCCAGGACTGCTCCGGGGGCGAGGTGGACGAAGAGCGGCATCCAGTAGCCGCCGTCGGGCTGCTCGACGCCGATGACGAGCGACTCCTTGATCTCGGGGAGACGCTCTACGGCTTCGTAGATGTCGGCCGAGCCCATCCGGACGCCCTGCCGGTTGAGCGTCGAATCGGAGCGGCCGTGGATGACGACCGAGCCTCGTGAGGTGACGGTGATCCAGTCGCCGTGGCGCCACACTCCGGGATATGTGTCGAAGTAACTGTCGTGATAGCGGCTGCCGTCGGGGTCGTTCCAGAAGCGGATCGGCATCGACGGCATCGGGTTGGTGACGACCAGTTCGCCGACCTCGTCGGTGAGGGGTTTTCCGCTGGGGTCCCAGGACTGGAGGTCGGTGCCGAGGCCGGCGGCCTGGAGCTCGCCGATGTACACGGGGAGTGTCGGAACCGCTCCGGCGAAGCAGGAGCAGACATCGGTGCCGCCGCTGACGGAGGCGATCCACAGGTCGTCGCGGACCTCGTCGTGCAGCCAGCGGAATCCGTCGGGCGGCAGCGGCGAGCCGGTGGTGGCGACGCAGCGCACGCGGCTGAGGTCGAAGTCGCGCGAGGGGTGGACGCCCGCCTTCCGGCACGCCATGACGTAGGCGGCGGACGTCCCGTAGAGGGTCGCTCCGGTACGTTCGGCGATGCGCCACTGGGCGCCCGTGTCCGGGTACCCGGGGCTGCCGTCGTAGAGCACGATCGTGGTGCCCGTGAGCAGGCCGGAGACGAGGAAGTTCCACATCATCCAGCCGGTGGACGTGTACCAGAAGAAGCGGTCCTCGGGGCCCAGGTCGCAGTGCAGGCCGAGCTGCTTGAGGTGTTCGACGAGGATGCCGCCCTGGGACTGGACGATGGCCTTGGGGAGGCCGGTCGTGCCGGAGGAGTAGAGCACCCACAGGGGGTGGTCGAAGGGCACCTGCTCGAAGACGGGCTCCACGTCGGCGGAGGTCAGGGCCGACCAGTCCAGGGCGCCCTCGGGTGCCTCGGTGCCCAGCAGCGGGATGTGCACGACGGCGCGCAGGGTGGGCAGTTCACGGCGCAGTTCGGCGACCGTGTCACGGCGGTCGTGCTCCTTGCCGCCGTAGCGGTAGCCGTCGACGGTGAACAGGACCACGGGTTCGATCTGCTGGAAGCGGTCGAGGACGCTGCGGGCGCCGAAGTCGGGGGCGCAGGACGTCCAGACACCGCCGACGGCGGCTGTGGCGAGCAGGGCGACCACGGCCTGGGGGATGTTCGGGAGGTAGCCGCTGACGCGGTCTCCCGGGCGTACGCCGAGGGTGCGCAGTTCGGCGGCCAGGGAGCCGACCTGGCGGCGCAGGTCGGACCAGGTCACGGGAACGGCCTCGTGGGTCTCGTCGACATACAGGAGGGCCGGTTCGTCCGCGCGGGTCTGCGCTGCGCGCAGGGCGTGCTCCGCGTAGTTGAGGGACCCTCCGGGGAACCATGCGGCGCCGGGCATGGAGCGGTCGCCGAGCACGCACGCGTAGGGGGTCGAAAACCGTACGTCGAACCACTCGGTGACGGCTTTCCAGAACGTGTCCAGCTCGTCGACCGACCAGCGGTGCAGGGCCGCGTAGCCGCCGTCGGACGGGGCTCCGTGGCGTTCGGCCGCCCAGGCCTGGAACTTCGTGACCTGCGCCTGGGCGATGACCTCGTCGGTGGGCTGCCAGAGCGGTGAGGGGTTCGTGGTGGACATGGGGCGGCTCCCGGGCTGTGCGCGTCGTGTGCGTCGGTCGCGCACGAGCGGGGGTGTGCGCGTCACGCGGCTGACACGGACGATGCCATGTGATCGACTTCTGCACCAGGGCACGCCGCACATAGTCGGCGACATGAAGATGTGGCGTCACTACAGGTGAACGGCAGTTGAACGGCTCACTCTTCGGGCGTCCGTAGTGGCAGGGTGAGCAGCATGGACGGTCGTGACCTGGTGCGTTCGGTGAAAGCGGTCGGCTCGGGGGGTGCCACTCAGGGGTTGCTCACAGTGCGGGCCGCGTGGCGTAGGAGGCGTGCCGACGCCAGCGGGTTGCCGCAGCGGGGCGCCGAGCGGGCACGCGTTCCCGGGCCAGTGCTCGGTGTGGAGCCGGGCCCCGGCGGCGGAGTCGTCCGCTTCACCCGCTCGGAGCTGCGGATCACGGTCACGGTGGGCGGAGCGGTGTTCTGGGGCTGGGACGCGGTCGCGCCGGAGCCGTCGTACGCCCTCGCGGGCCGCTGCCCCGAGCCGGACCCGCGGGCCGTGCTGGAGCCCGACAAGGACGGCGGCTGGCGGGTCGTGGCCGAGCGGGTCACGGTCGTGGTCTCACGGCACGGCTCGGTCCAGGTGCTTACCCCCGGTGGGGTGATCCTGCGTCGCGATCTGCCGCCCCGGTGGTGGGAGCCTGTCGACGGCGGCGTGGCGCGCTGGATGCAGCGCTCCGAAGTGGCGGCCGACGCCCGCTTCTTCGGTCTCGGCGGACGTGCGGCGGGTACCCGGCTGGGGGACGGGACGTACCGGCTGTGGAACACGGACCCCGGACAGGCTTTCGGGCCGGGCGACGATCCGCTGTATCTCACGATGCCCGTGCAGATGGTGGTGGCCGACGCGGCCACACATCTCGTGTTCCACGACACCTCGTGGGACGGCACCGTGACATTGCACGAGGGCAAGGAGGGCGCCGGCTCCGGGCACGACCGGGCCGGATCGTGCGAACTGCGCATGGACGGCGGCCCGCTGCGCTGCTGGGTGATGGTGGGGACTCCCGCGCGCGTGCTGCATTCCTGGGCGTCGCTGACCGGCGCCGCCGCGCTGCCGCCCGGATGGGCCCTGGGCTACCAGCACGCGCGGTGGGGCTTCGGCGGCGAGCAGGAGGTGCGCAGGATCGTGGCGGGCTATCAGGAGCGCGGCCTGCCGCTCGACGCCGTACATCTGGACATCGACCACTACGACGCCCACCAGGTGTTCACGGTCGATCGCGACGCCTTCCCGAAGCTTCCCGTGCTCGCGGAGGAGCTGCGGCGCGACGGAATCCGTCTGGTGTCCGTCATCGGCCCGGCGGTCAAGGCCGAGCCGGGCAACGCCGTGTACGACAGCGGTCTCGCCGAGGACGCCTTTGTGCGGGATGCCTCGGGACAGCTTGTACGGGGGGTCGTATGGCCCGGAGAGTCCGTGTATCCGGACTTCACGGACGCGCGGGCACGCGCGTGGTGGGGCGGGCTCTACGAGGAGCGGCTCGCACAGGGGTTCGCGGGGTTCTGGCACGGCATGAACGAGCCGACGTCGTTCACGGCCTTCGGGGAGTCGACACTGCCGCGCTCCTCCCGGCACTCCCTGGAGGGCCGCGGCGGTGACCACCGCGAGGCGCACAACGTGTACGCGCTGGGCATGGCCCGGGCCGCCTACGAGGGACTGCGGGAACTCGCGCCCACGGAGCGGCCGTTCCTCTTCTCGCGTTCCGGGTGGGCGGGACTGCAGCGCTACGGAGGGGCCTGGTCCGGGGACGTGGCCACGGGCTGGCCCGGCTTGCGGGCGTCGTTGTCCCTGGTGATGGGGCTCGGGCTGTGCGGGGTGCCGTATTCGGGACCTGACGTGGGCGGCTTCGACGGCAGCCCGTCGCCCGAGCTCTATCTGCGGTGGTTCCAGCTCGGAGCGTACCTCCCGCTGTTCCGTACTCACGCGAGCCTGCGAGCCGGGCGCAGGGAGCCCTGGGAGTTCGGTGACGAGGTGCTGGCGCACGCGCGCGTGGCGCTCGTCGAACGGCGGCGGCTGCTCCCGTACTTCATGACCCTGGCGCATCTGGCGCGCCGCACGGGTGCCCCGTATGTCCGCCCGCTGTGGTGGGGCAATCCGGAGGACCGGGCGTTGCGCGACTGCGAGGACGCCTTCCTGCTGGGCGACAGCCTTCTCGTGGCGCCGGTACTGGACCACGGGGCGGTGCGGCGGCCGGTGCAACTGCCGCGGGGGCGTTGGTACGACACGGTCACCGAGAAGGCGTACGAGGGGCCGGCGCAGGTCCTGGTCGACGCCCCCTTGTCGCGTATCCCGGTGTTCGCGCGGGCCGGTACCCTCCTGCCCGTGCTCGGCGCCGACGGTGGTCTGGAGCTGGAGGCGTGGGCGCCCGCGCGGGGGCGCAGCGGAGGTGGGCTCGTCGTCCCGGACGCGGGCGACGGCTGGGACGAACCGGAGGCCGAGCGCTATGTGACCCGCTGGGAAGGGGACGAGCTGGTGGTGCGACGGGCGGGCGGCCAAGGAGGCCTCAGCGAGCCGCCGTATCCCCTGCGGGTGCGGGGTCTGGGGGCGCGCTGACGTTCAGATGTACCGTCCCTCGAACCACGCTCGGACCGCCAGGGTATGGAGCGGGAAGGCGAGTTCGGCCGGCCGGCGCAGCAGATGCCAGCCTTCCGTCTCGTCGGTGGCCGCCGACCGGGGCAGTTCGGCGGCGGGGCGCTCCGGGAGGAGCCCGAAGAGCAGCAGATGGCCCGCGGGAGAGCTCATCGCGTCGGCGAGCCGGACTTCCCTGCTCGCCACGTCGATGCCCGTCTCCTCCTTGAGCTCGCGCACGACGGCGTGCCGCCAGTCCTCCCGGTGGTCGATGAACCCCCCGGGCAGGGCGACGCCCCCACGCGCGGGGGCGATGGTCCGGGTGATGACGACCAGGGCCGCGCCCCTGTCGTCGTAGACGGGTTGCAGGGCCACCGCGACCGGCAGCGGGTTGCGGTAGGCGACCGTGCCGCAGGCGGCACAGGTGCGGGGCCAGCCGGAGATGCTCTCTCCGTGACGGGCACCACAGCTCGAGCAGTGCGAATCGGGCGCGAAGTCGGCGGGTGGGTGCGGGGTTTCGGACACGCCGCGGACTGTAGCGGATCACCCTTCGGACGTCTTCAGGACGGACCGGATGGGGTGGCGGAGGCGGGGAGGCCAGGACGGGGGCCGGAACCACCCCCGTGAGCCCCGGCCCCCCGGCAGGTACTCAGACGCCCGGGGGCGCCCGTTGGTTCGCCCGGACGCCCTGCCCAATTCCCGTGGCGCGTGACACACTTCTGACGTTCCGTCAGATCCAGTGTCGTGGAGGGACCTTGTCACACACACGCACACCTGTGGTCGCCAGGTGGTTCACCGGGGAAGGGAACGACTTCCGTCTGCTCGGCACACGTTGCTCGGCGTGCACCTCGGTCTTCTTCCCCCGCGAGGACGCCTTCTGCCGCAATCCGGGGTGTACGGGGGACGATTTGGCCGAGGTGGCGTTGTCCCGCCGTGGCCGTGTCTGGTCCTACACCGACAGCCGGTACCGGCCCCCGTCACCCTATGTGACCGACCCGGAACTCTCGTGGGAGCCCTTCGCGTTGATTGCTGTGGAGCTGGCATCCGAGCGCCTCGTGGTTCTCGGCCAGGCAGCTCCCGGGATCACCGTCGCCGATCTGACGGTGGGCATGGAGGTGGAGGTCGTCCCCGGTGTGCTGCACGAGGGCACGGAGACGACCTGGACGACGTGGCACTGGCGGCCGACAGGAGCGACGGGATGAAGAGCACATGGCGGACGGGGGTGACGGCGTGACCGGTGATGTGGCGGTTCTCGGTGTGGGAATGCACCCCTGGGGCAAGTGGGGGCGGAGTTTCGTCGAGTACGGGGTCGCGGCGGCGCGCGCCGCACTGAAGGACGCGGGAATCGACTGGCGGGACGTCGACTCGATCGTGGGCGCCGACACCGTGCGCGGAGGCTATCCGGGGTACGTGGCGGGGGCGGCGTTCGCGAAGGCACTGGGGTGGCAGGGAGCCCGCGTCGCAAGCGTGTACGCGGCGTGCGCCTCGGGGGCGCAGGCACTCTGCACGGCGCGTGCGCAGATCCTCTCAGGCCTCGCGAAGGTGGTCCTCGTGGTGGGTGCGGACGCGGCGCCCAAGGGATTCTTCCGCCCCGTCGGCGGGGACCGTCCGGACGATCCGGACTGGCTGCGCTTCCGAGTCCTCGGGGCGACGAATCCGACGTATTTCGGGCTGTACGCGCGGCGCCGAATGGCCCTGTACGGCGACACTCCGGAGGACTTCGCCCAGGTCAAGGTGAAGAACGCGACCCTGGGCGCTCTCAACCCCAAGGCGCGCTACCGCAAGCGGGTCACGGCCGAAGAGGTCGCCGCGTCGGCCGTGGTCGCCGATCCGCTGCGGCTGCTCGACATCTGCGCGACCTCCGACGGAGGCGCCGCCGTGGTGCTGGCCGGGATGGACTTCGCCCGCCGGCACGGGCCGTCCGAGCCGGTGCGGATCCGCGCCGTGTCGACCGTGACGCCGCGATATCCCAACACCGTGCTCGATCTGCCGGACATCGCCACCGATTCCGCGGTCGCCGTGGAACCCCCGGCCGGCACGTTTCGGTCGTCCATCGCTCAGGCGGCCTACGAGGAGGCGGGCATCGGACCGGAGGATCTCTCGTTCGCCGAGGTGTACGACCTGTCGACCGCCCTGGAACTGCAGTGGTACGAGGACCTCGGGCTCTGCGGGGAGGGCGAAGCCGCCAAACTGCTGCGCGAAGGCGTGACGGCACTCGGCGGGCGCATACCGGTGAACGTCAGCGGCGGGCTCGCTTCCTTCGGAGAGGCCGTTCCGGCCCAGGCCATCGCCCAGGTGTGCGAGCTGACGTGGCAGTTGCGGGGCGGCGCGGGTGACCGACAGGTCGCCGGGGCACGGGTGGGGATCACCGCTAACCAGGGGCTGTTCGGACATGGCTCTTCGGTCGTGGCGGTGCGGTAGCGCCGTGGCGCTCCGCGCCCGGCCGGGGGGATTCGGTGGACCGGTCCGCTTTCCACGGATCCTGGGGTTGACCCCTTGCGCCCCTTGCGCCCCTTGCGCCCCGTGCCACTCGGGCGACCCTGCGATCGAACCGGTTTCGGCAGGGAGGTGCGCGCGGCTCGTCCGAGCTCCCGTACACCCATTGTGACGAACCGGGAATCGTGCGTGAACACCTCATGAATCGCCCACCGGCGTAGGCCGACGGCGGCACCATGCTGTGGTGCCCTCCTGGACGGATATTGTCCGCTTCGCCTTCCAGCCGGTCGTCAATCTGACGACCGGAGGGGTCACGGCGCTGGAGATACTCGCCCGTCCGGAGTCCGGCGACATCCTGGCGCAGGCCCGCCGCGACCCCGAACTCGACGGTCGGCTGGCCGCGTTGGCGATCCGGGCCGCCACCCGCAAGGAGACGCTCCTCCCCCTGCACGTCAACGTGTTCGCCGGCACCCTGGCCGACCTCGGCGGGCTCTCGGCACTGCGGAACGAGGTGCGGGAAGCCGGACGGCTGCCCTGGGAGGTCACCGTCGACATCGGCCCGCCATACACGCACGTGCCGCAGCACGCCCTGCTGGAGGCTGTGGCAGCGGTTCGCGGCGAGGGCTTCCGGATCTGCGCGGACGGCATCGGCGACGGTGACGTGCCCCTGCGCCTGCTCACGGATCTGGCGCCCGAGCTGATGAAGCTCGACGTGTCCCTGCTGTCGCGGCCCGCCGCGGTGCGGGCGATGCGGACGCTGTGCGAACAACTGGGTGCGCTGCTGTCCGTCGAAGGGGTCGAGACGGAACTGCAGTGCGCCGCCGCGGTGTCCGCGGGTGCGCAGCTCGCGCAGGGCGAACTGTTCGCGCCGCCCGCCCGGCTGCCCTCGGCGGACGTATACGTTCCGGCGCTGTCGCCCGGCGTCCGCAGCACGCCCCGGTCCGGACCGTCCGTACGGCAGTTCGTACGCCCGGCCGCGCTGCTGCCGACCACCGCGTCGGCGGGACAGGTCAGGGCGCTGCTCACCGGTTCGCCCGACGTGTCCGGGGTGTTGCTCGTGGACCCGTCCGGGAAGCTGGTCCGCTCGGTGCACCGGTCACGGTTCCTGTTGGCGATGTCCGGGCCCTACGGGCACGCGCTGTACGCCGATCGGCCCGCCTCCAAGCTCGGTGATCCACCACGCACGGTCGGCGTCGACGCCACGGCCTGGGAGGTGCTCGACGTCGTCGCGGACGGGGACCGGGGCCGTACGTCCGACGATGTCGCGGTCGTCGACCGGCACGGGCGGTGTGTCGGGGTCGTACGCCTCGCGGACCTCGTACGGGCGCTGTCCGAGAACCGGGTCGAGGAGGCTGCGGGGCTCAACCCGCTGACCCGGCTGCCCGGTTCGGACGCGATCACCGGGGAGGTGGACCAGCGGATCGCGGACGGCCGGATGTTCGCTCTGAGCTGGCTGGACATCGACCATTTCAAGCAGGTCAACGACAGGGCGGGATTCGCAGCCGGCGACGAGCTGATCCGGGCGGTGGGGCGGGCGCTGCAGTTCTCGGCCTCCGAGGCGACGCTCGTCGGGCACATCGGCGGCGACGACTTCCTGGTCCTCGCCGACCCGGACATCCTCGACCCGCTGGCCGCCTCGGTGCTCGACGCACCCTGGGCGGCCGGCGGCCGCGCCGTCACCCTGTCGCTGGCCACGGTGCTGTGCGCCCCCGGCAGTGTGATCGACCACCGGCAGGCGGCCGCCTCTCTGGCACCCCTCAAACAGGCCGCCAAAGCTCTGGACGGGGCGAGTTGGGTGCTCGGGCGCGCGGGGCTGCCCGGTCATGAGATCCGCCGCGGCGCGAGGGCGCCGATGGAGCCGTACGGGCAGACGCTGACCGGCTGACCGGCTGACCGGCTGACCGGCTGACCGGCTGACCGGCTGACCGGCTGACCAAGAATGGTCGCTCGTGCGGCGTCGGCCCTTTCCGCGACGCGTCGTCTTCGTGCCCGCGAACCGTTGCGGTCCGCGAGCTTGACGCCCCCTGGGCGCCGGAGAACACTTCCGGGTGTCAGTCGGCATCGCCGCATTCGGACGTCTTCAGGCACCGCACCGCTCGGGTCTCCGACCGGTGCCCAGGCCGTCCCCCACGGGCGATTCCGCCGCGACGGCACGCTCGTCACGGACGCCGGGCGGGGCGCGGGATCTCCCTGCCTTCGGTTGAAGCAGCCATGGGAAACGCACCCTGCACGGTAGCCCGGAGCGGAACCGCCCCGGGCGAGAGCCTAGGAGCCGCCATGAGCGACGGAGACATCTTTGTCGGCGAGTTGATCGGCACCGCGATCCTGATTCTGTTCGGCGCGGGTGTGTGCGCCGCTGTCACCCTGAACAAATCCAAGGCCCAGGGAGCGGGCTGGGTCGTCATCGCCTTCGGGTGGGGCTTCGGCGTCCTCGCCGGCGCCTACACCTCGGCGCCGCTGTCGGGAGGGCAGATCAACCCGGCGGTCACCATCGGATTCGCGATCGAGGGCTCGACCAAGTGGTCGGACGTGCCCTTCTACCTCCTCGGGCAGTTCGCCGGAGCCATCATCGGGGCGGTCCTGTGCTGGCTGCTCTACCTCGGCCAGTTCAACCTCAACGCCGAGGAGGACAAGGCCATCGAGACCTTGGGGATCTTCTCGACGCGGCCCGAGATCGACAACCCGGTGCAGAACCTGCTCACCGAGATCATCGCCACGGCCGCCCTGATGCTGCCCATCCTGGGGCTGGTCGGCGGCAGCAGGCACGTCGCCGGCATCGGCGACGCGGGCCTGCCGGTCCTGCTCATCTCCTTCCTCGTCGTCGGCATCGGCCTGTCACTGGGCGGCCCGACCGGGTACGCCATCAATCCGGCCCGCGACCTGGGGCCGCGCCTCACCCACGCGCTGCTTCCGATTCCCAACAAGGGCACCTCGGAGTGGAGATACTCCTGGATTCCGGTGGTCGGCCCGATCGCGGGTGCCGCCATCGGCGCCGGGATCTACAACGTTGCCTTCTGACGAGAACGCCGCCACCCCGAGAGCGCGGCCGCCTGACGACGCCCAGCCACCCTCCTGACGAGTACGCAGCCTCCTGACGAAGAACACGTAAGGGGACGACATGACGGACAACGCCGAGAAGTACGTCGCCGCAATCGACCAGGGCACCACTTCGAGCCGCTGCATCATCTTCGACCAGGACGGCGCGATCGTCGCCGTCGACCAGCGCGAGCACCGCCAGATCTTCCCCAAGCCGGGCTGGGTGGAGCACGACGCCACCGAGATCTGGTCCAAGGTGCAGGCCGTGGTCGCGGGAGCGATCGCCAAGGCCGGGCTGCGCGCCGACCAGCTGAGCGCACTCGGCATCACCAACCAGCGCGAGACGACGGTTCTGTGGGACCGCGCCACCGGCAAGCCCGTCCACAATGCGATCGTCTGGCAGGACACCCGCACGTCGGCGCTCTGCAACGAACTGGGCGGCTCGGACGGCCAGGACCGCTTCCGCGAGCAGACCGGCCTGCCCCTGGCGAGCTACTTCTCCGGGCCCAAGGCGGCCTGGCTGCTCGACAACGTCCCGGGCTTGCGCACGCGCGCCGAGCACGGTGAGATCGCCTTCGGCACCATCGACTCGTGGCTCATCTGGAACCTGACCGGCGGCACGGACGGCGGGCGGCACGTCACCGACGTGACAAACGCCGGGCGCACCATGCTGATGAACCTGGAAACCCTCCAGTGGGACCCGTCCATCCTCTCCGCGATGAACATCCCCGAGGCGGTGCTCCCCGAGATCCGGTCCTCCGCCGAGGTGTACGGCATCGCCGTGGGCCAACTCGGCGGTGTCCCGGTCGCGTCGGCGCTCGGCGATCAGCAGGCGGCGGTCTTCGGACAGGCCTGCTACGACGTCGGCACCGCCAAGAACACCTACGGCACCGGCAGCTTCCTGCTGCTGAACACCGGCAACAGGCCCGTGCCCTCCAAGAACGGACTGCTGACGACCATGGGGTACAAGATCGGCACGGAGGCGCCGGTCTACTGCCTCGAGGGGTCGATCGCGATCACGGGCGCGCTGGTGCAGTGGTTCCGCGACCAGCTGGGCATCATCCGTTCCGCCGACGAGATCGAAACGCTGGCGGCGAGCGTCGAGGACAACGGCGGCGCGTACATCGTGCCCGCCTTCTCGGGCCTGTTCGCCCCCTACTGGCGCTCGGACGCGCGCGGCGTCATCACCGGTCTCACCCGGTACGTCACGAAGGCGCATCTCGCGCGCGCGGTTCTGGAAGCCACGAGCTGGCAGACGCGTGAGGTCGTGGACGCCATGTACCAGGACTCCGGGGTGCAGATCACCACCCTGAAGGTGGACGGTGGCATGACCAAGAACAATCTGCTCATGCAGCACCAGGCGGATGTCCTCGACGTGCCGGTGATCCGGCCGAAGGTGTCCGAGACGACCTGTCTGGGCGCCGCGTACGCGGCCGGGCTCGCGACCGGGGTGTGGAACGACCTCGACGAGCTGAAGTCGCACTGGCGGAAGGACGTCGAATGGACGCCGTCCATGGAGTCCTCGGTGCGCGACGGCGAATACCACAACTGGCGCAAGGCGGTGGAGAAGAGCTTCGGCTGGCACGACGACACCATCGAATGACCTTTCCGCCCGCGCCGGCCGAGTCGGGCGTGGGCGGAGTGCCGCGCGAGACAGGAGTCCACGCGCGCGTACGTCTCGGGTGAAGCACGCGCGCGTGCATGACCGCGGCCCGTACCCCGGTCGGTGGGGGTACGGGCCGCACCTGCCTGTCATGACGGTCGCAAAGCCGCGTGTGCGTCAGGTCGTGACGCTCTCGCGGCGGGCGGCGGTGTACGCCATCGCGTGCTGGACGACGCGGATGAGGACCTCCTTGACGGACTCCCGGTCCCGCGCGTCACAGAGGACGACGGGCACACCAGGGTCGAGGTCGAGGGCCTGGCGGACGACCTCCGCGGGGTAACGGGCGGCTTCCTCGAAGCAGTTGACCCCCACCACGAAGGGTATGGAGCGCCGTTCGAAGTAGTCGACCGCGGCGAAGCAGTCCTCCAGGCGGCGGGTGTCGGCCAGCACGACGGCCCCCAGGGCGCCCGTGGCGAGCTCGTCCCAGAGGAACCAGAAGCGGTCCTGGCCGGGGGTCCCGAACAGGTAGAGCACCAGGTCCTCGCGCAGCGTGATCCGGCCGAAGTCCATGGCGACGGTGGTGGTGTGCTTCCCCTCCACGCCGCTGATGTCGTCGACGGGCCGGCCCGCTTCGGTGAGGAGTTCCTCGGTGCGCAGCGGCTTGATCTCGCTGACCGCGCCGACGAGGGTCGTCTTGCCCACGCCGAAGCCGCCGGCCACAAGGATCTTGAGCGTGACGGGCTCGACCGGAGGCTTGCCGCGCTCAGAACGCCCGAAGATCATCGATCTCTTCTCCTGCTGTGTGGGGGTCGCGCGGCGGTGGGCCGTAGCCCCCGCCGCCGGGGGTTTCGATGACGAGTACGTCGCCGGGGCCGACGTCCGCAGCGTCGCTTCCGCCGAGTTCCGTGACGGTGCCGTCGGCGCGCTCCACCCGGTTGGCGCCGAGAGCACCGGGCCCGCCGCCCGCCATACCGTACGGCGGCACCCTGCGGTGCTGGGAGAGCGTCGAGACGGTCATCGGCTCCAGGAACCGGATACGGCGTACGGCGCCGTCGCCGCCCCGCCAGTGTCCAAGGCCGCCGCTGCCGCGTCGAATCGCGAACTCGTCGAGCAGGACGGGTAGTCGCCACTCCAGGACCTCGGGGTCGGTGAGCCGCGAGTTGGTCATATGGGTCTGTACGACGGAGGCGCCGGGGAAGCCGTCGCCCGCGCCCGATCCGGAGGCCACGGTCTCGTAGTACTGGTGGCGCTCGTTGCCGAAGGTGACGTTGTTCATGGTGCCGGAGCCCTCGGCCTGCACGCCCAGGGCAGCATAGAGGGCGCCGGTGATCGCTTGGGACGTCTCCACGTTGCCGGCGACGACGGCGGCCGGGGGCTCTGGAGCGAGCATCGACCCCGGCGGCACCACGATACGGAGAGGGCGCAGACAGCCGTCGTTGAGCGGGATGTCGTCGTCCACCAGAGTGCGGAAGACATACAGCACCGCGGCGTTGACCACGGCGAAGGGCGCGTTGAAGTTCGTGGTGAGCTGCGCGGACGTCCCCGTGAAGTCGACAGTGGCGGAGCGAGTTTCCCGGTCTGCCGAGACCCGGACACGGATGACCGCCCCTGAGTCGGTCTCGTAGGCGAACTCGCCGTCTTCGAGGGTGTCGATGACGCGGCGCACCGCTTCCTCCGCGTTGTCCTGGACGTGCTTCATGTACGCCTGGACGACATCGAGGCCGAAGTCCTCGATCATACGGCCGACTTCGTCGACGCCCTTCCGGTTGGCCGCGATCTGGGCACGCAGGTCGGCGAGGTTCGTCCCCGGGTTGCGCGAGGGGTAGGGCGGCTCGGTGAGCAGGGCCAGTGTCTCCGCCTCCCGGAAGCGGCCGTTCTCGGCGAGCAGCCAGTTGTCGAAGAGGACGCCCTCCTCGTCGATGGTGCGGCTGTTCGCCGGCATGGACCCCGGGGCGATGCCGCCGATCTCGGCATGATGACCGCGCGAGGCGACATAGAACAGGATGTGCTCACCCTGCGTGTCGAAGACCGGGGTGATCACGGTGACATCGGGGAGGTGGGTGCCGCCGTGGTAGGGATCGTTGACGGCGTAGGTGTCCCCGGCCCTCATGGTGTCACCGCGCCGCCGGACGACCTCCTGCACGCTCGTCCCCATCGAGCCCAGGTGAACCGGGATGTGCGGGGCGTTGGCCACCAGGTTGCCGTCGGGGTCGAACAGGGCGCAGGAGAAGTCCAGGCGCTCCTTGATGTTGACGGACTGGGCGGTCGATTCCAGGCGGGCGCCCATCTGTTCCGCGATCGACATGAAGAGGCTGTTGAAGACCTCGAGCAGAACAGGGTCCGCTTCCGTGCCGAGATCGGAACTCTCCGTGATCGCCACGCGTTCCATGACCAGATGCCCGTCGCCGGTCGTCGCGGCCCGCCAGCCGTGGTCGACGACGGTCGTCGCGCCCGCTTCGGCGATGATCGCGGGTCCGTTCACGGTCTCGCCGGGCGGGAGTTCCTCGCGGCGGTGCAGGGGCACCTCCCGCCAGGTGCCGCCCGTGTGGAGGCTGACGGTCTCCGCGGTGGCGGAGCGGGACGCCGATGCGGCCTCGTAGGGGGCGAGGGCGGAGAGATCGGGGGGTTCGGTGAGACCGGTGGCTTCCACGGAGAGGGCTTCGACGACGACCGGACGGTCGAGGGTGAAGGAGTACGTGGCGCGATGACGTTCTTCGAAGGCGTGGGTCATGGTGTCGGGCTCGGTGAGTTCTACGGCCAGTGCCGTGTCCGTGCCGTCATAGCGGAGCTGGGCTCGGCGGGTGATCCGGATGCGGTGCTCGGGGACGTCCTCGGCGAGGAGTTCGGCGCGGGTGGCGCTCTCCAGGGCGTCGGCGGTCCTGAGAATGCCGGGCATCGAGGACGGTTCGAGGGTCGCCTCGACGGACTGTTCGCGCATGGCCGTCGTATCGGCGAGTCCGATGCCGAGGGCGGACAGGACGCCCGCCATGGGCGGGACCAGGACGGTGCGGATGCCGAGCGAGTCGGCGACCATGCACGCGTGCTGGCCACCGGCGCCGCCGAAGGTGGTCAGCGTGTAGCGGGTGACGTCGTGGCCCTTCTGTACGGAGATCCGCTTGACGGCGTTGGCGATGTCGGCCACGGCGATCTGCAGGTAGCCTTCGGCGACCTGCTCCGGGGTGCGCTCGTCACCGGTACTCTCGCGGATCTCGGTGGCGAGGGCTGTGAACCGGTCGCGGACCAAGGAGCTGTCCAGGGGCTGGTCCCCATCGGGGCCGAACACCTTCGGGAAGTGGGCAGGCTGGATGCGGCCGAGTGCGACGTTGGCGTCGGTGACCGTCAGGGGGCCGCCGTTCCGGTAGCAGGCGGGTCCGGGGTCGGCGCCGGCCGAGCCGGGACCCACACGGTAGCGGGAGCCGTCGAAGTGGAGCACCGAGCCGCCACCCGCGGCGACGGTGTGGATGTCCAGCATGGGGGCGCGCAGCCGGACCCCGGCGATTTGGGTGGTGAAGGTCCGCTCGTACTCTCCGGCGAAGTGGGAGACGTCTGTGGACGTCCCTCCCATGTCGAAGCCGATGACGCGGTCGAAGCCGGCGAGTTGCGACATCCGGGCCATGCCGACGATGCCCCCCGCGGGTCCGGACAGGATGGCGTCCTTGCCGCGGAACTGACCAGCCTCGGCAAGGCCTCCGTTGGACTGCATGAACATCACCCGTACGCCGCGGAGTTCGGCGGCGACGTGCTCGACGTAGCGGCGCAGTACGGGCGACAGGTAGGCGTCGACGACGGCCGTGTCACCGCGCGGCACCAGCTTCATCAGCGGGCTGACCTCGCTGGAGAGGGAGATCTGCGGGAAACCGACGCGGGCCGCCAGCTCGCCCACGGCCTGTTCGTGGGCGGGGTGGAGGTGGCTGTGCATGCAGACCACGGCGACCGCGCGGATCCCGTCGTCGTACGCCTCCTGGAGGCGTACGACGAGCGCGTCCAGGTCGGGGGCGCGCAGGACGGTGCCGTCGGCGGCGATCCGTTCGTCGACCTCGATCACCCGCTCGTGGAGCAGCTCGGGGAGTTCGATCGCGCGGGCGAAGATCCTCGGGCGGTTCTGGTAGGCGATGCGCAGCGCGTCGCGAAAGCCCCGGGTGGTGACGAGGAGGGTGCGCTCGCCCTTGCGTTCCAAGAGGGCGTTGGTCGCGACGGTGGTGCCCATGCGGACGGCGTCGACCGGGGCGCCCGGGGCGTCCCCTTCGCCGCCGAGGAGTTCACGGACGCCCGCGACGGCCGCGTCCGCGTAGCGGGACGGATTGTCGGAGAGCAGCTTGTGTGTGAGCAGCCGCCCGTCCGGACGGCGCGCGACGATGTCCGTGAAGGTACCGCCCCGGTCGACCCAGAACTGCCAGCCTGTCACGTCTGTTCCCCGTTTCCGCCCAGCTCAGAGCGCCCGGAGGCCGCTGATCACGTCGCGCAGAATACTCTCGTCCGGCAGCTCGGCAGGGGGTATGGGACGTGTCACATGGACCATTTCGTCATCCACCAGGTCCCCGATGAGGACCCGTACCACTCCAATGGGCAGATCGAGTTCGGCTGCGAGTTCGGCGACCGACTGGGGAATGTGACGGCAGAGTTCGACGATGTCCACATGTTCCGGGGACAGCGAGTGGTCCGCCTCGGGGTCCTCGGCGTGCTGTTCCGTGACCACCAGCGCGATCAGATCGAGGCGGTGCTGGGCTGCGCTGGTGGTGCGGCCGCGGGTCATGGCGTACGGCCGGACCACCGGTCCCGCCTCGTCGTCGAACCAGTGGCGTCTTCCCTGACCGTCTCCGCTCATGTCATCCCACTACCCGCCCGAAGGCAGATCGGTGCGCGGACCGGCGGCCAGATGTACGCCGACTCGCTTGACGAGGAGCGTCATTTCGTACGCGACCTGGCCCACGTCCGAGTCGGCGTCAGAGAGGACGGCGAGGCAGCTGCCGTCCCCCGCGGCCGTGACGAACAGGAAGGCCTCGTCGAGTTCGACGACGGTCTGACGGACGCTGCCCGCCTCGAAGTGCCGGCCGACGCCCTTGGCGAGGCTGTGGAAGCCGGAGGCCACGGCGGCCAGGTGCTCGCTGTCCTCCCGGGTGAGGTCCTTCGAGGCCCCGGTGGGAAGGCCGTCGCCGGAGAGCACGATCGCCTTGTGAATGCTGGCGACGCGGTCCACCAGTTCGTCGAGAAGCCAGTTCAGCTCACCGGACACATTGCTGGTCGCGATGGGCCCTGCGGCCTTCGGTGCGGTCATCGACCGTCCCCCTTTGTCGTTCGTCGTGCTGAGCCGTCCTGGGCCTGGTCGCCCACGGCGTTCTCGTCGCGGCCGCGCTGCCAGCCCCGCTGGAGCGAGGCCATCCGGCTGCGTACTTCGTCGGCGTCCCGGTCGGCGGGGTCCGCCCCCGTACCGCCGCGGCCGTTGCCGCGCTCGGCGAGCCGCTCCGGTCCGTCCTTCAACTGCGGGGCCAGACTGGCCTGCCGGACGCGCCGGGGCAGCGGGGCCGTGCCCGATTCTGCCTGCCGCGGCGCGGGTTCGCGCCGCGAGGTCGCGTCGTCCGGGCTCGTGGCCGACGCGGTGGTGCGGGTGCGCCGGGGCAGAGCCGGGGCTTCCGGTTGGCCGGGTGCCTCACGGAGGCCGGGCGCTCTGCGAGGTTCGGGTGTCTCATGAAGGCCGGGTCTCTCGGGTGTGCCGAAAGCCCCACGCGGACCGGGAGCACCGGGGCGCTCTGCGCCGTGCCTGGCCGAGGCAGCGGATGGCTCGCCGCGCCGCTTAGGCAGTGGCTTCGCGCCTTCTCGTTCCGTCGTACGGCGTTCCGGGCGATCCACCCTGTCCCTCGGCTCCGGGCCCGACGGGGTGCCGAGGTTCCGCACGGATTCGAGGTCCCGGACCGTTTCGTCGTCCGCCCGGCCGCGCCACGACCTGGTCTGAGTGACAGGTCTCCCGTGGGAGCTGACGAGCTTGGGCGCCCGGCGTAGTGGCGGAGGGACTGGATCGGTGCCCGGACGGTCGTCGTCTTCGGAGGGGGTGGGATCGTCGGTGCTGTCGCTGGCCCGTCGGCGCCGTCCTGCGGGAACCCCTGCGATCGAGCGCCGCGGACGGAACAGTCCCCCGCGTTCGCTGTCGTCGTCGCCGAGGGCGCCGGAGAATCCCGTGAGGGCGTCCAGGTCGACGGGCGCGTCCAGCTCGACGGGGCCGTCCAGGACCGAGGCGGGCAGTCCCGGCAGACGCACCGGCGACTGTGCGAGTGCCGCGTTGCGGCGTTCGTCGGTCTTGCCCTCCTTGGCGGGCAGGGCGCGGTCGAGGCGGAATCCGCTGCCGTTGGTGTCCGGCACGTCGTCGGTGAGCAGGGCGTCAGGCATGAAGACGACCGCGGTGGTGCCGCCGTACGGGGACGGCTGGAGCGAGACGCGAACGTTCTGCCGCTGGGCTAGCCGGCTGACCACGAAGAGGCCGAGCCGGTCGGTGTCGGAGAGTTCGAACTCCGGGGTCTCGGCGAGCCGCAGATTGGCGTCGAGCAGCGCCTCGGCGGCCATGCCGAGTCCGCGGTCGTGGATCTCCAGGGTGAAGCCGTTGGCGACGCGCTCACCGACGACGTGAACGGCCGTGTGCGGGGGCGAGAACACCGTGGCGTTCTCCAGGAGCTCGGCTACGAGATGCGTGAGGTCGGCGACGGCGGGACCCTTGACGGCGACGCGCGGCAGTCGGCGTACCTCGACGCGTTCGTAGTCCTCGACCTCCGCGACGGCCGCGCGGACGATGTCCATGAGCTGGACCGGCTTTCGCCACTGCCGTGACGGTGCCGCGCCCGACAGGATGACGAGGCCCTCGGCGTGGCGGCGCATCCGGGTGGTCAGGTGGTCGAGGCGGAACAGGTCGGCCAGTTCGTCGGTGTCCTCGGTCCTGCGCTCCATCGTGTCGAGGAGGGTGAGTTGTTTGTGGAGCAGTACCTGGCTGCGGCGCGCGAGATTGACGAAGACCTCGGAGACGCCCTCGCGCAGTTCGGACTGCTTGACGGCCGCCTCGACGGCCGCGCGCTGAAGGGTGTTGAGGGCTTGACCGACCTCGCCCATCTCGTTCCTGTCGTACTCCAGGCGGGGCACTTCGGTCTCGACGTCGACCTGTTCACCGGCGGAGAGACGCCGCATGACGCTGGGCAGCCGTACACCGGACGCCTCGTGGGCCTCCAGACGCAGGCGGCGCAGGTCGCGGATGAGGCTCCGGCCGATGCGCACGGACATGACGAGCGAGATCAGCAGGGCGATCAGACCGACCACGCCCGCGACGACAGCCTGGAGGACGACTCCCATGGCCACGGGCCTGACCCGGGCACGGTAATGGTCGCCTGCCCGGTCCTCGAGTTCGCCGAGTTCGGCGAGCACGTGCCCGGCCGCGCCGTCCCAGCTCTTAGAGGTGACGCCGCTCGGCGAGCCGGCCGTGGAAGCGTCGACGGCCTGCTCCGCCGCACGCAGGGGCCCGGTGCCGGCGTTCCGCCAGTAGCGCTCGAAGCGGTCGCGTTCCGAGGCGGGCAGCAACGGCAGGCTGATGTCGTACAGGAGGGTGCGCTGGGCCACGAGGTCGGAGATGTCGCGGAGTTCGTCCCTGGTGATGTGACCGGCGACCAGTGCGGAGCCGAGGAGAGCGTCCTCACGCGAGAGCAGTTCGCGGGCGCGGGACACGTTGACGAGGGCGCGGCCTTCTTTGTCCAGCTCCACATCGTCGACCACGTGCAGGTTGGCCATCAGGACGTAGCAGGGATCGATCAGACGGTTGTAGAGGCCGAGGGCCTGGACACGGTTGACGGTGCCGTTCTCGATGCCGCTGCGCAGCGAGGAGATCCCGTCGACCGCGTCGAGGAGAGAAGCGAGGCGCTCAGCGGTCCCCCCGCTCAGTTCCTTGCGGACGCCCTCGTCCTTGGCGTTCCTGCGGATCTTCGCCACGATGCGGTCCGTGACACCGCGGCTGCGCTTGAGCGCAGCGAGCCCGTCGGACGCGCGGGGATCGGCCAAGTAGACGAGTGTCTGGCGGCGTTCCTGCTGGAGGACTCTGACGGTGTCCTCGGTCGGATAGCCGATCTTCTTCACGATTTCGGAGACGCTGAAGAGCCGGCTTGCCTCACGCCCCGTGAGCACGGTCGCGAAAGCCCAGATCGCGGTCAAGGACACCAGGGGCACGAGGAGCAGCGCCACAATCTTCCGGCGGATGGACTTCCCGCGAAAGCGCATGGCCTCCCCCAGCTCGCCCCCCTCGGCAGGGGGTACACATGTGCGTCAACAAACGGCGTGAGCCTACTACTGACCCGGAGTTAACTCGAAGACCCATCCGGCCGCGGCACCTGCTCGACAGGGAACGAGACATGGGGAGTTGTCCGTTCATTGGGGGAGATTACCTCCCCGAACCCGGCACTTGGGGCCGGATCGCATCGGAGCGGGGGACATCGCCAGTTGGCCGGAATTCTTCACGCGGCGGGAATCTTCGGGGCAGGTCGTTCGTCTTTCTGTACGGGAACCGAGGGCGGAATCGGCCGCAGGCGCCGCATCTCGCGTTCAGGCGGCGTAAAAGAGCGCAAGCCGGGCAGCCACTGGGGAGCGGGGGTCGCAAGACACCCGTGCGAGAGGGCTGCCAGGCGGTGGGGAGTGACAAGTTGATGGGCACGGCGGAGCGGAGCGGAGCACCCACTACAGGGGTTGCTGCACGCGAGGCGGCACAGCTGGCCACCCGGGTACCGGATCACGAGATTCCGGCAGCTGGGCAGGGTCGACCGGACAGGCGGCAGGCCACGACGGGCGGGCCCGGCACGGCGGACCGCCAGGACACCGCGGCGGACAGGGGCGGCCGGGTCGACGAGAAGGACGTCGGCACGGACGGATACGAGGACTATGAAGAGCGGGCGCACTACCGGCCGTTGTGGATCGAGGAACCCGCGCGCAGGCGTCGGCTCCCCGATCCGGTGCGTACGTCGGCCGTGCGCGCGGTGCTCATCATCTCGGTGACGCTGATAGAGGCCGTGGTGGCCTTCCTTTGCACGATGGCGGAGTCCTGGCTGGCCTTCCCGATGGTCCTGAGCAGTGTGGCCAGTACGGTCGTGGCTACATGGGCCGCCCTGGACGTCTGGGTGACACGCCAGGTGTGGAACCAGCGGAACGGCGTGGTGTCGGTGCCGAGCAGCACAGCGCGGGCACTCCGGCGCGAGCGTCGCAAGGCCAGGCGTCAGGCGCGGATCTCGGCACGGGCCCAGGAGCGGATACGCAGGCGGGGCGGGGCCGGGCAGTTGTCGCACCCGTAGCGGAGCGGCAGCCCTACCCGCCTCGGCCCTGGTGCGGACGAGGGAGCACGGCACGTCACGACGAGGCATGAGGAGGCATGAGGAGGCACCGCCCACTCAGTCGGCCGACGCGAGGGAAGAGGACGGGCCTCCGCCTGCCCCACGCGGCTACGGCCGGCGGCCAACGGAGTGACGGCCTCACAGCGCCGCAGGCTCCACCGGGTCCTCGCTGCGCGCCAGTTCACGACGGACGCGCATGAAGGCACGGGTGCGGTCGACCGCGAGCACTCCTGTCGTGCGGCCACCACGCTCGTAGAGGGCGAGGAAGCCGCCCCGTGCCGGTCCGCCGTCGTCGTCGAGGGCGCCCTCGACGATCCGGACTGTGTCCGATTCCTGGCGTCGGCCCGCGAACTGGATCCGCGCACCGTACTGGTCGGACCAGAAGCAGGGCAGGGATCGCACGGT
The DNA here is from genome assembly GCF_042888885.1 of Streptomyces sp. NPDC002742. NCBI lineage: Bacteria > Bacillati > Actinomycetota > Actinomycetes > Kitasatosporales > Streptomycetaceae > Streptomyces > Streptomyces sp. NPDC002742. The sequence continues at coordinate 27,765 of NZ_JBIAQF010000009.1, forward strand.
CGCCACGGTGCGTTGGGCGAGCAAGTTGCTCACCGCGACGCGGGGTTGCTCGGTTGCGGAGGTCCAGTGCTCGGTGCGGGTGCCACCGACCCGGGCGACATCACCGACGGCGACGACCTGCGGAAGTCCGGTCACACAGCCGCCGTCGCACAGCACGCCGTCGTTGACGGCGAGCGTCGAACCCGCCAGCCAGCCGGTGTTCGGGGCGGCGCCGATCCCGACTATCACGACATCGGCGGGCAGCGAGCGGCCGTCGGACAGCTTCACTCCGGTGACCGTGCGGGAAGACGGGCCGCCGCTCCCCCGGAACCCTGCGACGCCGGTTCCGGTGACGAGACCGGTGCCAGCGCGCCGGTGCAGTGCGGCGCACACGGCTGCCATGTACGGGCCGAGTTGGGGAACAAGGGGCAGCGGCGCGGTCTCGACGACGGTGACGTCATGACCGAGGGCGGCGCAGGAGGAGGCGGTCTCGGCGCCGATGAAGCCGCCGCCGATGACGACGACGCGGCGCTGTCCCGCGGTGAGTTCCGCACGCAGGGCACGGGCGTCGTCGAGGGTGCGCAGGGTGTGCACACCGACGAGACCGTCACCCGGAAGGCGGCGGGCGGACGCGCCCGTGGCGATGACCACTCCGTCCGTGGAGACGGTGCGGCCGTCGTCCAGGAGGACAGCGCGGTCACGGACGTCGAGGCCGCGGGCACGTACGCCGAGTAGCCACTGGGCGTCGAGTTCGGCGCACTCCTCGGCGTCCGTCAGGGCGAGTCGGTCCTCGTCGGCGCGACCAGTGAGGAAGTCCTTCGAGAGAGGAGGCCGGTCGTAGGGGTGGTGGGGTTCGTCTCCGACGATCACCAGTCGTCCGTCGAAGCCCCGGGCGCGCAGCTCACGGGCGGCGTACAGACCGGAGAGGGAGGCACCGACGACGGTCACGGTCCTCATAGGACCCACCCGACAGCACGGAGGCTCGTGGCACTCACATGACGAACTCGGCTCAAGCAGGCCGCGGGGCGGAGGAACCTCATGCGGCTCCGATGACCCCCTCCGCACACCTGGCCGACGCGGCCCGGTCCGGTGATGGAGGGGAGGGCGGAGCGGGCGGCGTCCATTCCGGCCGGGTGGCCGACGTGGTGTCCGCGGGCAGAGGGCACGGTGATCATGCGGCGGTGCCCTCTTCGGCGGCAAGGTGGACATGGATCATTCCGTCGTCGACGGTGACACGGTGGGTGCGGACGGGGCGGCGTGCGGGAAGGCACGTCGGCAGGCCGGTACGGAGATCGAACGAGGCCGCGTGCAGCGGGCATTCGACAAGACAGCCCTCCAGCCAGCCCTCCGAGAGGGAGGCGTCCTGGTGGGTGCAGGTGTCGTCGATGGCGTACAACTCGCCGTCGGCGTTGAACACGGCGACCGGTGGCGTGGTCCCGACGCGGACGGATTCACCCTCGGGGAGGTCTTCAAGGCGGCAGACGGGAATCATGGGCCCTCCTCTCGGTCCGGACAACTCGTCCGCGACCTCTCAGGTCCAGGTCGTCGGGAACCTTCCGGGTTCCGGACGCTTCGGTAACATGATGTTTCGCATGGCGCACGATGAAGCGCTATGCGCAACAGAATCCGCGCGGGAATCCCGTCACGTCAAGGGCTTCCCGCAGATGCGGCCCGAACGGGGCCGCCAGCTGGAGAGAGCCGATCCATGACGCGCACGCAGAAGCGGGCCGAACGCCCCGAGGAGACCCCCGAGAACCAGAGCGGCAGGGGCGCTGGCAGCGCCGTCCAGTCGGTGGACCGCGCCGTGAGCGTGCTGGAGATCCTCGCCCGGCTCGGCGAAGCCGGCGTCACCGAGATCGCCGAGGAACTGGACGTGCACAAGTCCACCGCGTTCCGGCTGCTCGGCGTTCTGGAGAACCGCGGCCTGGTCACGCAGGCCAAGGACCGCGGCAAGTACTACCTGGGAGCCGCCCTGCTGCGTCTCGCGGGGGCGGCGGCGGTGCGCCTCGACATCTCCCAGGAAGGCGTACCGGTCTGCCGCGAACTCGCCGACGAACTGGGCGAGACCGTCAACATCGCCGTCCTGGACGACGACGCGGCCGTCAACATCATGCAGGCGCGCGGCACCGCGTCGGTCACCGCGCAGAACTGGCTGGGCAGACGCACCCCGCTGCACGCCACATCAAGCGGGAAGGTGCTGCTCGCACACATGCCGCCCACCTTGCGGGAGGGTTTGCTGGCTCGCCCTCTGCCGCGCTTCACGGAGCGCACGATCACCGGGCCGTCCACCCTGCGCGCCGAGCTGGAAGCCGTGACCGAGCAGGGATACGGCATCACGCTCGAGGAACTGGAGCTGGGGCTCGCCGCCGTGGCCGCGCCGGTGCGGGCACACGACGGCAAGGTGATCGCCGCGATCAGTGTGTCGGGACCGGTGTACCGGCTGAACGCGGACCGCCTGCCGGAGCTGTCCAAGCGGACGGTGGCCGCGGGAGCCGAGTTGTCCCGCCGGATGGGCTACGGCTTCTGAGACGGCGGAGGCGGCCGACTCCGACTCCGCCCGCTGCTACCGGTGGCGCCGCGCCGCCGGGCATCGGCACCACCACCGCCACCCCGCCACCGCCTCGACCGACTCGACCACCGCGATCACCGCTCTCCCCAACTGCCCGGCGTCCCTTGAGAGCGCCCTCTTCGTGACGCGGGGCCGGGATCCTCCCGGCCCCGCGTCGTTGTGTGTCCCCCACGTTTCGGGCCTCCCGTTCCTTTTGCCAAGGGTTAACCCCCACCCCTTGACGGCTACCTGAAGGCGTTCTCAGTATGTTCCCCATCACGCAACCCATCGTGTAATGCGCAACAGCAGAGGAGCTTGTCGTGCCCCACGAGGTCCGTGCCGCGGTCGCAGTCAAAAAGGGCGCCCCCGTCGAGGTGCAGACGATCCTCGTTCCCGACCCGGGCCCCGGTGAGGTACTCGTCGACGTCCGGGCCTGCGGGGTCTGCCACACGGATCTGCACTACCGGGAAGGCGCGATCAACGACGAGTTCCCCTTCCTGCTGGGCCATGAGGCGGCCGGCACCATCGAGGCGGTCGGCGAGGGCGTCACCGAGGTGGCGCCGGGCGACTACGTGGTCCTCGCCTGGCGCGCCCCCTGCGGCACCTGCCGCTCCTGTCGCCGCGGCCGCCCCTGGTACTGCTTCGACTCGCGCAACGCGACCCAGCCGATGACCCTTCTCGACGGCACCCCCCTCAGCAGTGCCCTCGGTATCGGCGCCTTCGCCGAGAAGACCCTGGTCGCGGCCGGACAGGCGGTGAAGATCGACCCGGCGGCACGGCCGGAGGCTGCCGGGCTGATCGGCTGCGGCGTCATGGCCGGATACGGCGCCGCCGTCAACACCGGCAACGTCGGGCGCGGTGACACCGTCGCCGTGATCGGCTGCGGCGGCGTGGGCAACGCGGCCATCGCGGGCGCCTGCCTGAACGGCGCGATGAAGGTCATCGCCGTCGACATCGACGACAGGAAGCTCGACCTGGCGGAGCGGTTCGGCGCCACCCACACCGTCAACTCGCGGGGGACGGACCCGGTCGAGGCCGTACGCGCGCTGACCGACGGTTTCGGAGTCGACATCGCCATCGACGCCGTGGGCCGGCCGGAGACGTACAGGCAGGCCTTCTACATGCGCGACCACGCCGGTGTGCTCGTCCAGGTGGGCGTGCCCGACCCCGAGGCGCGGATCGAGCTGCCGCTGAGCGACCTGTTCTCGCGCGGCGGCGCCCTGAAGTCCTCCTGGTACGGCGACTGTCTGCCGAGCCGCGACTTCCCCTTCCTCGTCGACCAGTACTTGTACGGGCTGCTGGACCTCAACGCCTTCGTCAGCGAGACGATCTCGCTCGACCAGGTCGAGGAGGCGTTCGCGAAGATGCACCGGGGCGAGGTGCTCCGGTCGGTGGTGGTCCTGTGAGCGTCCGGGGCGCGGGGTGGGGCCAACGCGTCCTCGCGTCCTGCCTGTTCAGCGCGGGTGGCCCCACGCACCCAGACCCGTCGACCGGCCGGGGCGGCCGTTCGCGACCGACTTGCGGCCGTTCGCGACCGACTTCCCGCCCTCCCCGGCGGCACGGTCGTCCGCACCTCTCGCGACACCGACACCGCCGCGGACCCTGAGCGGTCCGACGCCCGCGCCACCTGAGCGCTTTCACTCCCCCACCCCGGCAAGGAGGGACATGTCCAGCACTCCTGTAGGCCATCCCCGTGTCGTCGTCATCGGCGCCGGCATCGTCGGTTGCTCCCTCGCCGACGAGCTGACCGCCCGCGGCTGGAGCGACGTCACCGTTCTCGAACAGGGCCCGCTGCCCGCCCCTGGCGGCTCCACCTCTCACGCGCCGGGCCTCGTGTTCCAGACCAGCCCTTCCAAGACGCTGACGGCGTTCGCCCGCTACACGGTCGAGAAGTTCTCCTCCCTTCAGGTCGACGGCGTCCCCTGCTTCGACCGGGTGGGCGGGCTGGAGCTCGCGACCACCCCCGAGCGCCTGGCCGACCTGCACCGCAGGGCCGGTTACGCGGCCTCATGGGGAGTCCGCGGCGAGATCGTCGGCGCCGACCGGTGCAAGGAACTCTGGCCGCTCATCGACCGGTCGGCCGTCCTCGGCGGCTTCCACACCCCGGACGACGGACTGGCCCGCGCCCTGCTCGCGGCCCGCGCGCAGATGGAGCGCGCGACCGGGCGGGGTGCCCGCTTCCTCGACCGTCACACGGTCACCGGCATCGAGAGCGCGGACGGCAGGGTCACCGGCGTCGTCACCGACCGCGGCACGTTCCCCGCCGATCACGTCGTGTCCGCTGCCGGCTTCTGGGGACCCGTCATCGGGCGCATGGCCGGAGTCGACGTACCCCTGCAACCGCTCGCGCACCAGTACGCGAAGACTCGGCCGCTCCCCGAACTCGCCGGAGCCGAGTCCGAGGCCTCGAAGCCCATCCTCCGCTTCCAGGACCGCGACCTCTACTTCCGCGAGCACCACGACCGCGTCGGCATCGGCAGCTACGCCCACCAGTCGCTGCCGGTCGACCCGTTCGGGATCCTCCCGTACGACGAGGCACGCGCGAACGACATGGCGATGCCGTCCTCGTACCCGTTCACCGGGGAGGACTGGGCGCCGAGCTGGGACGACTGCCGCCGGCTGCTTCCCGCGCTGCGCGCCACGGAGATCGAGGAGGGCTTCAACGGCGTCTTCTCCTTCACCCCGGACGGCATGCCGGTGCTCGGGGAGTCCCGGCAGCTCCGCGGTTTCTGGCTGGCCGAGGCCGTCTGGGTCACCCACTCCGCCGGTGTGGCCAAGGCCGTCGCCGAATGGATGGTCGACGGGCGCGCGTCCCTCGATCTGCACGAGTGCGATCTCGCGCGTTTCGAGGACGTACAGCGTTCACCGTCGTACGTCCGTGAACGCGGTTCGCGGCAGTTCGTCGAGGTGTACGACATCCTGCACCCCCTCCAGCCGCTGGAGCAGCCGCGCCCCCTGCGTGTCAGCCCCTTCTACGCCCGGCAGCAGCAGCTCGGCGCGCGCTTCCTGGAGGGCGGTGGCTGGGAGCGGCCGCACTGGTACGAGGCGAACGCCCCGCTCGTCGACACGCTCGGGCCCCTCCCGGAACGCGACGCGTGGTCGGCTCGATACTGGTCCCCGATCGCCGCCGCCGAGGCGAGGGCGACCCGCGAGACGGTCGCCCTGTACGACATGACCCCGCTGCGCCGTCTCGAAGTGACCGGCCCCGGCGCCCTCGCCTTCCTCCAGCGCATGACCACCAACAACCTCCGCAAGAGGCCCGGCGCGGTCACCTACACGCTGCTCCTCGACGAGGCCGGCGGCGTGCGCTCCGACCTCACCGTCGCCCGGCTGGCCCCCGACCGTTTCCAGGTCGGCGCCAACTCCCCCGCGGACCTGGACTGGCTGCTGCGGCACGCCCCGCAGGACGTGCACATCAGGGACATCACCTCCGGCACCTGCTGCGTCGGCGTGTGGGGGCCGCTCGCCCGGGACCTCGTGCAGCCGCTGACCCGCGACGACTTCTCGCACGAGGGTTTCGGCTACTTCCGTGCCAAGGAGACGTATCTCGGGCATGTCCCCGTCACCGCCCTGCGGTTGAGCTACGTCGGTGAGCTCGGCTGGGAGCTGTACACGACTGCCGACCTGGGGCTCAGGCTCTGGGACACGCTCTGGGAGGCGGGCCGCCCCCACGGCGTGGTCGCCGCCGGGCGCTCGGCCTTCAACTCCCTCCGCCTGGAGAAGGGATACCGGGCCTGGGGCACCGACATGACCGACGAGCACAACCCGTACGAGGCGGGGGTCGGCTTCGCCGTCCGCATGGACAAGGACGGTTTCGTCGGCCAGGAGGCCTTGCAGTGCCTCGCGGCGCAGGAGCCCGCCCGCAGGCTCACGCCGCTGCTCCTCGACGACCCCTGTGCCGTCGTCCTCGGCAAGGAGCCCGTCCATGTCGGCGGCGCCCCCGCCGGCTACGTCACCAGTGCCTCGTACGGCTACACGCTCGGCCGCTGCGTCGCGTACGCCTGGCTGCCGGCTCTTCCCACCGGCACGGGCGTGCACATCGGCTACTTCGGCGAGAAGCTCCCCGCGACCGTCGCCGAGGAACCGCTCTTCGATCCGAAGATGAACCGAATCCGCCGTTGAATCCGATGAAGAGGCAAGAGCCGGACAAAAGGCAGGAGGAGGCCCTGTGTCCCCCACGTATGACGTCATCGTGATCGGTCTCGGCGGCATGGGCAGCGCCGCCGCGCACCATCTGTCCGCCCGCGGTGCCCGTGTGCTCGGCCTGGAGAAGTTCGGCCCCGTGCACAACCGGGGCTCGAGCCACGGCGGTTCGCGTGTCACCCGGCAGTCCTATTTCGAGGACCCGGCGTATGTCCCGCTGCTGTTGCGTGCCTACGAGCTGTACGACGAGCTGGAGCGGGCCACGGGCCGCGACATCGCCACCCTGTGCGGCGGCGTGATGGTCGGGCGCCCCGAATCACGGACCGTCTCCGGTTCGCTGCTCTCGGCGCGGCAGTGGGACCTGCCCCACGAGATGCTGGACGCGGCCGAGATACGGCGCCGCTTCCCGACCCTGAATCCGCACGACGACGAGGTCGCGCTGTTCGAGGCGCGGGCGGGACTGGTCCGCCCCGAGAACACCGTCGCGGCACACCTCCAGCTCGCCACCCGGCAGGGCGCCGACCTGCACTTCGAAGAGCCGATGACCCGCTGGGAGCCGTACCGGGACGGTGTACGCGTTCACACGGCCGAGAACACGTACACGGCCGGTCAGCTGGTGATCTGCCCGGGAGCGTGGGCGCCGCGGCTGCTCACCGATCTGGGGGTCCCCTTCCGGATCGAGCGGCAGGTCATGTACTGGTTCCAGCCGACCGGCGGGGTGCGGCCGTTCGAGCCCGAGCGGCATCCGGTCTACATCTGGGAGGACGCGGCCGGAGTCCAGGTCTACGGCTTCCCGTCCATCGACGGACCGGAACTGGGCGCCAAGGTCGCCTTCTTCCGCAAGGGCGTCGAGTGCACCCCGGAGAACATCGACCGGACCGTGCGCGAGGACGAGATCCGGGCCATGTCGGACCACATGTCCCGCTGCATCCCCGACCTGCCCGGCACTTTCCTGAAGGCCGCCACCTGCATGTACTCGAACACCCCCGACGAGCACTTCGTCATAGCCCGCCATCCCGCGCACCCGGAGTCCGTCACCGTGGCCTGCGGGTTCTCGGGACACGGCTTCAAGTTCGTGCCGGTCGTCGGGGAGATCCTCGCCGACCTCGCCCTGGACGGCTCCACCGAGCACCCCATCGGCCTGTTCGACCCCCACCGCCTCGCCGCCGCGCCAGTCTGAGGAGCACGCACGTGACGACGATCCCTGTCTCCCCGTCCCCTCTCTCGCCCAGCCTGATCGCCACGCTCCCGGGGCGCTACTACACCGACCCTGAGATCTTCCGCCAGGAGCAGGAGTGGATCTTCGAGTCGATGTGGTTCTGCGCGGTGCGCTCCGCGGATCTCGCGAGGCCCGGAGCCTTCCGTACAGTCCAGGTCGGCCGGGAGAGCGTCCTGATCACCCGCTCTCGCACGGGCGAGCTGCGCGCCTTCCTCAACGTCTGCCGTCACCGGGGCGCCCGGCTGTGCACCGAGGAGTCGGGCGAGGTGCGGCGCAACCTCCAATGCCCTTACCACGCCTGGACGTACGACCTGGACGGCAAGCTGGTCGCGGCACCGAACCTGGTGAAGATGCCGGACGTGGACCGCGTCGAGTACGGCCTGGTCAAGGTCGCCCTGCGCGAGTGGCTCGGCTACGCCTGGGTGTGCCTGGCGGACGAGCCGCCCTCCTTCGAGGAGACGGTGACGGGCGCGGCCGTGGAGCGGCTCGGCAACGCGGCGGCCATCGAGCGCTACGGCGCCGAGAACCTCGCACTCGGCCGGCGCATCACCTACGACGTGCGGGCGAACTGGAAGCTGCTCGTCGAGAACTTCATGGAGTGCTATCACTGCGCGACGATCCATCCCGAACTGACCGAAGTGCTGCCGGAGTTCGCGCAGGGGTACGCAGCGCAGTACTACGTCGGCCATGGCGCCGAGTTCGGTCAGGAGATCAGGGGCTTCACGGTCGACGGCAGCGAGGGCTTCGCCAGACTGCCCGAGGTCGCGGACGATCAGGACCGCCGCTACTACGCGATCACGGTGAAACCGACGGTCTTCGTCAATCTGGTCCCGGACCATGTCATCCTGCACCGCATGTTCCCGCTCGCCGAGGACCGTACGGTCGTCGAGTGCGACTGGCTCTACGCCCCGGAGGTCGTCGAGTCGGGTGCGGACGTGTCCAAGTCGGTGGAGCTCTTCCACCGGGTGAACGAGCAGGACTTCGAAGCCTGTGAGAGGACACAGCCCGCGATGGGGTCCCGGGCCTATCGCAACGGTGGTGTGCTGGTTCCGACCGAGCATCACATCGGGATCTTCCATGAGTGGTTGATCGCGCGACTGGGAGGCCCACGTGCCTGACCTGTACATCGACGGAACCTGGCGGGGCCCGCTCGACGAGGGCACCCGGGAGATCCGCTGTCCCGCCGACGGCTCGCTGGTCGGCGTCGTCGACGAGGCGGGCGGCAAGGACACGGTGGAGGCCATCGCCGCCGCGCGCCGCGCCTTCGACGAGGGCCCCTGGCCCACGACCCCGGCCGCGGACCGCGGGGACCTGCTGCTGCGCGTCGCGGACCTCCTCGTCCGCGACAAGGACGCCCTCGCGCGAGCGGAGTCGCTGGACACCGGCAAGCGGCTCGTCGAGAGCGAGTACGACATCGACGACATCGCCAACTGCTTCCGCTATTTCGGCCGGCTGGCCGCCGCCGAGACCGGCCGGGTCATCGAGACGGGAACGGCGAGCGTCGACAGCCGCGTCGTGTACGAACCCGTCGGGGTCTGCGCGCTCATCACCCCCTGGAACTACCCGCTTCTGCAGACGGCGTGGAAGGTGGCGCCCTCGCTCGCCGCGGGCAACACCTTCGTCCTCAAGCCGAGCGAACTGACTCCGCACACGGCGATCCATCTGATGCGGCTCCTGGAAGAGGCGGGAGTGCCGCCGGGCGTCGCCAATCTGGTGCTGGGCGCGGGCCCCGAGGCGGGCGCCCCGCTCGCCGGTCATCCGGACGTGGACCTGGTCTCCTTCACCGGGGGCCTGGGGACGGGACGGCTGCTGATGGCCACCGCCGCCGGGACGGTCAAGAAGGTGGCGCTCGAACTCGGCGGCAAGAACCCGAACATCGTGTTCGCCGACGCCGACTTCGAGACGGCCGTCGACATGGCGCTGACCGCGGTCTTCCTGCATTCCGGCCAGGTCTGTTCGGCGGGCGCGCGGCTGCTGGTCGAGGACGCGCTGCACGACCGGTTCGTCGACGAGCTCGTACGGCGGGCATCGGAGATCAGGCTGGGCGGACCGTTCGACGAGCGGGCACAGACCGGGCCGCTGATCTCGGCGGCGCATCGTGCCAAGGTCGAGGCGTACGTCGCCAAGGGCCTGGCGGAGGGAGCCGTGCTGCGCTGCGGTGGCGCGCGGCCGACGGAGCCCGGCCTGGAAGCGGGCTTCTACTATCCGCCGACCGTCCTGGACGAGTGCAGCGGCGACATGTCCGTAGTCCAGGAGGAGTCGTTCGGGCCCGTGCTCACCGTGGAGCGCTTCAGCGGCGAGGCCGAGGCCGTGCGCCTCGCCAACGACACGGTCTACGGACTGGCGGGCGCCGTCTTCAGCACCGACGAGGCCAAGGCGCAGCGCGTGGCGGCCCGGCTGCGCACCGGGACGGTGTGGATCAACGACTACCACCCCTACGTCCCGCAGGCCGAGTGGGGAGGCTTCAAGCAGTCCGGCCTCGGCCGCGAACTCGGTCCGTCGGGGCTGGCCGAGTACCGCGAGGCCAAGCACATCTGGCGCAACACCGACCCGTCCCCGCAAGGGTGGTTCGCCTGATCCTGATCATCCGGGGCGGTGCATCCCACCGCCCCGGCGCAAGAACGCGGACATGGCGCCCGCGTACCGCTTCCCCATAGAACCCGGCACCCGCACCCGCACCCGCACGAGCCACTCCCTCACCCCGCCCCCAGGCCCACCTGGAGTCCGCTCATGACAACCACAGACCAACCCTCCGGCCCACACCACCACGACGATGCCGAGCTCGCCGAGTTCGGCTACAGACCCGAACTCAAGCGCACCCTCGGCAACTTCCACACCTTCGCCGCCGGCATCAGCTACATCTCCATCCTCACCGGCACCTTCCAGCTCTTCTATTTCGGCTACGCCAGCGGCGGTGCCGCCTACTGGTGGTCCTGGCCGATGGTCTTCGCCGGGCAGTTCATGGTCGCGCTCTGTTTCGCGGAGCTGGCCGCGCGCTATCCCGTGGCGGGCTCCGTCTACAACTGGTCGAAGAAGATAGGCAATCCGCATCTCGGCTGGCTGGCAGGCTGGATGATGCTGATCGCCTCCATCGTGACGATCTCGGCGGTGGCGCTCGCCTACCAGCTGACGCTCCCGCAGATATCCTCCGCCTTCCAGTTCGTCGGGGACGGGACCGGGAAGTACGACGTCGCGACCAACGCCGTCGTCCTGGCCGCGGTGCTCATCCTCTTCACGACCCTGGTGAACGCCTTCGGTGTGAAGCTGATGGCCACCATCAACAGCGCGGGCGTCTTCATCGAGCTGATCGCCACCGTGGTCCTCATCGTGCTCTTCGCCGTCCACATCACCCGAGGACCGCAGGTGGTCACGGAGACGGCGGGGACGGGCACCGGGCACTCGGCCGGCTATCTGGGCGCGTTCCTGGTGGCCTCGCTGGCGTCGGCGTACGTGATGTACGGCTTCGACACGGCGGCCTCGCTGGGTGAGGAGTCCCTGGATCCCTCGCGCAACGCCCCGCGGGCCATCATCCGCGCGATCGTCGCCTCGTTCGTCCTGGGCGGCCTGGTGCTGCTGCTCGCGCTGATGAGCGTCTCCAGCCTGAAGGGGGAGAAGCTGTCCACGGAGGGTCTGCAGTACATAGTGCTCGACGTACTCGGCCCGACGGCGGGCAAGGCGATGCTGTGGTGCGTACTGATCGCGGTCACGGTGTGCGCGCTCGCGGTGCACACGGCGGCGATCCGGCTGGCTTTCGCGATGTCCCGGGACAACAACCTGCCCGGATCCTCGCTGATGGCCCGGGTCAGCCCGCGCTTCAAGACCCCGGTGCTGCCGGCGGTGATCATCGGCGTCCTGGCCGTCGCGATCCTCGTCGTGAACATCCGCCAGCCGCAGATCTTCACCGTGGTCACCAGCATCGGCATCGTCATGATCTATCTCGCCTACCTCGGCGTGACCGTTCCGATGCTGGTGTCCCGGCTGCGCGGTACCTGGCAGCCCGCGGGTGACGGCAAGTTCTCGCTGGGCCGCTGGGGCCTTCTCGTCAACATCGTCGCCGTGGTCTGGGGCGCGGCCATGACGGTCAACCTGATCTGGCCGCGCGCCGAGGTGTACAACGCCACCGCGCCGTTCCACTGGTACCTGCGCTGGGGCGCGGTGCTGTTCGTCGCCGTCATCGGCGCGGGCGGCTTCGCCTACTACTGGTTCATCCAGCGCCACCGCACCGGCGTGCTCGACGAGCACCGGCTCCGCCCCGCCGCCCCTGCTCCGCTCACCGCTCCGGCGGCCGACTGAAGGAGGTCAACAGCTCATGAGCAACGATGAGTTCGACTATGTCGTGGTCGGCGGCGGTACCGCGGGCAATGTGGTCGCCGCCCGCCTCAGCGAGGACCCGTCCGTCACCGTGTGCGTCCTGGAGGCCGGACCCAGCGACGTCGGCGACGAGGACATCCTCAGGCTGGACCGCTGGATGGGCCTGCTGGAATCCGGCTACGACTGGGACTACCCGGTCGAGCCGCAGGCCAGCGGCAACAGTTTCATGCGGCACGCCCGTGCCAAGGTGCTCGGCGGCTGCTCCTCGCACAATTCCTGCATCGCCTTCTGGGCTCCGGCGGAGGACCTCGACGGCTGGGCCGCCGCGGGCTGTACGGGCTGGAGTTCGGCCGATCTCCTCCCGCTCTACCGGCGGCTGGAGTCGAACGACGCTCCGGGCGACCATCACGGCCGCACCGGCCCGGTGAAGGTGCGCACGCTCAAGGGCGAGGACCCGTGCGGCGCGGCCCTGCTGGAGGCGTGCGCGCAGGCGGGCATCCCGACCACGCCGTTCAACACCGGTACGACGGTGGTCCGGGGCGCCAACTGGTTCCAGATCAACTCCGACGAGAACAACATCCGGCAGTCCTCGTCGGTCGCGTATCTCCACCCGGTCATGGGCAAACGGCCAAACCTCTCGGTACGGACGGGGGTGCGGGCGAAGAAGCTGGTCCTGGAGGGACGGAGGTGCGTCGGCGCCGAGTACCTCGATCCGGATCTGATCCACACCAGATCGGTCCGCGCCCGCCGCGAGGTGATCGTGTCCTGCGGTTCCATCGACACGCCGAAGCTGCTGATGCTGTCGGGCATCGGGCCCGCCGGGCATCTGCGCGAGGTCGGGGTCGAAGTGGCCGTGGACGCGCCGGGCGTCGGCGAGAACCTCCAGGACCACCCTGAGGGCGTCATCATGTGGGAGGCGAAGCAGCCCATGCCCACCACGTCCAGCCAGTGGTGGGAGGCGGGCATCTTCTACGACACCGAACCGGGCCTGGACCGGCCGGATCTGATGTTCCACTACGGCTCGGTGCCGTTCGACATGAACACCGCGCGGCACGGGTTCCCCACGTCGGAGAACACGTTCTGCCTCACCCCGAACGTCACGCGCGCGAAGTCCCGCGGCACCGTGCGGCTGCGCACCCGCGACTACCGGGACAAACCGAGGGTCGACCCGCGTTACTTCACGCATGAGCACGACGTGCGCGTGATGACGTACGGGCTGAACCTGGCACGGCGGATCGTGTCCCAGCCCGCGCTGAGCGGCTGGGCGGGCGCGGAGCTGGCCCCTGGGCCGGACATCCGGTCCGACGACGAGCTGCTGGACTACATCCACAGGACCCACAACACCGTCTACCACCCGTCCTGCACCGTGAAGATGGGCGCGGACGACGACGCCACGGCCCCGCTCGACGCGCGGCTGCGGGTCAAGGGGGTCGGGGGTCTGCGGGTCGCGGACGGCTCGGTGATGCCGGATCTGATCTCCGTGAACCCGTGCATCACCACGATGATGATCGGCGAGAAGTGTTCCGACCTGCTGAAGGAGGACGCGTAGCCGAGCACCCCCGCGAGAGGCACGGGGAACTGAGTTCCGCAAAACGGCGCGGGGAACTGCGCGACCGGCCACGGACGGCCCGCAGTTCCCCAGTGCCGAGCCGCTACGGGGTCACCGGCGCCGGCCGCTTGTACATCCGCGTCGCGGTGATCTCCGTGTGCACGGTCTCCCCGGCGGGCGCCTCACGCGGCAGTCCCGGCCGCAGATGTTCCTCGACACTGATGTACTTCAGCCCGGCGCGAAGGTCGGCGTCGTTGCGCAACCGGATGACGAGGGGGAACTCGGCGAGCGCGGTCGTGTCGAACAGGCCGGTCGTGTAGAGGAGCTGGACGCCGAGCGCGTCCGAGACGGCCCGCTGGAGCTCCAGCAGATACGTCGCGTTGGCGCGCCCGATGGGGTTGTCGAGGAACAGGGTGCCGGCGTGCCGGTGTTTGTCACGGCCGCGGTCGTTGCTGCGCAGCGCGGCCATCGTGCAGTACAGCGCGATGGCCGCGGTGAGCAGCTGACCGCCCGAGAACACGTCGCCCATCTGCCCGACAGGGACGCGTTCGGCGCGCAGTACGGCGTCCGGCTTGAGGATCTCGACGGCGACGCCCTTGGGCTGGAGCGCGGCGCCGACTCCCCGCAGCAGCAGCGACATGCCGTCGCGCCGCATGTCGGAGTTCTTCTTGACCGCCGCCCGGGTGGCCTCGTCCACCACCTCACCGAGCCGCTCGGTGAGAGTGGCCTGGTCGGGTTCCTCGAAGCGGATGCGCAGGAACTCCTGCCCGGACCACTCTCCGAGTCCTTCCGGCAGCCGGGACAGGCGCTGCGCGGACCGCAGTGTGGCCAGGGCGGACTCCACGAGCCCGCGCAGCCGGTCCACGATCGAGTCCCGGTTGCGTTCCAGCTGCTCCAGTTCGTCGGTCAGCACGCGCAGCCGGGGCGCGAACGCGTCCGCCCATTTCTGTGCGTGTTCGGGCAGCGAGGAGGCGGGCAGCTCGCGGATCTGCTGCCGGGCGGGGGTGCGCACCTGCTCGTAACGCGTCGAGTTGGCGTGCCGTACAAGGATGTCGCTCGCCTCGCGGACGGCGGACTCGGCCGTGGAGAGGTCGGCGGCGCAGCCGCGCAGCGAGCGACGGCTCTCGGCGGCGGAGTTCCGTGCCTCTTCGAGGGTGCCGGGGTAGGGCTCGGACTCGTCCTGCTCCTCGTCGACGTGTTCGCGGATCAGGTCCCTGAGCAGGGCGGACGTCTCGTCGAAGCCGCCGGCCGCGTCCTCGGCGGACCGGTGCGCGTCGAGGAACTCCGCGTGTGCCTCGCGGGCGAGGTCCAACGCCTCGGTGCGGGAGGCCAGTTCGGTCGTGGCGGTGCGCAGCAGGGTCTGCGCGTGTTCGGCGTCGCCCGGAACCAGTTCCTCGGCCAGGTCGGTGTGTGTCTCGCCGTCCTCGGGCGCGTGCCGCTCGGCCTCGCCGCGCAGCCGCCCGAGCTGCTCGCTCGCGGTCGACATCCTGGTCTCCAGCAGCTGCACCAGCTCCTCGGCCCGCGCGGCGGCGGCCTGCCGGGAGGGGCTGTCGGATCCGTCGGGCGACTCAAGGAGTTGCGCGGCGCGCGTGCGGACCTTGTTGCTGAGCCGGTCCAGCTCCGCGAGCGCCACGCTCTCGTCGCTCTCGGCCCGCGACTGTTCGGTCCGCAGGTCGGCGCCCACGCCGACCTGCTCGTACAACTGCGACGCGGCCCTGTAGGCCTCCCGCAGGGCGGGCAGCGAGGCCTTGGCCGCCGCCGTCCCGTCCTGTGCCACCTCGTCGGGGGCGCCCGCGATCTCCGCGCGCTCGGCGCGCAGCGCACGGGCGGTGCGGCGTGCGTCGTCCGCGGCGCGCTGGGTGGCACGGCGGTCCTCGTCGGCGGCGCGGGCACGCTCCAGGCAGACCTGGGCGCGGGCCTCCGACTCCGCGGCCTCGTCGGCGAGTTCGCGCACCTTGACCTGCCATCCGGCACGCTCGCGGAGCCGGAAGGCGAGTCCCGCCAGGGCGTCGGCGGCGCGCCGGGCCTTCTGCGCGGCCTCCTGCCGCTCGTCGCGTACATGGGCCGCTTCGGCCGCCGTCTCGTCGGCCTCCGCCCGGACGGTACGGGCCT
Organism: Streptomyces sp. NPDC002742; assembly: GCF_042888885.1. Lineage (NCBI taxonomy): Bacteria > Bacillati > Actinomycetota > Actinomycetes > Kitasatosporales > Streptomycetaceae > Streptomyces > Streptomyces sp. NPDC002742. The sequence continues at coordinate 43,626 of NZ_JBIAQF010000009.1, forward strand.
CGGTCAGCTCGGCCTCGGCCTCCTCCGCGAAGGCGCGCGCGTCGTGGGCGGCCCGGGCCAGCTCGGTGAGATGTCCGGCGGGGCAGCCGGTGCGCCAGGAAGCGAGCCGCGCGGCCAGCTCCCGGTCCTTGCCCAGGCGGGCGGCGAGCGTACGGATCTCTTCGTCCCGCAGGCCCGTGCGGGCCCGCAGCGTCTGACGCTCCTCGTCGGCCGCGTGCTCGTCGTGCATGGCAGGGTTCGGCGGTACGAGGAAGACACCGGCGTCTCCCGCGTCGGAGGCCGGGGTCGGGGCGAGCAGCGCGGCGGCCGTGCCGACGGCCACCGCCGAGCGCGGCAGCAGCGCCGCGTCGCTGAGGGCCTCGCGGGCCCGCGCGTGGGTGTCCGGATCGGTGATGATCACGCCGTCGACGAGTTCGGGCCGGGCGGCCAGCACGCGCGCGTGGTCGACGGGGTCGACGGCCTGCGCGAGGTAGCGCCAGCCGGGCAGCGCGGGGATGCCGTGCTCGCCGAGGAACTCGACGGTGGCGAGGACGTCCGGACCGGGCGGCAGCAGCCCGCCGTCGCCGAGCGCCCCGAGGATCCGCGCGTCGTCGGCCGCGGCGGTGCGCAGTTCGAAGAGCTGGCGTTCGGCGGAGGCGACGCCTTCGTCGAGGAGTTCGCGGAGTTCGTCGGCGTAACGGTCGAGCTCCTCGGGGGCCAGTGGCGCACCGCCCGACAAGCCGGCCGGACCGTCGGTGTCCTCGTCACGGCGGGGCTGCGGAACCCCGCGGCGGCTACCGGCGCCCGGCAGGCTCAGCAGTTCCGCGAGGCGTTCCTCCTCCGCCAGTATCTCGGCCGTGCGGCGCTCCCCTTCGTACGACCGCTCCGCGGCGCTCGCCGCGTCCGCCGCGCGGGCCGCCGTCAGCTCGGCGCGGGACTCGGCGGACGCCGCCTCCCGCGCCTGGTCCGCGGCGCGCCGCGAGGCTTCACGGGCCGTGTCCCAGGCGGCGACGGCCGTCTTCTCGGCGTCGCTGGCGGCGAGGGCGGCCCGGGCCGGGTCGGCGTCGGGGGCGCTGTCGTCGAGCCAGCCGGCCCGGACCGCCTCGGCGGTCTCCTGCTCGACCTCGGCCAGCCGCTGACGCAGATGACCGACCTCGCTGCGGGCGCGCTGCGCCGCGGTGGCGGCCGCCGTCGAGTCCGCGTGTGCCGTCTCGCCGACCTCCTGGAGTCCTGCGGACCGCTCCTCCTGCTCGTTGGCCAGCGACTCGGCGCCCTCGGCGGCCCGGTGCAGGGCACGGACGAGATCGACGGCGGCCCTGGCGCGGGCGGCGAGTGCGGGAGCGGCATCCCGTTCGGCCTCGCGGATCGCGTCGGCCACGCGGGTGGAGCGGTCGGCGGCGGCACGGTGGCGCAGGACGGCCTCGGCTGCCTGCCAGGCCGCGTGCAGGGTGCGTGCGTCGGCGAGCTCGCGTTTCTGCGCGGCCGCCGACTTCTCGGCGCCGGCGAGGGCCAGCGAGGCGTGACGGTAGGCGAGTTCGGCGGCGATCAGCGCGCTGCGCTCGCGGGCGCCCTCGGCGTGGGTGACGGCGTACGCGGCGGCGGTCACGCGCTGGGCGAGCTCACCCGCGCGCACGCGCTCCCGAACGGCCCGCGCGGACAGCCGGCGTGCCAGTGTCCTCGTACGCCGCTCGGCGGCCGTGTGGATGTCACGCGCGCGGGACCGTGCCTCGGAGGCGTCGACGATCCGGCCGAGCAGGTCCACGGAGCCGGCGGTGAAGTCGCGTTCGGCGATGAGTTCGGCGCGGCGCCCCAGCTTGTTGCCGAAGCCGCCGACGAGGTCGGCGAGCCCGTCGGTGTCGCGTGTGTCGGTGACCGCGCGCAGCAGGAGATCGGTGAAGTCGGAGTCCTTCTTGACCGCGAAGAGGCCCGCGGCCTCGCCCTCGTCGGCGTTCATCTCCCGCTGGTAGCGGAAGAGTTCGGGGTCCAGGCCCAGGTCTCCGAGGTGTTCGTTCCAGCGGTCGTGGATCTCCTCCCAGTGCACTTCCAGGTGCGGGTAGGCCTTGCCGGCCTCGGTGATCGCGTCGCGGAAGCCCTTCATGGTGCGGCGCCGTCCCCGCGCTCCGGATGCGCCCTCGACCGGCGGCCGCACCGTGGTGGCCTCGGCGACGGGCAGGTTGTCCAGGCTGAGTCCCGGTCCCGGCCGGAACGAGTACCAGGCCTCGGCGAACTTCCGCGGGTCGTTGGAGACCTGCCGCCCCCGCCACTCGCTCGCCTTGCCGACCACCACGCACTCACCGGTCAGCGTGTGCTGCCACTCCAGCGCGACGTGTCCGCAGTCGTCGGCGAGCAGGAACTTGCGCAGCACGCCGGAGCTGGCGCCGCCCAGGGTGTTGCGGTGGCCGGGGAGCATGACCGAGAAGATCAGCTTGAGCAGGACCGACTTGCCGCCGCCGTTCTCCAGGAAGAGCACACCGGCGGGCGCGGGCCGGCGCGGCGGGCCGACCGGCTCCTCCTCGAAGAACTCCGCCTGGGTGGGCGCGGGGTCGGGCACGGGCTCGCCGACTCCGCGCAGGTCCAGCACGGTGTCGGCGTAGCGCGCACCGGCGGGCCCGATGGAGTAGAGGCGGACCCGGGACAGCTCGTACATGGCGGCGGACTCTCGTAGTCGTGTGGGGAGGTGAGGTCGTGGGGGGAGCCGGGGTATGGCGGGCGGACGTCAGGAGTGGAAGGGCAGTCCGGCTCCGGCCACGAGCTCCAGGTCGTCGGTGTCCTCGGCGGGCAGCAGCGTCGCCGTGCCGTCGGTCACCGGGACGATGCCCAGCTCCAGCAGTTCGGCCATGGCCGCGCTGCCCGCCATGTCGCGGACCTGGAGCTGGTAGCGGGCCGTCGTCCGGTACGTCCCGCCGGATTCGTCGCCGGTGCGCTGGAGGAACCCGGATTCGGTGAGGAAGGCGACGGCCTTGGCGATGATGCCCGTCGTCGAGCCGGCCAGTCTTCGCGCGTCCTTGGTGGCCCCGGTGGAGCTGCGCCGGGCCCAGATCCGCCAGGCCGCCTCCAGGCCCGGTGCGTCGGTCGCCGGGTCGGTGTTCTCGCCGGTCTCCTCGGCCCGCTCCTCCAGACGCCTGCACACCTGCCGTACGAACGCGTCCACGCCGTTGACCGAGACGCGCCCGATGTATCCGTCGTCCGCGAGGTCCTCGGGGCGCGGGAAGGCCATGGCGGCCACGGCGAGGTGGGCGAGACCGTGCAGGAACCGGTCTCCGGAGTCGGTCGAGGCGCGTCGCGCGTAGTCGCCCATGCGGACGGCGAAGACGGAGTCCTCGGCGGCGGTCACCGCCATCCCCGCGCGCGGGGACACCTCCAGAACGACCAGTCCGAGGCCGGCGGCGACCGCGTCGGCGAGGCGCGCGAAGGGCGGGTCCTCGCGGTAGCGGCGCAGCAGCTCGGCGTACTCCTGGTCGCGAGCGGGCTGCAGCTTGGGCTGCAGCCCGAAGGCGACGAGCCGCGCCGCGTCGGCGGCGTCGGCAGGGGTGACGGGGGCGTTCGCCGGTGCGGCGGTGGCCTCCGGTTCACTCCACTCGACGTGCTCGGTCACGGCTGGGGCTCCTTGTTCGGACGTACGGGGTTCGGACGTACGGGGTTCGGACGTACGGGGTTCGGACGTACGGGGTTCGGACGTACGGGGTTCGGAAATACAGCGTTCGGACGTACGAGGTTACGTACGCGGGTGTGGGCGGGTGTCCCGTGCGCGGCTCGCGGACCGGTGGGGCGCGGATCCGTCTCGCGTGGGCGGCCGACGGTGCCGGACGCGGGGCTCCGGGGCGATCTGCGCCGCCCGGGCTCCGGTGGCAGGGGGTTCATGCCCGGTCCGCCTTCATCCCGGCCGCGTCGAGCAGGGCCATGCCGACGATCAGATCGGCGCCGCCGAATTCCGGATCGTCCAGCTCGGTCCCGTCGTCCACGGCGAACAGCAGGCGCTCCTCGCCCTGCCGGTAGGCGGTGCCGACCGGCGGGCTCGCGGCGTGCACGGCCAGCAGAGCCACCAGGTAGGGCAGCTCGGGATCGCGGCGGCGCGCCTCGGCGAGCAGCCCGGACAACCGGCGCGGCGCGTCGGGGGGCAGATTCAGGAGTTCCTTGGCGGAGGCGAGCTGCTCCTCGCTGAAGCGGCTGTCGTCCGGTGTGGCGATCAGGTCGGGCTCGGGCATCTCCGCCCCGAGGTGCTCGCGCTCCACCGGCGGTGTCAGCAGGATGTCGACGAGGTCCGCGACCCGTACGGCGACGGGTGTGCGCAGGCCCGTCCCGCGGGCGAAGAAGGCGTCGGTGACGCGCAGCGCCCGCTCGACCGGCAGGGGCAGCACCGGCGCGATCAGATGGCCGTAGAGGTCGATCCCCGAGGTCGTCATGGGGGTCCCGAAGGCCTGCCGGTCCTGCTCGGCGCGGAACAGCGGACCGGCCTCCAGGAGGCGGGACTGGAGCTGCGTGTGGCGGCGGATGCAGTCCTTGACTATGTCGACGAGCTCCGCGGCGCGCCGCTTCTGCTCGGCGTCCTCGGACTCGTCCCGGGCCTTGCGGATGTTGGTGAGGATCGCGTTCTCGTGGCGGTAACGGTCGGCCACGTGGTCCAGGGCCTCGGCGATCATGTCGGGCACGGCCTCGAGCCAGTCGACGGCCCGCACATTGCGCCGGGTCGCGTCCAGGGCCCTGCGCAGCGTCTCCGCGTACTGCACGGTCCGGTAGCGGGCCTGCTCGGCGGCGAGCTGCGCGTCGGCCAGCCGGCCGCGGCTGATCAGGACCTCCAGCTTGACCTCGGCGGCGATCTGCGCGCTGGTGACGTCGGTGTCGAGGGCTCCGACGAGGACGTTGACCGCTTCGTCGGTCGTTCGGAGGTAGACACTGCCTCCGTAGCCGGACACTTCCTCGATCAGCTTGAAGTCGTAGTCGCGGCGCACATAGGTGCCGTCGGGTGCGAAGGTGCCGTACACCGCCCGGAAGCCCCGGTCGACGCTGCCGACGTTGATCAGGTTCTCCAGGACCCAGCGGGCCACGCGCTCGTGCTCGGCGACCGGGCGCCGGGGGGCCTGGGCGGCGATGCGCGGGATGAGCCTGGCCACTATCTGGTCGTGGTCGGCCCCCGTGTCGAAATCCATGTTCAGTGTGACGAGATCGATGGCGGCGAGGGCGACCTCGGCCATGCCGTACACCGTGTACTCGCCCGCGAGGTTCGCCTTGCGCACGTCCAGGTCGTGCAGCGGCGCGGTGCAGGCGAGCGCGCGAAGCCGCCGCGCCAGGCCCTCGTCGGCGGCCGGGCCCGGCGCCGGGCGCGGCCCCGCGCTGAGCTGGGGCGGAACGCTGTCCGTCGATGCAGGCGAAGTCACGGTGCACAGACTAGGTCCTCGGTCCGACAACGGTCGAAACGGCGCAGAAGCGACCGCCGTCCCCGCCCCGGCGACGAGCCCGCCGCCCTGGCCGGCCCCACGTCCGTCCCGCGCCCGCGTCAGCCGGTCCCTTCGGCGACCCCGGCGTGCACAGTCCGCCCGGCCGGGCCCGCCCGTGCTCCGCCGACCGGACCCGCGCCGCGTCAGCCGGTGCCCTGTGCCCCGTCGGACACGCGGCGCGCGTACACCTCGACGAGGCCCTTGAGGGAGTCGTCGAGGTAACCCGCGAGGAGGCGCTCCGCGCCGTCACGGTCGCCTGACCGGAGGGTCTGGAGGATCTCGTGGTTGCGCACGAGGTAGGGCTCGTGGAGCCGCTGGGGGTCGTCCACCATGTGGAAGGCGAGACGGAGCTCCGCGAAGACGCTTCGCATCACCTCGTCGGTACGGGCGCTGCCCGCGAGCGCGACCAGCTCGCGGTGGAAGTGGATGTTGGCGGTCGACACCCCTTTCCAGTCACCTTCGCGGGCCGCCCGCTGCCCGTCGGAGACGGCCCTGGCGATCCCGTCCACGGCGTACGGCGGGCTGCCGAGCCCGCGGACCACGGCGCACTCGACAAGGGACCGGGTGCGGTAGATGTCCTCGACGTCCTCGACGGTGAGCACGCGCACGAAGACCCCTCGATTGAGTTCGTGCACCAGCAGCCGCTCGTGGGTGAGCAGCCGGAACGCCTCCCGCAGCGTGTTCCGCGAGACACCGAGCGCGCCGCCGATGCCGTCCTCCGACAGCCGCGTCCCCGGTGGGAAGAAGCCCTCGGCGATCCGGCTCCTGAGGATGTCCGAGACCCGCTCGGCGGTGCTGGTGCGGCCCAACAGGGCGCGGTCGTCGGCCAGTTCCGTCAGCTCTGCCATGCCCGGAATTCAACCGCAGATACAAGAACGAAACAACACGGGTATTGAGGGATCGTTCAACGATCCTCTACCTTATCGAACAGGCGGCTCCCCGAAGGGAAGCGCCCACGGCTTCCGCACGGCACGGCACGGCACGGCTCAGTCCTCAAGCACGCTCCGTCCCTCACTGCGAGGTGCCCATGAGCACGCCCCCTCCACCTCAGGCCCTGACCGCCGGCACGCCACCCGTCGCGGGTGAACCCACGTCCCAGGAAGGCGCGTTCGGCTGGCTGCGCGCACTCGGCCCGCGGGGCCGACGCGCCTTCGGCGGCGCGTTCGGCGGCTACGGCCTCGACTCGTACGACTACTTCACCCTGCCGCTGAGCATGGTCGCCCTGGCCGCGTACTTCGGCCTCGACAGCGGCCAGACCGGCCTGTTCACCACGGTCACCCTGGTCGTCTCCGCGGTCGGCGGCGCCGTCGCCGGTGTGGTCGCGGACCGGATCGGACGCGTCAAGGCCCTGATGATCACAGTGATCACCTACGCGGTGTTCACCGTGGCCTGCGGTTTCGCACCGAACTACGAGACGCTGCTGGTGTTCCGCGCCCTCCAGGGCCTCGGCTTCGGCGGCGAGTGGGCGGTCGGCGCGGTCCTGGTCGCCGAGTACGCGAGCCCCCGCAACCGGGGGCGCACCCTCGGCGCGGTCCAGAGCGCCTGGGCCGTCGGCTGGGGCCTGGCGGTGGTCGTCTACACGCTGGTGTTCCAGTACCTCGACGACGGCATCGCCTGGCGTGTGATGTTCTGGACCGGCGCGCTGCCCGCGCTGCTCGTGGTCTGGGTCCGACGGCAGGTGCGGGACGCCCCCGAGCCCGCCGCGGTCCGTGAGAAGAGCGCCGACAAGGGATCGTTCACCGCCATCTTCAAGCCCGGCACGGCCGAGGTCCCGGGCCTGCTGCGCACCACGTTCTTCGCGGTCCTGCTCTCCACCGGTGTCCAGGGCGGCTACTACACGCTCGCCACCTGGGTTCCCACCTATCTGAAGACGGAGCGCGGGCTGTCCGTCGTCGGCACCGGCGGCTATCTGACGCTGCTCATCTCCGGAGCCTTCCTCGGCTACCTGACGGGCGGTCTCCTGACCGACAGGCTGGGCCGAAAGCGCAACATCCTGCTCTTCGCGATCCTCTCCGCGGCCTGCGTCCTCATCTACGCGAACATCCCCGGCGGCGCCAACACCCTTCTCCTGGTGCTCGGTTTCCCGCTCGGTTTCTGCATGTCGGCGATCTTCAGCGGCTTCGGCTCGTTCCTCAGCGAGCTGTACCCGGCGGCGGTGCGGGGCACGGGACAGGGCTTCGCGTACAACACCGGGCGCGCCGTCGGCGCGGTCTTCCCCACGACGGTCGGTTTCCTGGCCGACAGCTGGGGCGTGGGCGGCGCGCTGGTCTTCGGCGCGATCGGCTACGCACTGGCCGCCCTCGCCCTGATCGGGCTCCCCGAGACGCGTGGCAAGGAGCTCCTGTGAACGACACCGTCCGGGTCCGACCGCCGGCCCTCACCGGGGACCGCTCGCCGAGCCCGCTGAAGACCCCCGGGCACGCGCACGCGTGGACCCCCCTGAAGGCCCGTCGGCGGTTCCGTTCGGGGCTGTCGGTCCCCACCGCCGGAATCGCCGCGGGTCACGCCCAGGCGAATCTCGTGTCGGTACCCGCCGACTGGGCCTACGAGATGCTGCTGTTCTGCCAGCGCAATCCGAAGCCGTGTCCCGTCCTCGACGTCACCGACGCCGGTTCCTGGGCCACTCCGCTCGCCGCGGGCGCGGACCTGCGCACCGACCTGCCGGGCTACCGGGTGTGGGAGCACGGCGCGTTGGTGGCCGAACCCACGGATGTCGTCGAGTACTGGCGGTCCGACCTGGTGTCCTTCCTGATCGGGTGCAGCTTCACCTTCGAGTGGGCGCTGACCTCGGCGGGCGTCCCGATGCGCCACATCGAGCAGGGCCGCAACGTCTCGATGTACGTGACGGCGCGGCAGTGCCGCCCGGCGGGGCGACTGCACGGCCCCATGGTCGTGTCGATGCGACCGGTGCCGCCCGAGCACCTCAGCGCGGCGATCCGGGAGAGCAGTCTGCTGCCCGCCGTGCACGGCAGTCCGGTGCACTGCGGTGATCCGTCGGGTCTTGGCATCGAGGATCTCTCGCGCCCCGACTTCGGCGATCCGGTGATCGCGGCTCCGGACGACATCCCGGTGTTCTGGGCGTGCGGAGTGACGCCCCAGGCGGTCCTGATGGCGTCGCGTCCGCCGTTCGCGATCACCCACGCGCCCGGACAGATGTTCCTCACCGACACCCGTGACGAGCAGTACCGAGTGGCCTGAACGGGCCGGAAGAGGAGAGACGGCGGCTCATGACCCCGATCGATCTCAACGCCGATCTCGGCGAGGGCTTCGGCCGCTGGCGGCTGACCGACGACGAACAGCTGCTGTCCGTCGTGACCAGCGCCAACGTGGCCTGTGGTTTCCACGCCGGGGACGCGGTCACCATGCGGCGGGTGTGCGAGCTGGCGGCGGAGCGGGGCGTACGGATCGGCGCCCAGGTCTCCTATCGGGACCTGGCGGGGTTCGGGCGGCGCGCGATGGACGTGCCGCCCGCCGAGCTGGCGGCCGAAGTGGCCTACCAGATCGGCGCCCTGGAGGTGTTCGCGCGCGCGGCGGGCTCGCGGGTGGCGTACGTGAAGCCGCACGGCGCGCTCTACAACCGCGTCGTGCACGACGAGGAGCAGGCGGCGGCGGTCGTCGAGGGTGTCGTGCTCGCGGGCGCCGCACTGCCGGTGCTCGGTCTGCCCTCCTCGCGCTTCCTGAAGATCGCCGAGCGGGCCGGACTGCCCGTCGTCACCGAGGCGTTCGCGGACCGCGCGTACACCGAGGAGGGCACTCTGGTGCCCCGTACCGAGGAAGGGGCGGTGATCACGGAGGCCGACGCCGTCGTCGAACGCTCCCTGGGCCTGGCCCGGTTCGGGGTGGTCACCTCCCGCTCCGGGGAGCGTGTTCCGGTCCGCGCGCGCTCCCTGTGCCTGCACGGGGACACACCGGGCGCCGTCGAGCTGGCCCGCCGGGTGCGCGCCCGGCTGGAGTCCTCGGGCGTACGAGTGGAGGCGTTCGCATGAGTCCACGGCCCGCCGACGAGGGCACGGACCCGGTACCCGCCGACGACGGCACCGACCCGGTGCCCACCGGCGACCGCCTGAAGGCTCTGCCCGTCGGCGACCGGGCGCTGCTCGTCGAGGTCTCCTCGGGGGAGGCGGCCCAGGCCCTGCACGCCGAGCTGGTGCGGCGCCGCGCGGAGGGTTCGTTGTCCGTGCGGGAGATCGTCCCCGCGGCCCGCACGGTGCTCCTGGACGGCCTGGACGACCCCGCGCGTCTCGCGGAACGGCTGCCCGGCTGGGAGATCCCCCCGCTGAACGCGCGCGCGGACGACACCGTCGAGATCCCGGTACGGTACGACGGTCCCGACCTGGCGGATGTGGCGGCCCATTGGGGGGTGGCGGTGCGCGACGTGCCACAGATCCACGCGGCGGCCGAGTTCCGGGTCGCCTTCTGCGGGTTCGCGCCCGGCTTCGGCTACCTCACGGGACTGCCCGCGCGCTACGACGTGCCACGCCGGGCGACCCCGCGCACGGCGGTGCCCGCAGGGTCCGTGGCGCTCGCGGGCCCGTACACGGGTGTGTACCCGCGCAGTTCGCCGGGCGGCTGGCAGTTGATCGGCACGACGGACGCGGTGCTGTGGGACCACGCGCGCGTACCGGCCGCGCTGCTGGCTCCCGGCGCCCGGGTCCGCTTCGTGGCGGCGGGGTGTTCATGAGCGACCGGGCCTTCGCGGTGGTGCGGGCGGGGGCCCTGACCACCGTCCAGGACCAGGGGCGGCCGGGCCACGCGCATCTCGGTGTACCGCGATCCGGAGCCCTCGACGCGCCCGCGGCCGCGCTGGCCAACCGGCTCGTCGCCAACCCCGCCGAGGCCGCCGTGCTGGAGACGACGGTCAACGGCTGTGCTCTGCGCCCCCGTTCGACGGTCACTGTGGCGGTGACCGGAGCGCCCTGCCCGGTGACGGTGGACGGCCGCCCGGCCGCCTGGGGGGCTCCCGTCCTGGTGCCCGCGGGGGCGCTCCTGGACGTGGGTTCCGCGCGCGTGGGGCTACGGAGTTATGTGGCCGTGTCCGGTGGCGTGGCGGTCGATCCGGTGCTCGGCAGCCGCTCGACCGACCTTCTCTCGGGGCTCGGCCCCCCGCCCCTCACGGACGGCGCGGTGCTTCCCCTGGGGCACCCCGGCACCCTTCACACGCGCGTGGACGTCGCCGCGCACCGCGCCCCGCCCGCCGAGCTGGTCCTGCGGGTGACCCTCGGCCCGCGCGACGACTGGTTCACGGAACCTGCCGTACGTACACTCACGACCCGTGCCTACCGGGTCTCGGCTGCGAGCAACCGCATCGGCCTGCGCACGGAGGGGCCCTCCCTGGAGAGGGCCGTCTCCGGCGAACTCCCCAGTGAGGGCATGGTGCTGGGCGCCGTCCAGGTACCGCCCGACGGCAGCCCGGTCGTCTTCCTCGCCGACCATCCGACCACTGGGGGGTACCCGGTGATCGCGGTCGTCCGTGCCGGCGACCTCCCGGCGGCCGCTCAGGCGGTCCCGGGGACCCCGGTTCGCTTCGTGGCCGTGCGCCGCCGCTGAGGCCGTCAGAGGTCCGTACACCGCCGAACAGGACCCAGGGCCCGCGCCCGCCCGGCACCTCCCGCGCGCGTCCACGCACCCGTCATGCCACGTCCGGCCGTTCGGACACGGACAGGGCCGCCAGGGCGGACGCGACGGCGTGCGAGGCGCTCAGATCGAGCCGGGCACTGGTGCCCCTGGCCCGGTGGCGCACCTCCGAAGCGGCCAGGGTCAGCAGCTGCGGCAGCAGGTCCGTGCAGCGCCTGGCCACCCATCCCGTTCCCGCCGTGGCCAGCCACAGAAGGCTCGCCGAGCGGGTCGGCGCGGGGAACTCGGGCTCGGCCGACGGCGTGATCCCGTCGGCGACGCCCTCCTCGGTGAGCAGGGCGTGGAAGCGCAGGGCGAGCTGGCGGTGCCCCAGCTCCCCGGGGTGCAGCCGGTCGGCGCTCCACACGGCGCGGTCCTTCAGCCACTCCTCCTCCGCGGCGTGCAGATGCATCGCCCCGTATCGCATCGACAGCGCGTGCACGACCGCGTTGACCGCGTGCTGCCTCCTGGCCAGCGGGCGGGCCAGGGCTCCCGGCAGACCGAGCATCGAACCGGGGTCCGGGAGACAGGCCGTCATCACGGCCGTGTCCCGCTCGCGGAACGCCGCGTACACCTTGTCGAGCCGTTCGGCCACCGAGTGGATGTCGAAGGTGTACCGCAGGGTGTCGTTGACGCCGATCACGACGGAGACGAGGTCGGGCTCCAGGGCGAGCGCCGCCGGGGTCTGCCGTTCGAGGACGTCCCGCGTCTGCGCCCCGCTGACCGCGAGGTTGGTGAACTCCACGGGCGCGTCCGCCGGAGCGAGCCCGGGGGCCAGCAGTTCGGCCCACCCCCGCCACCGGTCCCCTACGGGGTCGCCCACACCTTCCGTGAGCGAGTCCCCGAGGGCGACGAACCGAACCGGTCTCATGCCACGCCCTCCTGGAGGCGCGGCCGGGTCCCGGCCACCGCGTCGTGCGCAGCGAGGAAACCCGTCACCGCGGCGTCCCAGCCGAAGCACTCGGCACGCGCGCGTGCGGCCTCCCTGCGCTCGCTCTCGGTGCGGCCGAGCAGCAGTCGTACCGCGTCCGCGAAGGAGTCCCCACTGTCGGCGGCGGTGGCTCCGGCGGAGCCGACGATCTCCGGCAGGGCGGAGAGCGAGCTGGCGACCACGGGGGTGCCACAGGCCATCGCCTCCAGGGCGGCGAGCCCGAAGGTCTCCGCGGGCCCGGGGGCCAGGGCCACGTCCGCCGAGGCCTGGAGGGAACCGAGCAGCGTGCGGTCGGCGACGTGCCCGAGGAAGGTGACGGGCAGCCTCCGCTCCCGGGCCCGCTGGTCGAGCCGGGCCCTGAGCGGTCCGTCCCCGGCGACGACGAGCACGGCCCGTTCACCGCGCCGCAGCAGCGCCTCCAGCGCGTCGAGCGCCGTACCGGGACGCTTCTCGACCGAGAGCCGGGAGCACATCACGAGCAGGGCCTGGTCCGCGTGTGCGTAGCGGGCGCGCAGCGCCGGGTCCCGCAGGGCCGGGTGCCGGTTCACCAGGTCGACGCCCAGGGGGGCGCGTACGACGTTGCGGGCGCCGATGCGCACGAACTCGCGCTCGGCGAACTCCGTGGTGCACACCACCCGTGAGTAGGTGTGCGCGGTACGGACGTTGAGGGCGTCGGCGGTCCTCCGGGCCATCGCCTCGGACAGTCCCCAGGTGCGCAGCACACCGTCGGCGGTCTCGTGGGAGACCATCACCGCGGGCACCCGGGTCCGTCGCGCCCAGACTCCGGTCCAGCGCAGGGTCGTGCGGTCGGAGACTTCGAGGCGGTCGGGGGCGAGCGACTCCAGGAGCCGGGCCACCCGCCGCTTGTCCGTGAGGACGCGGTAGCCGCCGGTCCCGGGCAGCAGCGGGCCGGGCAGTGTGATGACCCGTCCCTGCTCGGTGTCGCGGTCGCTCGCGCGCTCACCGGGGATCACGAGCACCGGCTCGTGGCCGGCCGCCAGATAGCCGGCGCCGAGCTCCCGCAGGGCCGTGCGCAGACCGCCGGAGGAGGGGGCGACGAAGTTGGCGATCCGTACGATGCGCAGACTCATGCCGCCACCAGCTTCCGTGCGGAGAGCACATCCTCGTAGTGGCCTATGAGCTGGTCGCCCACGGCGGCCCAGGTGCGGCCCTCGACCATGGCGTGCCCGGCGGCGCCGTAGGCCGCCCGCAGCGCGGGATCGGCGGCCAGGGTGCGCACCGCGTCCCGTACGGCGTCGGCGTCGCGGGGCGGGACGAGCAGCCCGGTGCGCCCGTGGTCGACCAGGTCGAGCGGTCCGCCCGCGGCGGGCGCGACGACGGGCACTCCGCTGGCCATGGCCTCCTGCACGGTCTGGCAGAAGGTCTCGAAGGGGCCGGTGTGCGCGAAGACGTCCAGCGAGGCGAAGATCCGGGCGAGTTCGTCACCGGTGCGCCGGCCGAGGAAGACCGCTCCGGGAAGCGCGCCGCGCAGGGTGGTTCCGCTGGGTCCGTCGCCGACCACGACGACACGCACGCCCTCCATCTCACAGACCCCGGAGAGCAGTTCGACGTGCTTCTCGGGGGCGAGCCTGCCGACGTAACCGACGATCAGCTCGCCGTTCGGCGCCAGTTCGCGGCGCAGCGCCTCGTCGCGGTGCTCGGGGCGGAAGCGGACCGTGTCGACACCGCGCGCCCACAGCCGTACCCGGGGCACGCCGTGCGTCTCCAGGTCGTGCAGGGCCGCGCTGGACGGGGCGAGCGTCCGGTCGGCCGCGGCGTGCACGGAGCGGATGCGCCGCCACGCGGTGGCCTCACCCGCGCTGATGTACGTACGGGCGTATCCGGCGAGGTCGGTCTGGTAGACGGCCACGGCGGGGATGCCGAGCCGGGAGGCGGCCGCCATGCCGCGGACGCCGAGGATGAACGGGCTGGCCAGGTGGACCAAGTCGGCGCGGTGTTCGGTGATCGCCGCGGCGACGCGTCGGCTGGGGAGGGCGACGCGGACCTGGGGATAGCCCGGGAGCGGAATGGACGGGACCCGGACGACCGGGCACGGCGCGAGAGCGTCGGACCCGCTCCCGGTGAATGCGCCGCCCTGTTCGGGGGAGGCCGAGAACTTGGGGGAGGTGGCCGGGGCGACGACAAGGGGGGCGTGACCGCGATCGACGAGGTGCCGGGCGGTCTGGAGCGCGCAGTGTGCCACGCCGTTCACGTCGGGGGGAAAGGATTCGGTCACGATGACGACTCGCATACGGGTGTTCTCGCCGCACTGGACGTGGCCTCGTCAACGTGGATCTATGCGAACGATGAACGTCCCGTGAGCGTTGCGCTCCGCACCCGTCCAGGTCAGCCCCCGTCCACGCGTTCCTGACTCCCGGGTCACCGAACGTTCATACGGCCGGCATGTCGGGTCCGATCCGGCTCCGTACCGCTGTCTGGACTTCGGCCTCCTCGGCCGGATCCGCGGCCAGCCGGCGCAGCTGATCCACCACGCGCGCGTCACCGGTCTCGGCGTGCCGGGCGGCGATCTCGCGGGTGGTCTCCTCGCAGTCCCACAGGCACTCGACGGCGAAGCCCGCGGGGAAGGAGGGATCGGTCACGGCCAGGGCACGGGCGGCGCGCTGGCGCAGATGGGATGACGCGGTCTCCCGGTAGATGTGCCGCAGCACGGGGGCGGCGCAGGCGATGCCGAGCCGTCCGGTGCCGTCGACGAGGGTCCACAGGGTCGGCGCGTCGGGGCCCTCGCCCCGTACCGCCTCGCGCAGGGCGGCCAGGACGAGGTCGCGGTCCTTTGCCCCGCCCCGGCAGGCGAGCACGCGGCCGGCGGCGGCGCCGAGGGCGTCGGGCCGGTGCGCCCAGCCCCGCGCCCGGTCGACGGCGGCGACGCTCCGCATCCGTTCGAAGGCGTCGACGGCTGCCTCGGCGACGGTCGCCGAAGCGGCCGCGACCGCCGCTTCGATCAGGTCGAGGGCGTCCGGATCGTTGCCGTCGGCGAGATAGCGCAGAGCTGTGCAGCGGGCGCCCTCCGTGCCGTGGCGCGCGGCCTCGACGATCTCGGGACGGTCCTCCGGCCCGGCGACGGCGGTCAGGCAGCGGGCTGCCGGGACGTGCAGCGCGGCTCCGCGGTCGATGCCCTGCTGGGCCCAGTCGAACACGGCGCCGACGCTCCACCCGGGGCGGGGTCCGGACGGTCGCATCTGGCGCTGCCAGCGGTCGAAGGACCCGGCTTCCTGGGCGGCGCGCACGCGGGTGGCGATGGACGCGCGGGAATCGTCGGCCCACAGCCGCCAGGGCCGCGGTTCGAAGGAGTCGCGTACGACGGCGGCGAGGGCGGCCTCACCCTCCGGATCGGCCGGGAACCGGGCGAGCACCGGGGCGGCGAGGGCGCGCAGGCCCGCGTCGTCGTCGCGCAGGGCCAGCTCGTCGAGGGCCCAGGCCCAGTTGGAGCCGACGGCCGCGTACCTGCGCAGCAGCGCGAGCGCGTCGCGCCTGCCGTAGGAGGCGAGGTGTCCGAGGACCGCGAGGGCGAGCCCCGTGCGTGACTCGCAGTCGTCGAGGACGTCCTCGGCGTCGAAGAGGTGCCGCTCGATCTCGTCGAGCTCACCGCTCAGATCGAGGTAGAGACGGGCGTAGTACAGGGAGCGGTTCTCCACCTGCCAGTCGTGGCGGGGGTCCCTCAGAACACAGTGGTTCAGTGCCGCGAGCGCTTCGGCCCGCGGTGCGGTGAGCGCGTGCAGCGTGCCGTCGCCGCGGCCCCTCTGGAGCAGGCCGAGCAGCGTTCCGCTGGGCGCTATGACCGGATCGAACATGGGAAACAGCCTCACATCAAGCGTCGACGCAACCGGGATCCTGCATTACCTGGCCGCGTAACAACACGTCGGAGCGCCCGCCGTCTCTTGCTTGTTGTAGACCATCTTCCTCTGCCTCTCGTCGGTGGCCCATGCGGGCCGCGTCACGGCCCGCGCGGTGCGGCAACTTCTGCCCAGCCATCGCGTCCGTGAATCACGTCGACATGATGACTCGGCGGTTCTTCCTGCCGCGACCGTATTTCCGGCGGCCCCGTTCCGCCTCCCTTTTTTCGTGCTTCTCGCCTGGTCAGAGCGTTCGCGCTACTGCGTACCGAACAGTTCGAGCAGGTCCGTCTTGGCGAACATGCGCGCCGTGTCGACGGCCGAAGGAGTACCCGCGGCCGGATCGGCGCCGACGGCCAGGAGGACCCGGATGACGGCTTCCTCGCCCTTGAAGACGGCTCCGGCGAGGGGGGTCTGGCCCCGGTCGTTGACCCGGTCCGCCTCGGCGCCGCGCTCCAGCAGGGCGCGGACCGCCTCCGCGTGGCCGTGGTAGGCGGCGAGCATCACGAGCGAGTCGCCGCGGTCGTTGGTGAGGTCCGCCGGAACACCCGCGTCGACATAGGCCGCGAGCGTCTCCGTCTCGCCGCGTCGCGCCAGATCGAAGATCTTGGTCGCCAGCTCCACGACCTCGGGGTCGGGGGCTTCGCTCATCGGCCGGACCGCCTCTCACTGCAACCGTTCGGGTGAATCGACAGGGTACTGGCTCCGGCGGCACATGACAGGCATCCTCCGAGGCAAAGATCACAAAGGGCGCATCGAACGCAACGGACACAACAGACCAGCTCAGGCGGCCCAAGACAGCTCAACCGCATGGATGAAATCAGCCGGATTTCACCCAGTTGCACCTTTTATCGTATGGATACATGCTGTGATCCTGGAACAACTCATGGTGACCGTCCCCACGAACCAGGAGAGCTCAAATGATTCTGTCCATGTCAGGCGTCGTCCTTCTCGGCATCATCGTCTTCCTCTTCTTCAAGAAGGACGGGCTGAAGGCGTCGCACGCCCTGGTGGCCGCACTCTTCGGCTTCTACCTCGCCAGCACGGCCATCGCGCCGAGCATCAAGGCCGGCGGGGAGAGCCTGGCGGGCCTCCTCGGCGGGATCAAGTTCTGACGACGTCCCCCACCTCGTACGCACCTCCAGGAGACAGCAGTGGCTCGGCGCCCTCTCCCCCGCATCCTCAGCAACGGCACCGCACAGATCGCCAAGAGCCGGGAGCTGGCCCGGACGGCAGCCGACAGCGCCACCGATGTCCTCCATCCACTGATCACGGTCACCCGTGGACTGCGCCGGCTGGCAGCCGCCGGACGACGCAAGTGGGCCGCCACGCCCAAGGACCGGCGCGGGCCGCTGCTGTTCCTGGTGGCCTCGGTGATCCTGATCGTGGCCCTGGTGCCGTACGGACCGCTGCTCGCCGTCATCACCCTGATGGCGGCGGCAGCCTGGGCCGGCCGCGAGCGCACCCCACCGCCCGCCACCGGCCCCGACGAGGCACAGACCGGACGCCTCCAGTCCCTCTACGAGGCACTCGTCCCGTACTTCTCCACGGCCGATGACCCCGCTCCCCTGTACGCCCACGGCGGCGACTGGGAGAAGGCGTTCGCCGCTTACGACTTCGACGACGACGGACGGATCTCCCGTCTGCTCGTCCACTACCCGGCGTACTTCACGGACGGCGAGCCGGACTCCCGCGCGCGGATCGAGCACCTCCTGCACGCCAAGTCGGGCCGCGGCCGTGAGTACCACTTCGACTGGGACGAGGAGGGCAACGAACTCACCGTCACGGTCCTCCCGCCCCTCCCCACCGACATCGCCGCCCAGCGCTTCGTCACCGCGCCAGGCGAGACGGTCCTCGGCTTCACGGATCCGGCCGACGTCCAGCGCACGCTCCCCCTCACCCACGGAGAGGAACGGCGCGACGTCCCGCCGGTCGTCTGGCGCACCGGCGCCCGCTCCACCGAGCCGCACCTGCTCATCACGGGCGAACCGGGTACCGGCACGACCACCCTCCTGCGCTCCATCGCCCTGCAGTCCCTCCAGTACGGCGATGTCGTCATCGTCGACGGCGGGGGCACCGGCGAGTACGCGTGCCTGACCGGACGCGACCGCGTACTCGCCGTCGAGTGCGCGGCGGCCGGGGCGCTCGGCAGTCTGGAGTGGGCGGCGCACGAGACGGAGCGGCGGCTGATCGCCGCGAACCGCGCCCGTCAGGCGGGGCATCCCGCCCCCGACGACATCAAGAACCCGCTCTGGATTCTGCTGGACCGGCCGAGCGCGCTGGGCCATCCGGCCGCCGCGGACGGACGCAAGGACCCGCAGGCCCTGCTCCAGATTCCGCTGCGGCACGGCCGTGCGGCGGGCGTCACGGTCGTGATCGCGGAGCACTTCGAGAACCTCGACCTCCTCAGCGACGCCGTACGGCAGCACACCCGCGCGCGCGTGGTGCTCGGCGCGGCCTCCGCCGCCCAGCTGGAATCGATCCTGGGCGCGCCCCCGCACACCACCCCGACCCGGGACGTACCGCCCGGCCGCGGCTATGCCCGCCTGGGCGCGGGGCCCGTCCTGCGCCTCCAGGTCCCGGCCACACCGGACCCCTACGACGAGGCGACGAGCGAGACACACCGGCGGGCGGTGCTCGACCTCCTCCCGGAACGGACCACGCCGGGAGACGCGGCACAGGTGCCCTCGGAGATCGCGGGAGTCGCCGGGGTCGCCGTGGCGGAGGGATGAGGTCACCGCTCCCGAGGCCCTCACGCGCGCGTGGGACGGGCCGGAAACCCGGCTGGGTTTCCGGCCCGTGCCACGCGCGACCGTCCCACGCGCGACCGTCACACCTGCGGCCATCACACGTCCGTTCGGCTACGCCACGAACGTGCGCGGACCGTCGTCCCCTCCGGTCGCGCCGGTCTCCACCAGCCGAGCGGCCGCGGCCAGCCGCGCCGCCGCCTCGTCGGCGACCGCGCCGCCCACGGTGAACGGCAGCCGCACATAGCCCTCGAACGCGCCGTCCACCCCGAACCGGGGCCCGGAGGGCACGCGCACGCCCACGCGCTCACCGACCTCGGCCAGCCGCGACCCGGACAGACCGCCCGTGCGCACCCACAGGGTGAGACCGCCGCGCGGCACCGAGAACTCCCACCGGGGCAGTTCCCTGCGCACAGCCGCGACGAGGGCGTCGCGGTTCTCGCGGGCCTGGCCGCGCCGGATGTCGACCGCCTGCTCCCAGCCCCCCGTGGTGAGCAGCCAGTTCACGGCGAGCTGTTCCAGCACCGGCGTGCCGAGGTCGGCGTAGGCTCGCGCGGCGACCAGGCTGCGGATGACGTCCGGAGCGGCCCGTACCCAGCCGATCCGCATCCCCGCCCAGAAGGCCTTGCTCGCGGAACCCACGGTGATCACGGTCGAGCCGGCCGGGTCGAAGCCGCACACTGGACGAGGCATCTCCACGCCGTCGTCGAGGTGCAGCTCGCTCATCGTCTCGTCGACCACGAGGACGGTGCCCGCCGAGCGCGCCGCGTCCACGAGCCCGCGCCGCTGGTCCTCGCCGGCGAGTGCCCCGGTGGGGTTGTGGAAGTCGGCGACGACATACGCGAGCCGGGGCGCCGCGTCGCGCAGGACCTGGCGCCAGCGGTCCATGTCCCAGCCGCTGAGCCCCTCGGCCATCGCGACCGGCACCAGCCGGGCACCGGCCTCGCGCATCAGCTGGAGGATGTTGGCGTAGGAGGGCGACTCGACGGCGATCCGCTCGCCGCGGCCCGCGAAGAGATGACAGATCGCGTCGATCGCGCCCATCGCTCCGGTGGTCACCATGATCTGCTCGGGCATGGTCGGGATGCCGCGCGCCGTGTACCGCTCGGCGAGCATGGCGCGCAGCGCGGGCAGCCCGGCCGGGTAGTCGCCGTGCGTGTGCGCGTACGGCGGCAGCTCCTCCAGGGCTCCCTGGACACTGCGGGTCAGCCACGGTTCGGGCGCGGGCAGCGCCGCGCAGCCGAGGTCGATCATCGAACCGAGAGTCTCGGGAGGCAGCGGTTCCAGACCGCGGGCGGGCAGCGGATTCCCGGCGGGGACCGCGGTCCAGCTGCCGGCTCCGCGGCGCGATTCCAGAAAGCCCTCCGCCCGCAGCGCCTCATAGGCCGCGGCGACGGTCGTACGGCTGACGGCGAGGGCCAGCGCCAGCTCCCGCTCGGCGGGCAGCCGCGCGGCGACCGGCACCCGGCCTTCGAGCACGAGCAGTCGCACGCCGTCGGCGAGCGCCCGATACGCCGGCGGACGCCGGGTCCCCGGGCCGGCGGGCCGCTCCTGCTGGGAGTTGAGGAGCCGCGCGAGCTGAGCGGCCCCTACCGCCGAAGTCCACTGCGCCATGATTCCAGTCCACCTTCCCCGAATTGGCCATGGATGAAGCAACTTCCCCTGCCACAGAGTGTCATGCGCCAGGCCACTACCACCATCGGGGGCATCCCATGTCCACACGCTCCGAGTCCGCACCTGCCGGGGGTCCCGGGCCCGGGCGGCTTCCCCGCCGCCTCGTACGGCTCTACGCCGGGCTGGCCCTGTACGGCGCGAGTTCGGCCCTCCTGGTGGAGGCGGGCCTGGGGCTGGAGCCGTGGAACGTCCTGCACCAGGGTCTCGCCGAGCTGACCGGCCTGACGATCGGCTCGGTGTCGATCATCGTGGGCGCCGCGGTGCTGCTCCTGTGGATCCCGCTGCGCCAGCGGCCGGGCCTCGGCACCGTCTCCAACGTCTTCGTGGTGGGCATCGCCATGGACGGCACCCTCGCGCTGGTCCCGGACGTCCACACCCTGTCCGTACGGATTCCGCTGATGGTGGCGGGCATCGCGCTGAACGGCGTGGCGACGGGCCTGTACATCTCCGCCCGTTTCGGTCCGGGTCCCCGCGACGGTCTGATGACGGGACTGCACCGGCGTACGGGCCGCTCGGTCCGTGTGGTGCGCACGGTCCTCGAGGTGGCCGTGGTCGCGACCGGCTTCGCGCTCGGCGGCACGGTCGGCGTGGGCACGGTGCTGTACGCCGTCGCCATCGGGCCCCTCGCCCAGCTCTTCCTGCGCGTGTTCGCCGCCCGTCCGGCACCGGTCGGCTGCGCCGTTGTCGCCACAGGTCAACCGGAGCGCGCCATACTGCCCGGGTGAGCACGCGCACCCTTCACCCGTACCTCGACCACCCCGGCCCGATCCCCTTCGCGCACCGCGGCGGGTCGGCGGACGGTCTGGAGAACACCCTGGCCCAGTTCCGGAGGGCGGTGAACGCCGGGTACCGCTACATCGAGACCGATGTGCACGCCACGGCGGACGGCAGGCTGGCCGCCTTCCACGACACGACCCTCGACCGGGTGACGGACGGCGCGGGCCGGATCGCCGACCTTCCCTGGGAAGACGTGCGCCACGCGCGCGTGGCGGGCCAGGAGCCGGTCCCCCTCTTCGAGGAACTGCTCGAAGAGCTCCCCGAGGTCCGCTGGAACGTCGACGTCAAGGCCGAACCCGCGCTCCTCCCGCTGCTCGACCTGATCGGCCGCACCGACGCCTGGGACCGGGTCTGCGTCGGTTCGTTCTCCGAGGCGCGCGTGACCCGCGCCCAGCATCTGGCCGGGCCGCGCCTCGCGACGTCGTTCGGTACGCGAGGGGTGCTCAACCTGCGGCTGCGCTCGTGGGGAGTACCGGCCGCGGTGCGCCGCTCCGCGATCGCGGCCCAGGTCCCCGAGACGCAGTCGGGTGTGCCGGTGGTCGACCGCCGCTTCGTACGGGCCGCCCACGCGCGCGGGCTTCAGGTGCACGTGTGGACCGTGAACGAATCGGAACGCATGCACCGGCTCCTGGACCTGGGAGTCGATGGCATCATGACCGATCACATCGACACGCTGCGCAAGGTCCTGGAAGACCGGGGCACCTGGTTCTGAGCCTCCTCGCGCGGTCCGTTCACGGGGAAGCGAGGGCACGGGTGAGCACACAGACCGTGCGGGCGGGGGCGGCCGGGGAGGCCGCCGAGCGCCGACGAGAACAACGCGGCTGGTACTTCTACGACTGGGCCTGCTCCGTCTATTCGACGAGCGTGCTCACCGTGTTCCTCGGCCCCTATCTGACAGCGGTGGCCAAGCACGCGGCGGACCCGGACGGGTTCGTCCATCCGCTGGGAGTACCGATCCGGGCCGGCTCCTTCTTCGCGTACGCCGTCTCCGCCTCCGTCATCCTGTCGATCTTCGTGATGCCGATGGCGGGTGCCGCGGCCGACCGCACGGGCCGCAAGAAGCCACTGCTCGCCGCGGCGGCCTATCTGGGCGCCGGAGCCACCACGGGCATGTTCTTCCTGGACGGCGACCGCTATCTGCTGGGCGGGCTGCTGCTGATCGTCGCGAACGCCTCGCTGGCCGTGTCGATGGTCCTGTACAACTCCTACCTGCCGCAGATCGCCCCGCCCGAGGAGCGCGACGCCGTCTCCTCGCGCGGCTGGGCCTTCGGGTACGCGGCGGGCTCACTGGTCCTGGTCGCGAACCTGATCCTTTTCACGGCCCATGACAGTTTCGGTGTCTCCGAGTCGACGGCCGTGCGCATCTGCCTGGCCTCGGCGGGCGTCTGGTGGGGCGCCTTCACCCTCGTGCCGCTCAGGCGGCTGCGCGACCGGCGGACGCCCTCCGCCGGCCGCGCGTCCGCGCACGGATGGCGGCAGCTGGCCGCCACGGTGCGCGACATGCGCGGCCAGCCGCTCACGCTCTCCTTCCTGCTCGCCTACCTCATCTACAACGACGGCATCCAGACGGTCATCTCGCAGGCCTCCGTCTACGGCTCCGAGGAACTGGGCCTCAGCCAGTCGACCCTGATCGTGGCCGTACTCCTCGTCCAGGTGCTCGCGGTCGGGGGCGCACTGGGCATGGGCTGGCTGGCCCGTACGTACGGCGCGCAACGCACCATCCTCGGCTCACTCGTCGCCTGGACGCTCACCCTCGCCGCGGGGTACTTCCTGCCCGCGGGCGCGCCCGTGTGGTTCTTCGTCCTCGCGTCCGGCATCGGACTGGTCCTGGGCGGCAGCCAGGCACTGTCGCGCTCGCTGTTCTCGCACCTCGTGCCGAGCGGCAAGGAGGCCGAGTACTTCTCGGCGTACGAGATGAGCGACCGCGGGATGAGCTGGCTCGGCCCGCTGCTGTTCGGACTGACCTACCAGCTGACGGGAAGTTACAGGGACGCGATCATCTCGCTCGTGGCCTTCTTCGCCATCGGTTTCGTCCTGCTCGCACGGGTCCCGGTGCGCCAGGCGATCCGCGACGCGGGCAATCCCGTACCCGAGAGGATTTAGCGTCCGGGGCCAAAGAGCGGTAGTGTACGCGTTTGGCCTGCCTGGCGTACCGTTACTGCGCGTCAATGATACTGAAGCGTTGGGTGACATCTGATGCCAGATGTGACAAACCGGGCGACGGTGGGTACAACAAGGGGCGGCTACGACGGCGACGCATGACCCACAACGGGAATCTTTACCGCCGACCGGACGTTGACCGGATGACGACGACAGCGACACCTGTCCTGTGGGCGACAAGCCCGGGAGGCACGATTCATGAGTGAGCGAGCTCTTCGCGGCACGCGCCTTGTAGTGACCAGCTACGAGACGGACCGCGGCATCGACCTGGCCCCGCGCCAGGCGGTGGAGTACGCATGCGAGAAGGGACATCGTTTTGAGATGCCCTTCTCGGTGGAGGCCGAAATTCCGGCGGAGTGGGAGTGCAAGGTCTGCGGGGCCCAGGCACTTCTCGTGGACGGCGACGGCCCTGAGGAAAAGAAGGCCAAGCCCGCGCGTACGCACTGGGACATGCTGATGGAGCGGCGCACTCGCGAGGAGCTCGAAGAGGTCCTTGAGGAGCGCCTGGCGGTCCTGCGTTCCGGCGCGATGAACATCGCGGTGCATCCGCGGGACAGCCGCAAGTCCGCCTGACCCCTCCGAGGGTCGAGCGGCATACACCGCACGCCGAGACCGCGGGCACCGTACGTCATGTACGGGGCCCGCGGTCTCGTGCGTTCCGGTGACTACGCGTGCGTTCCGGTGAATTCCGGGGCGCCGTTTCTCGTACGCCGCCGGTGTGCCGTTTCTCGTACGCCGGCCAGGCTCCGCGGCCTGCGGTTCAGCGGCATCCCTCTCGGCCGACGGTTCGGCCGAGAGGGATGCCGACGGGGTCCGACGGAGCGGTGATCGGACGTCGGACCGGTGTCCACGGCCACGGCGTCCGGCCCCGGGCCCCGGCCGCCGCGACGGCTAGCCGTTCAGGGGCGGATAGTGGCCGCCGGGCGCGCCCCGGTCCTCGTCCCTGATGACCTCGCCCTGGACCACCTTGCCGTCGGGGCGGTGGATACGGGCCTGCTGGAAGGCGTCGCCGACGGTACCGGGGGCGGCCAGCCCCATCCCGCGCTCGAAAGCGCGCTGTGTGTAGCGGCTGAGGCCCTTCTGGACCGGCGGGACGAGCAGGAGCAGGCCGATCGCGTCGGAGATCAGGCCCGGGATCATCAGGAGCAGGCCGCCGAGCATCATCAGGCCGTTGCCACGGCCGCCCTCGCCGCTCGGCGTGACACCGCTCTGCGCCTGTTGCAGCGTCTGGCCGAGATTCCTGAAGGCGCGGCGGCCGGCCCGCTTGATGACCACGGCGCCGAGCACGAACCCGGCGACCAGCAGCAGGAACACCGTGAAGCCGCTCGTGGCGTGCGCGACGAGGGTCAGCAGCCAGATCTCCAGCACCAGCCACACCGCGACACCGAGCGGCAGGAAGGTACGCAGCCGCGAGCGCCGCGGGCGGGCGGGGTGAGTGGGGGTCGGTACGCCTGTCGTCATGCTTCCAGTGTGCCTGGGCGCGCCTCAGTACGGGATAAGCGGATGATCAATCGCCGACGCCGGGCAACCGTGCCGGCCAGGGCGTCGGGACTGCTCACGGCCCGTCCGCGCGCCAGGACGCGCCGGGAACCGCGTCCTGGCGTCCCCGCGGCCCGCGCGGGTGCGGAAGGGGCCGGAAAGGCTCGCGGCCCGCACCGGCGCCAGGACGGGCTCGTGAGCCGCTCGGGGCGCCGGACGGCGGACCGGTCGCGGCGTCAGGACTGCTTGCGGCGGGCCGTGATGCGGCCGACCCGCTCGCCCACACCCCAGGTGGTGACGCGCCACAGCGCCTCCACGAGGATGTCGCGGCTCATCTTGGAGTCGCCCAGTTCACGTTCGACGAAGGTGATCGGGACCTCGACGACGTGGTAGCCGGCCTTCACGGCCCGGCGGGCCAGGTCGACCTGGAAGCAGTAGCCCTGGGAGGCGACCTCACTGAGGCCGAGGCCTTCGAGGGTCTCGCGGCGGAAGGCCCGGTAGCCGCCGGTCACGTCCCGGATCGGTACGTCGAGCAGGACGCGGGAGTAGAGGCTGCCGCCGCGCGAGATGAACTCACGGGACTTGGGCCAGTTCACCACCCGGCCGCCCGGCACCCAGCGCGAGCCCAGCACGAGGTCGGCGCCCTTGAGAGCGGTCAGCAGCCGGGGAAGTTCCTCCGGCTGGTGCGAGCCGTCGGCGTCCATCTCGATGAGCACGCCGTAGCCGTGCTCCAGCCCCCAGCGGAACCCCGCGAGGTAGGCGGCGCCGAGTCCCTCCTTGCCCTTGCGGTGCAAGACCTGGACGTTCTCGTCATCGGCTGCCAGCTCGTCGGCGAGCTTGCCCGTGCCGTCGGGGCTGTTGTCGTCCGCCACCAGAACGTGCGCCTCGGGCACGGCGGACCGCACCCGGCCGACGATCTTCTTGATGTTCTCCGCCTCGTTATAGGTCGGAATGATCACCAAGGCCGTGCCGAGCGGGCCGAACCGCCTCCCCTGGGCTTCCGCCGCGAGGGTCCCGTCGCCGTCGTTCACTGCTGCCCCTTCGTATCCGTACGCAGGGGTCCACCATAGTGCGCCCAACCTGCACCGCTGCGTCGCGGCGGCCTCACGGGGGTGTCGATTCGCCAAGAGGCGGGTAAGAGCAGGCGCCCCGGGGCGGAAAACGCGTCCTGCGGATCGGGGCCCGGCGCCCTTCGGGCCGACCAGGGACCCGCTGGCTGCGGGTCGACCGAAAGCCGTTGTCTACTGAACGTCCGGGCCCCGCCCGGGTCGCACCTGCCGACTTGTCGGAACGTTCCCTCGCCTCGCTGCGCCGGCGCTGGGCCTGGCTCCCAGTGGCGGTGCGCCGGTGCGGCACACCACCCCTGACCCAGCGGCGCTGCGAGGCCGCGCGGAGGTTCCCCGGTCGGCCGTCCGGTGGTGGACCCGGCCGAACCTACCCGTCTCCTGCGGCCAGCTGTCAACACTGGCCTGATCTGCGTCTCTTCCAACAAAGGCCTGGTCAGCGCCGAGGACGCGCAGGTCGAGCAACGGGGTACCGGGCCCTGAACGCGACCCCGGCACCCCGGGACATCACTCGTTGGGCCGTACGAATACCGTCCGTCCACCGACCACGGTGCGCAGGCAGACGGGCAGGTCGTTGCCGGGGGTCAGATCGGGCAGTCCGGGGGTGCCGGAGCGGGGGTCGGTGGACCAGCGCGCGACCCGGTCGTCGGGTGCCTGCACGACGAGGTGGCCGGTGCGCCACACGGCGTAGTCGGCGGGCGAGCCCGGCACCAGGACGCCGGCGTCGTCCCGTCCGACGGCCC
Organism: Streptomyces sp. NPDC002742; assembly: GCF_042888885.1. Taxonomy (NCBI): domain Bacteria; kingdom Bacillati; phylum Actinomycetota; class Actinomycetes; order Kitasatosporales; family Streptomycetaceae; genus Streptomyces; species Streptomyces sp. NPDC002742. The sequence goes on from NZ_JBIAQF010000009.1 coordinate 70,079, forward strand.
GCCAGCCGCCCCGCGTATGGGCCGTGAAGGCGGCGCGCGCGGACACCCGGTGCTCGGGCGTCCGGTGGAAGGCCGCGGCACGGACGGTGCCCCAGGGATCGAGCGGCGTGACGGGGCTGTCGGAGCCGAAGGCCAGCGGCACACCGGCGCGCAGCAGGGCCGCGAACGGGTTGAGCGTGCGGGCTCGTTCTACGCCCAGGCGCTGGGCGTACATACCGTCCTCGCCACCCCACAGCGCGTCGAAGACGGGCTGCACGGAGGCGGTGAGGCCGAGTTCGGCGAAGCCCGCGACGGTCTCCGGGGTGAGCATCTCGGCGTGCTCGACGCGGTGCCGGGCGGCGCGGACGCGGGCCAGGCCGACCTTCTCGGCTGCGGCCCGGACGCCCTCGACCACGGAGGCCACCGCCGCGTCCCCGATGGCGTGGAAGCCCGCCTGGAGGCCCGCTTCGGTGCAGGCGACCACATGCGCGGCGACGGCGTCGGCGTCGAGGTGGACGACGCCGACGTGGCCGGCGTCGAGGTACGGCTCGTGCAGGCAGGCGGTGTGCGAGCCGAGGGAGCCGTCGACGAAGAGGTCGCCGGCCGCGCCGAGGGCGCCGAGGGCCCGTGCCTTGTCCACATCGCGGTCGGCCCAGTAGCCGACGACCCTCGGTCCGGGTTCCTCGGCGGCGAGCCGCAGCAGGCCGGTGAAGTCGTCCTCGGAGGAGATGTCGGGGCCCGCGCACTCGTGCACGGAGCCGATGCCGAGCGAGGCGGCGTGGGCGAGCGCCGCACGCTGGGCCCCGGTGCGCTGCCCGCCGCCGATCGCGCCGAGGGCCGCGGCGCGCACGGCGTGGTGGGCGTCGCGGGTCAGCGGACCGTCGGGCGCGTACCCGGCACGCGCGGTGACGCCGGGAACCATGTCCAGCAGGGCGGTGGTGGCCACCGCGGAGTGCACGTCGATGCGGGAGAGGTAGAGCGGGCGTCCGCCGGTCGCCTGATCGAGTTCGGCGCGGGCCGGGGGGCGGCCGCCGGGCCAGCGGGCCGCGTCCCATCCGTGGCCGAGCAGTACCCGGTCGGCGGGACGGGCGGCGGCGAAGTCGCGTACGAGGGCGAGGGCCGCGTCCAGGGACGGCGCGTCGGACAGGTCGAGGCCGGTGAGCGCGAGCCCGGTGGCGGTGGTGTGCACATGCGCGTCGGTGAACGCCGGGGTGACCAGGGCGCCTTCGAGGTCCACCACCTCGTCGACCCCGTCCGCGAAGGCGTCGGCGGCTCCTTCCGAGCCGACCCAGGCGACTTGACCCCGTTCCACGACCATCGCGGTGGCGAAGGGGTCGGCGGGGCTGTGGACTTCTCCACCGCGCAGCAGCACGGTGTCCGACGGGGCGGTGCTCTCACTCATGGGAACAGTCTCGCGCCTCTCGGCGGCCGGCCGTCGCCCGGGTGGGGTCGACACGGCCGAACGGACGGGTCCACCGGCCGCCCGGACGAATCGGCGGGGTCACGCAGGCCGGGCCGCCTGGGCGGGCCGGCGCGGAGGAACCGGAGTGGGGGCCCGTCTCCGGCGTTCATGGCTCGGCCGTCCGGTGAGCCAGGCGACCGAAACGGTGATGGGGCGGCCGGGCCGGTCGGTCGGATTCGGCGCTGCCGGCCCGGCCGGTCAGATGCGCGGCGGCCGGGATTCGTACGGTGTCGACAGGACGACCGTGGTCCGCGTCGACACACCCGCGAGCGCTCGCAGTCGCCCGAGGAGTTCCTCGAGTTCGTGCGGAGTTGAGACACGCACCTTGAGGATGTAGTTCTCGTCGCCCGCGACGCTGTGACAGGCCTCGATCTCCGGGACGCCCGCGAGGCGTTCGGCGATGTCGTCGGGGGCGCTGGGGTCGAACGGTTTCACCGAGATGAAGGCGGTCAGGGGCAGTCCGACGGCCTCCGGGTCGACGACCGCGGCATAGCCCCGGATGACGCCACGTTGCTCCAGCCGGCGCACCCGCTGGTGCACGGCGGACGTGGACAGGCCCGTGGCCTTGCCCAGGTCGGTGTAACTCATCCGCCCGTCTGCGACGAGCAGCTGCACGATCTGTCGGTCCAGCTCCTCCATGGCGCAAGAACCTACAGGGCCGTTGATCCCGCGGGATACCTCAGCGGCGCAGGTCATACCCGCTTTGTGATGTGGCTTAGAGTCAGTCGCGCGCCACCAGGCGGAGAAATTCCGCCGGGCCAGGCACCTGCGGGCGGCATGTGACGAACGACACACGGATGCAACCGGGTCCGTGATGTTCACGTGATTACCGCAGAGACGGGACGGGAAGTGCTTGCTGTGGTCGAGGTCGCAGCGCCTTGTCGGCCCACCCGAGGGGGAGAATCCCATGCAGAGTCTTAAGCGCCCTGGTCGTACCGCGCCCAAGCGGCAGCAGTCCGTTCTCGAGCCCGAGCCGGAGGGTGTCGAATCCGACGCCCTGGACGGTGACGAGTTCGACGCGTACGACACTTTTGAGATGTACCGGGTGATCTGCCCGGACTGCGCGCAGCCGATCGCGCTGCTGGCGGACGAGGAGGTCCTGCCGGAGCACGCGCTGTGCGCCTCCCCGTGGAACCCGTTCGGACTCACGGTCTGTTCGGGCACGGGGCGCACGGCCGCCGGGGCGCGGCCCGCCGACGAGACCGCGGAGCTCCAGGAGCAGGACACGGCGCTTCTGCTGACGCTCCCCCAGGGCCTCGACTGGCGTACGCAGCCGTTCTCCCACGTGGGCGGGCCGGGCTCGCGCCCGATGCGCGTCCCCGAGATGCGGCGCGAGGCCGCCTGACCGGTCGGCGCGTTCAGTCGGCGACACCGGGTTCGTCCCAGTAGCTGCCCTGCACCATGGCCACCGGGCTGCCGTGGTGCGGGAGCGGCGTGTCCGGGTCCCGGGGGGCCGTTGACGTCGCCCGGAGGGGCGCAGCTCCCGGCGACGGAATCGACGGTACGTCGGACTGGCGTCGGGGGCCGGACAGCGCGCTCCGGCCCGGGTCCCGCAGGGGTTCCGTCGCGAACGCACGCCCGATTCCGCGGCGGGTGACCTGTCCGCCCGCCCGCGCGTTGCCCCGGTATGAGCCCCACACCTTCCGCTTCCGCGACCGGGCGCTGGCGCCGGATCCTCGTCTCGGCGCCGGCGGAAGCGGTTCTCTGGGCACCGCCGCCACCTCCTCCACCTCCACCTCCACTTCCACTTCCACTTCCACTTCCACCGGTCCAGGATCCGCCCATCTACCGCGCCCTGATGCGCACCTGGGCCGATCGCGGCCGTACGCTGCCCGGCCGCCACGACCCCGAGTGGGTGCGCCTGGTGGCTCCCTCGGTCATGTACGGGTACGGGCAGTTCGGCGCGATCACGGACCCGCGGGGCGAGGCACGCTTCGTCCCGGCCCCGGACCCGCGGGGAGAAGCACGTTTCGTCCCGGCCCCGGACCCGCGCGGTGAGGGGCAGTTCAACGCGTCCCGGGACCCGCGGAACGAGTTCGGCGTGGGTGCGGACCCGCGGAACGAGTTCGGCGGGGGCGCGGACCCGCGGGGCGAGTTCGACGCGCACCTGGACCCGCGCGGCGGCCTCAGCGCGCCTCGGGACCCACGAGGTGGCGCGCGATGACCATGCGCTGGATCTGATTGGTGCCCTCGACGATCTGCAGGGCCTTCGCCTCGCGCATGTACCGCTCGGCCGGGAAGTCGACGGTGTACCCGTACCCGCCCAGGACCTGGACCGCGTCCGTGGTGACCGTCATCGCGGAGTCGGTGCACAGCAGCTTCGCCATGGCCGCCTGCTTGGAGAAGGGCCGGCCCGCGTCGCGCAGCCGCGCCGCGGCCAGGCAGAGCGCGCGGCCGGCCTCGATCCGGGTGGCCATGTCCGCGAGCATGAAGCGCAGCCCCTGGAAGTCCGAGATCCGCCGCCCGAACTGGCGCCGCCCGGTGGCGTACGCGACGGCCTCGTCCAGCGCGGCCTGGGCCACGCCGGTCGCGCAGGCCGCGATCCCGAGCCGCCCGGAGTCGAGTGCCGACAGGGCGATCGCGAAGCCCTGGCCCTCGTCGCCGAGGCGTCGGCCGTCGGCGACCCGCACTCCGTCGAAGTGGACCTGCGCGGTCGGCGAGCCCTTCATCCCCATCTTCCGCTCGGGCGGTGAGGCCCACAGGCCGTCGGCGTCGCCGGGCACCAGGAAGGCCGTGATGCCGTGCCTGCCCTCGCCTCCGGTACGCGCGAACACCGTGTAGAAGTCGGCCACGCCGCCGTGCGTGATCCACGCCTTGGTACCGGTGAGGACCCAGTCGTCCCCCTGCCGCACCGCCTTCGTCCGCAGCGAGGCGGCGTCGGAACCCGAGGACGGCTCGGAGAGGCAGTACGCGCCGAGGAGACCGCCGCCGATCATCGCGGGCAGCCACCCGGCCCGCTGCTCGTCGGTGCCGTGGTTCGCGAGGGCCTGACAGGCCAGGGTGTGGACGCTGACGCCGAGGCCCACGGTGAGGCGGGCCGTGGCGAGCTCTTCGAGGGCCTGGAGGTAGACCTCGTACGGCTGGCCGCCGCCGCCGAGGCCGGTGTCGTAGGGGAGTCCGAGCAGTCCGGATTCCGAGAGCAGACCGAAGACCTCGCGCGGGAAGCGTCCGGCGTCCTCCTCCTCGGCCGCCTCGGGGGCGATCTCGCGCCGTGCGATGTCGCGGACGAGCGCGATCAGATCCCGTGCCTCGTCCGTGGGCAGTTGACGGTCCACCGGCTGCGGGGCGTTATCGGGCACGGTGACGCTCCTCCCTGTTCGGGCACATCGACGAACGCCCACCCGGGTGGAACGGCGCCGGGTCTCACCTGGCCCGGCCGATGCTCCCGGTCCGGGTCGCAGAACCGGCCGACCCGCGGCCGTGGCGCCGGGAGTACGCCCGAACGGAGGCACTCCCTCACCGGATGACGACCACCTGCCTACGAGACGGGATTTGGTCCGAACCATTGACAGAGTGGTCTAGTCCTCATAGCCTTCCGTCAGTTGTCCCGCCGGGCGTCGGGCGGGGCCGCATAGGCGGGGTCGAGCTCCTCGACGGCTCGCATCGCACCCCCGAGCATTTTCACCAGCAGTTCGCGCATCGTGTCGCGCGGCAGCACCGGGTGGCCGATCCAGTCGAGGGTGGCGCCCTCCACGCTGTGCAGCCATCCGAGCAGCGCCATGCGTGGCAGCGGTCCGATCCTGCCCCTGCCGTACGCCCCTTCCGCGATCGTCGCGACGATGGCCTCGCGCACGCCCTCGCGTATCGCCTGCACTTCCGTGTCGAAGCCCACGCCGCCGGTGATGATCGTGCGGTAGGCGGCCTGGTTGTGCTCGGCATAGCGGAGATAGCCGTCGATCGTGCGCTGGACCCGCTCCACCGGAGGCAGTTCCACACCGTCGGCGGCCCGGGAGACCAGATCCGCGACCGAGTCCTCGACGATGGCGAGGTAGTAGCCGCGCTTGGACTTGAAGTAGTAGTAGATCAACCCCTTGGCGACATGCGCCTGCCGCGCGATGTCATCCATCGACAGCGCGTCGTACGACGTGTCGGCGAACAACTTCCGCCCGATGGCGATGAGTTCGGCGCGGCGCGCCAGTGAGCGGTCGGTGCCTCGCGCCCGGGGGCGGCCGATGTCACGCTGTTGACTATTATTCAATTTCGGCCCTGGTCTCCAACTGCCGACGGAACATGCGCAGTATGGCAGAACCATGCCGACCGCTCGTCGGGGTGCGATGCACGACCCCGGGCGGCCTGCCTCCTCAGAGCAGGCCGAGCTGGGTCACCAGCATCGCCACGACCACCACGAGGGTCCAGCCCAGGACGTGTTCGAGGATCTTCGGGCCGCCCTCCTCCGGGCCGCCGGTGCGGGCGCGGAGACGAGGGGCGGTGGCGGAGCTCGCGGTCATGGCATCTCGCTGACGTAGTGGTGCGGTGGCGTCCCCCGCCTCCCGTCGGCTCCCCACCGACCCGACCACCTTGCCATCGTCGCCGTTCTCGCCGGTAGAGACCGGGATCACGTCCGCGCCTCGACCGGCTTCGGATCCGCCTGGGTTCCGGCGGGCGGGCAACGTGTGTGGGTTTCGTCACACGCCCGCGGACGGGCGCCGAGTTGTCACCGACGGGCGCGTTCAGGACGGGCGGGCGACCCCCACCGGCTCGGGGGCCGCCGCTGGCGTCACCGGATGCCCACCGCCGCGAGCGCCTTGCGCTGCCGCGCCGAGAGGTGCGCGGGGAAGTACAGGTAGCAGACCCCGCCGGTTCCGGAGACGACCTTCCCGGAGGCGTTGTAGCGCTTTGTCCGCAGCCAGATGTTCTCCCACTCGGAGCGCTTGTAGACCCTGCGCACCGCGTCGTCGCCGGGCGACGCCGGGTCGTTCGCGATCACATCGCCGTCCGCGGTGAACCCTATGACCGTCATGAGGTGGCCCGAAGTGCCGTAACCCGCGCCCGTCAGCTCGGACTTGAGGAACGACTGGGACGTTATGGCCGGGATGCCGACGGCGATCAGTGTCTCCAGGTCGGTGAGCGAGCCGAGCCGGGTCACCACGCCCTGGAGGTCCTTGTACGTCGCGGCGTAGGCGGCGTTGAAGGGCCAGTTGCCGCAGCCGGTGTACTGGTAGTCGTAGGTGGAACGGGCCGCGAGGCACACCTGCGGGTCGGCGTAGGCCGGGTCGACCCAGGCGAGCTGCTCGGCGGTGGGCCCGCGCCCCCAGTACTCGATGATCATCTGCGAGGACGTGGGACTGCACCAGGCCTCACCGCCGTTGTCGTACTCGGGGTACTGGCCGGCGTGGATCTCCTGCGAGTAGCGCGGAACCTTCAGCTCCCGGGCGAGACCCGGGGCCGAGGCCGGGACCGTGAAGCGGTCCGGGATGTCGGAGCCCATCGCGCCGAGCCGCCACACGGTGGGCGTGATCCTGGAGCCCGGGGTTCGGTAGAGGGTCAGGCGCAGCCGGTACGAGACGAGGCGCAGGCCGGAGGCCGCGTCGTCGATGGAGAAGGTGTCCGTCCAGATCGTGCTGCGGCCGTCGCTCTGGCCGTCCACTGAGGTGCGCCGGATGTCCTGGTCGCCGGAGGCCCAGCGGCCCATCACGTACCAGGGTGTGTCCGTGCCGTCGGAGTAGGTGCCGGTCAGCTCGACCTGGAGCCAGGTGCCGGCCGGGGTGTGCGCGTTCCAGGAGGCGATGGCCTCCGTGGCGGGGACGGCGAGCCGGTGGACCGGCGAGGTCCAGGTCGCGTACTCCCAGCCGGCGGTCCTGCCGGTGTGCGGGTCGGTGTAGTCCATGGTGCCGGCCGGTGCGGCGATCACCAGGCCGGGGCGCGCGCCGCGTACGGCCCGCGTGCCGTGCGCGCCGCCGGCGCGCCAGTCGCCGTACGAGGTCCAGGCGTGGTTGTCGACGAGTCCGCCGGGCGCCCTGGTCCGGCGGGCCGGGGCGGCGGCGGCTGTCGGGCCCGCGGCCCCCACCGCCGCCGCGGCGACCGCGGCGGCCAGGACGATTCTGCGGGACGGCTGTTCGGCTCTGCTCATGGGTGGAGAACCCCCAGGTGTCCGGAACGGGCTGGCCCAATGCTCTGTCGTGCGCCAACTATGTACGCCGGGGGACGACTTCTGCCAGCACTTCGGCCCGTGCCGCGCCCACCAATATTGGTCGGGACCACTGGCATGACCTGGGACGCCTCGGCCCCGGCGAGTGCCGGGGCCGAGGCGGACGGAAGATCAGACGAGGTCCATGGCGGCCACCTCGTCGGGGCGGCCGTAGCTGACTGGGCCCTGGAAACGGCGGCGCGCCGTGGCGAACCACCACACCGTCGCGACGATCAGCACCACGGCCAGGGCGATCGAGGCGTAGTTGAAGTTGTCCCCGGTGATCGGGGAGAACTGGGGCAGCATGAAGAGCACGCTGCTGGCGAGGATCCAGGTCACGGCCACCCAGCCCACGGGCTTGCTCCAGCGGCCCAGGTTCCAGGGGCCGGGCTGGAACTCGTCACCGAGCCGCAGCCTCAGGAAGATCGGCACGGCGTAGGCCAGGAAGAGGCCGACGACGTTGACGCTGACGATCGCGGTGAACGCGGTGTGCGACCACCAGGCCGGCAGGACGAGCGCCAGCGAGCAGGCGACGGCCAGCCAGACGGCCTTGACGGGCGTACGGGTGCGCGGCGAGACGGAGTGCCACCAGCGGGAGCCCGGCATCGCGCCGTCCCGGGAGAAGGCGAAGATCTGCCGGGTGTTGCTGGTCAGGTTGGCCAGACCGCAGAAGAGCATGGACCCGATCACGATGAGCAGGATGAACTTCGCCATGCCCATGCCAAGTCCGTCGATGAGAATCTGGACGGGCGGCGCCGAGGAACCGGCGACCTGGTCATAATCATGAACGCTGTACACAAGGGCGAGCATCAGGATGAGCCCGGTGATCGCCGAATAACCGATCGAACGGGTGATCCCCTTCGGTGCGTTGACCGTGGCCCGCACCGTTTCCTCGGACATGTGGAAGCTGCCGTCGAAGCCGGTGAAGGTCCAGCTGGTGACCAGCAGACCGAGCATCCCTCCGTAAATCCCGTTCGTGAAGCCGGTGTTGTTCGCGAAATGCGTGACGAACGAGGCCGACTGATGGTCGTCGGGCATCACGATGAGTGTGCTCACGATCACTACGAGCCCGATCAGCAGCCACCACACGGAGATCCGGTTGAGCAGGGCGACCAGCTGGACGGTGTAGGTATTGGCCAAGCCCTGGAGCACGATGATGAGCGCCGTGATCAGGACGGTCTGCTCGGCGGTCGGCTCGTACGAGTGCCACTGCAGTGCGACGAACGCCTGGATGAAGGTGGCGGCCGCGTATCCGGTGGCGGCCGTACCGCCCACCTGACCCACGAAATTCAGCCACCCCGTGTACCAGGACCAGGCACCCTTGTGCCGCTTGGCGAGCTTGCCGGCGGAGAAATAGAGCGCCCCGCTGGTCGGATAGGCGGAGGCGACTTCCGCCATCGCGGCACCGATGAAGAGCACCATCACGGAGACGCCGATCCAGCCGAACACGAGAATGCGCGGGCCGCCCGCATTCATCCCGAATCCGAAGGCCGAGAAAATACCCGAAATGATGTTGATGATGGTGAAGGAGATCGCGAAATTGTCGAACGCCTGGAATCGGCGGGTGAGTTTTCGCGGATACCCCATCGCGTGAAGCGTCGCGTCGTCGTCGAAGGCGACCGAATCCTCTCCGGGGCCGGTTCTCTGACGTGCGGACGATATCCGTTCTGACACGACTGACCTTTCTCTCGGGGTGGTTCAGGACGTCGGGAGGGCCGCCTGTCAGCAGGCCCCCGGCACGGGAAGGCCGCAGCCGCGGCGGGCCCGGGAGAGCTGCTCCTCGGGTTCGCCGAAGACGCTCCACGGCATGCGGCAGGCGTACGGCCCCATGGCCATCAGGACCGCGCGCGCCTCGAACTCGCGCTGCGCCATGAACAGCGCGTGCGCGAGGTACGCCAGATCGAGCACGGGCGTGAAGCGGTACCCGGACGCCACGGGCAGCCAGTGCTGGTAGATCGCCAGCGCCGTGGAACGCCACTGAGGCTGTTCCCAGGTGCGGTCGACCAGCAACTGTGTGGGGTTGTAGCTCTCCACCAGGGCCACCAGCGGCAGCAGTCGCAGCGCCGAGGTGGCGGGGGCGCGCTGGCTCAAGAAGGCGGCGACGTCCCAGGCGGCGTTCACGGAGCCGCCGTACCGCGTGAAGAAGAACGCCAGGAACCGGTGATGACCCTCCCGGTTCCACGGGTCGAGGCGGAGGATGTGCGAGAACAGCCGCCAGGGGCCGGGCGGCTGGGTCAGCAGCCCCTGCGGCGCGGGGTCACGCAGGTCGTGCAGCCGGGCCATGGACAGCCGGGCGACCCAGGGCGTGGGATCGGCCCGGTCCATCACCGCGGCCCGGTCGCAGGCGGTCAGCGCCATGCGTTCCAACGCCTCGGCCCGGTCGTCCTTGGAGTCGGCCGCCCGTAACGCCCGCAGCACGGCCACGCGGGCCCACATCAGCGCGGCCTCGGGGGTCCGCTCCTCGGCCAGCCAGCGTTCGGCGAGGTCGGAGTCGGCGGCCTCGGAGGCGAGGACCAGGGAGCGATGGGCCCGTAGCCCGAAATCGGCGCGGGACTCCGACAGGGCTTCGCCGGCGCTCAGATAGCGGCCGGCCCGGACATCCGTGCAGACGCTCGCGAGTCCGCGGTCGTCGGCCGCCGGATGCCACGCGTACTGCCCGTCGAATAAGCCCGCGGCCATCTTCCCCTGTCCATCCCGGTACGACGCCTCACCGTTGCGCAACAGGAACCCTACTCAGCATCCCGGAGTACCGGAACGCCCTAAGTGAAATACCTGGTTCCGCGCGGCCGGGAATTTGGGATCAGATCCTCGGAACCCTTGAGGATTGTTCGGTCAATGGTTCAATGCGGCACCACCGCGGCACCACCCTGAACCCGTGGATCCGCTGTGGACGGCGCCTCTATAGAATGTTCTCCAGGACCATGCCCACCTCGCACCCCACCCCTGGAAGCCCCATTCACGACCTCGCCTCGCGGCTGCGCCGGCTGCCGCCGTCCTGCGGTCCCGTCCGCCTGATCGGCGTGGACGGCCACGCGGGCTCCGGGAAGACCACGTTCGCCGGGAAGCTGGCGACGGCCCTGGACGGCGCACCGGTACTGCACCTCGACGACATCGCCACCCACGAGGAGCTCTTCGGCTGGACCGGGCGCCTGCTGAGCCGGGTGATCGAGCCGTTCGGGCGCGGCGAGGCGGCACGATACGCCCCGTACGACTGGAGCGCCCGGGAGTCCGGACCCGTCCGTGAGCTGCCGGCCGCGCCCGTGGTCCTGCTGGAGGGCGTCGGCGCGGGGCGCCGGGCGCTGCGCCCGTGGCTCGCCCGGCTGCTGTGGATGGAGTTGCCGCACGAGGAGGCCTGGGCGCGGGGGCTGCGACGGGACGGTGAGGCGCAGAGCGAGTTCTGGGCCGAATGGGTCCGCGCCGAGCGCCGGCACTTCGCCGGGGACCCCACACGGCCGTTCGCGGACGATGTGGTGCGGCAGTGTCCGGAGGGATACGAGGTGCTGCCGGGGCCTGTTGAGACGTCTGGACCGGACCAGTTCATCACTCACCGTGATGGACCATCCGCAGCGCGCTGAAGTCACGAAGAACCACTCCGGAGAAGTTGCCTCAGTGTCCCAACTCTGCTTGACCAGGGGGCCGTACAGGTCTTACGTTCTGAAGGAGCGGCCTTCGGGAGCCGCCCCCGCAGTCGCGAAGCCCCCGGTTGTTCCCCCGTGATCGGGGGCTTCGTTCTGCCCACATCATCTCTTTCCGGACGCCACCCGGCGTGATTCGCTCACCCTGGGTCACCGTCCTCAGTGCGCCCCGTCTGCTCCCACCTCGTGGAACGGGGTGTGCGGCACCCTTCGGCAGGCCCATGAACCGCAGGTACGATGCCTCTCGGTGCGACCTTCGGACGGCTGCTCTGCCGCACCGCTTCAACTCCCGTCCGCGGCACAGTCGTTCGACCAGAGCTGCCGACGGGCACCGGCCCGGCGGCAAGGGGGGTGTCCTGATCCGCGAGGCATTCCCCGACCATCGGGGGCACGGTTTGTGGGGGACGTGATGGACTTCGGCACGCAGGGCCCCGAGGCCCCGGCCGACCTCGCCTGGCTGCGAGGTGTGGACGCCTACACGATGGGCGCCTACCCGCAGGCGGAGGAGGAGTTCCGCGCCGCGGTCCGGATGGATCCCGGTATGGCGGACGGCTGGCTCGGGCTGCACGCGCTACGGGTGGACACGACGACCGCGCTGCTGCGGATGTTCCGGCACCGCGACCGCTTCGGCGAACAGCGCTCCCGCCACCGGCGCACCCTCAACTCCTGGTACTGGCTGGGCTGGTGGGTTCAGCCGGTGCTGGAGAGTCCGCGCGACCTGCTGCTCGCGCACGCCTCGCACTGGCTCGACGGACGTCATGTCCCCGAACTGGACCGGGCGTTGGCCGGCCTGCCGCCGGTCGACGCGGACCACCAGGTGCGCTTCCTGCACGCGTGCCGCGCCTATCTGGTCAAGGACTGGGAGCAGTTGGTCCGGCACACCGATCCACTGATCAACGATCCCATGCTCGGCATAGAGGCCGGACTGTTCGGCGGCATGGCGCGGGTCCGGCTGGAGATGTACGGGCAGGCCGAGCCGCTGCTGTCGTCCGCGCTGATGCGCTGCCGCAGCGAGCAGCCGCAGCGCAAGGAGCTGCGGTACTGGCTGGCCCGTGCCCACGAGGGCACCGGACGGTCCGCCGCGGCGCTGCCCCTGTACCGGGCGGTGCACCGGGTCGACCCCTCCTTCATGGACACCTCGGCGCGGCTCGCGGCCATCTCCGAGGGGGACGGGTACGACGACGCCGCGGCCGATCTCGCGGCGATCACGCTGGCCGGGATCGGGCAGGACGTGCTGGAGGGCCCGGACGGCATGGACCCGCTGTTCGGCACCGAGGGGCGCGACCTGAGGCTCCCGGAGCCCGATCCGTCGCCGCCCGGCGGGCTGCCGGCCCAGACCGACGGCTTCCGGGAGAAGGCCGTGGTCCCGGTGCAGCCGATGCCCGCCGGCCCGACGGACCCCGCCTTACTCGAGGAGGCGCTCGACGAACTGGAGCGCATGGTGGGCCTGGAGCCCGTCAAGCGGCAGGTCAAGGCGTTGTCGGCGCAGTTGAACATGGCAAGGCTGCGCACCGGGCAGGGTCTCCCGGTGCAGCCGCCGAAACGGCACTTCGTCTTCTCCGGCCCCTCCGGCACCGGCAAGACCACGGTGGCCCGCATTCTCGGCCGGGTCTTCTACGCGCTCGGGCTGCTCGGCGGAGACCATCTGGTCGAGGCCCAGCGAGCCGACCTGGTCGGCGAGTACCTCGGCCAGACCGCCGTGAAGGCCAACGAGCTGATCGACTCGGCGATCGGCGGCGTCCTGTTCGTCGACGAGGCGTACTCGCTGTCCAACTCCGGCTACGGCAAGGGCGACGCGTACGGCGACGAGGCCCTCCAGGTCCTGCTGAAGCGGGCCGAGGACAACCGCGACCACCTGGTCGTCATCCTCGCCGGCTACCCCGAGGGCATGGACCGCCTGCTCGCCGCCAACCCCGGTCTCTCCTCGCGCTTCACCAGCCGCGTGGACTTCCCTTCGTACCGCCCCCTCGAACTGACCTCCATCGGTGAGGTGCTGGCCGCCGAGAACGGCGACATCTGGGACGAGGAGGCGCTGGACGAGCTCCGCTCGATCGCCGGGCACGTCGTCGACCAGGGCTGGATCGACGAACTCGGCAACGGCCGCTTCCTGCGCACGCTGTACGAGAAGAGCTGCGCGTACCGGGATCTGCGGCTGTCGGGATACCCCGGCACACCGTCGCGCGACGACCTGTCGACCCTGCGGCTGCCGGACCTCATGCAGGCCTACGGGGAGGTCCTGTCGGGACGCGGCCCGCAGGATCCTTCGGCGATGTGAGAAGGCCCCGGTTCCGCCGGGGCCGTACGACCTTCACGGGTCGCACGGCCGCCGGGAACCCGGGGCCCACGCTCACGATCAGCTCGCCAGCGCCTCCTCGGGGGCCTGGCTGGGGCGCGGCTCCGCGACCCGTACCGGCGCGACGTTGCGGTGCGCCGGATCGCGCACCTCACCGACCAGCAGTTCCAGTACGTCCTCAAGGGTCACGAGGCCGAGGACCTTGCCGGAGGCGTCGGCGACCTGGGCCAGGTGGGTGGCCGCTCGGCGCATCACGGTCAGGGCGTCGTCCAGGGGGAGTTCGGACCGCAGGGTGGTCATCGGGCGCCACATCTGCTGCGGGACCGCACGCTCGGACTCCTCCAGGTCGAGGACGTCCTTCACGTGGAGGTAGCAGCCCATGAAGGCGCCGTTCTCCGCGACCACCGGGAACCGCGAGTACCCGGTGCGCGCGGTCAGCGCGACGACCTGGCCCGGGGTGACCGAGGGGTCCACGGTGACCAGCGAGCCGCTGTCGAGCAGGACGTCGGTGACCGGGCGGGAGCCGAGCTCCAGGGCGTCTTCCAGGCGCTCCTGTTCCTCGGGGTCGAGGAGGCCGGCCTGTCCGGAGTCCTCGACCAGCCGGTTGAGCTGCTCGCTGGTGAAGACGGCTTCGACCTCGTCCCGGGGCTCGACCCGGAACAGCTTGAGGATGAGCCGCGCGCAGGCGCCGAGGCCCACCGTGACCGGCCGGCACACCCGCGCGAAGGCGACGAGTCCGGGGCTGAGCCACAGGGCCGTCTTCTCGGGCGCGGCCATCGCCAGGTTCTTCGGGACCATCTCGCCGATGACGAGGTGGAAGAAGACGACGAGGGCGAGCGCGATCACATAGCCGAGGGGGTGGATCACCGAGTCCGGCAGCCGGACCGCCGCGAAGAGCGGCTCCAGCAGACGGGCGACGGTGGGCTCGGCGACCGCGCCGAGCGTCAGGGAGCACATGGTGATGCCGAACTGGGCCGCCGCCATCATCTGCGGGAGGCGCTCCAGGCCGTACAGGACCTGCCGGGAGCGTGCGGTGCCCAGCGGTTCGATCTGGCTGCGCCGCACGGACACGAGCGCGAACTCGGCGCCGACGAAGAAACCGTTGGCGAGCACCAGCAGGCCCGCGAAGAGGAGTTGGAGCATGCTCATCGGACGGCCTCCGGGGCGAGCGCGGTCCGCACCAGGCGGACACGTTCGGCGCGGTAGTGCCCGACCTGTCGCACCACGAGGCGCCAGCCCGGGAGCTCGGCCTTGTCGCCGGGGGCCGGGATCCTGCCGAGCAGGTCGGCGACGAGTCCCGCCACGGTCTCGTACGGCCCCTCGGGCACGTCGAGGCCTATGCGCTGCAGGATGTCCACCCGGCAGCTGCCGTCGGCGTCCCAGGCGGGCCTGCCGTCCTCGGGAGGAGCGGCCGCGAGCTCGGGCGGTTCGCCCAGCACGTCGTCGTGCTCGTCGCGGACCTCGCCGACGAGTTCCTCGACGATGTCCTCCAGGGTGACCACACCGGCCGTGCCGCCGTACTCGTCGACGACGACGGCGATCGGCTGCTCACTGCGCAGCCGCTCCAGGAGGGGCCGCACGGGCAGCGTCTCCGGGACGAGCAGCGGAGTCTGGGCGATCCGGCCGACGGGGGTGCGCAGCCGGTCGCGCGAGGGGATCGCGAGGGCGTCCTTGAGGTGCACCATGCCGACGATCTCGTCGATCCGCTCCCGGTAGACGGGGAAGCGGGACAGGCCGGTGGCACGGGTGAGGTTGACCACGTCCTCGGCGGTGGCCGACGACTGGAGGGCGCTGACCTTCACCCGCGGCGTCATGACGTGCTGCGCGGTGAGGTCGGCCAGCGACATCGTGCGGACGAAGAGGTCCGCGGTGTCCTGCTCCAGGGCGCCCGCCCGGGCCGAGTGGCGGGCGAGGGAGACGAGTTCGCCGGGGGTGCGGGCGGAGGCCAGCTCCTCGGCGGGTTCCACGCCCAGGGCCCTGACGAGCCGGTTGGCGACCGTGTTGAGCGCGGCGATCACCGGCCGGAAGAGCCGGGAGAAGACGTGCTGCGGGCCGGCGACGAAGCGGGCCACCTGGAGCGGCTTGGACACCGCCCAGTTCTTGGGCACGAGTTCACCGATCACCATCTGCACGGCGGAGGCCAGCAGCATGCCGGTCACCACGGCGATGCCGGGCACCGCGCCGTCGGGCAGTCCGACCGCCCTGAACGGGCCGTCCAGCAACTGGGCGAGCGCCGGTTCGGCGAGCATGCCGACGACGAGCGAGGTGATGGTGATGCCGAGCTGGGTGCCGGAGAGCTGGAAGGACAGCTCCTTGAGCGACTCCACGACCGTACCGGCGCGCTTGTCGCCGTCGGCGGCCGCCTTCTCGGCGTCGGGGCGCTCGACGGTGACGAGGCCGAACTCGGCCGCCACGAAGAATCCGTTGGCGAGAATCAGCAGGAACGCCGCGCCAAGGAGCAACAGGGGGATGGTCATGCCGCCGCCTCGGTATGTCGGAAGGGGGCGGCGCAGGTACTACAGGACGATCCGTCCATCGCTGGAGGGAGTCACTCCTCGGGTAGCAGGGGGCCTCTGAGGGCCGGAGCACATCGGAGGCGGAGGCGTCATGAAAAACGCCTCCGCCGACAGATTAATCAAGACATGGGCTCTCAGGGCAGGGTGGAGGGCCGAGAGTCATCCCTGATGTTCGTCGCGGTGCCCGTCGGGCTCGCGGATGCCACGGGCCGAAGCCAGGGCGCGCAGGGTGCGGGCGTCCTCGATGGCACGCTGTTTGGCGATGCCCGGCTGGATGCCGAGGGCCGGAAGGCTGGTGCCGTCACTGAGGTCGAGGAACACCCAGGGGTCGCCGGGACGCAGGTTGACCTGCAGGATCTCGGCCCAGTCCAGGTGCCGGCGGCTCGCGATGTTGACGACGGTGACACCGCTCTCGTCGGCGACGACCTTGGGCCGCGAGAGCAGGACGAGCACTCCGAAGAGGAGCGCCGCGGTGAAGATGAAGCTGAGCTTCTCCCCCGGGCCGAGTTGCTCCAGAAGCATCGCGACCGTGGTGATGACCACAAGGATCGAGGCACCCGCGGTGAGCAGCACGGCCCGGGTGCGGGCCGGGCGGAAGGTTATGGGAAGGGAGGGAAGGTCCGACATGTCCGTTGGTCCCGTCAGAGCCGGCAGGCGTGGATGGCCGTGGTCAGGATGGCCCGCGCTCCGAGCGCGTACAGGTCGTCCATGATCCGCTGGGCCTCCTTGGAGGGGACCATGGCGCGGACGGCGACCCAGCCCTCGTTGTGCAGCGGCGAGATGGTCGGCGACTCCAGGCCGGGAGTGAGCGCGACGGCCTTCTCCAGGTGCTCGGCGCGGCAGTCGTAGTCCATCATCACGTACGTCCGCGCGACCAGGACGCCCTGGAGCCGGCGCAGGAACTGCTGCACCTTGGGCTCGGCGTCCTCGGTGCGGTCGGCTCCGACACGGCGGATGACGATCGCCTCGGACTTCATGATCGGGTCGCCGAAGATCTCCAGCCCGGCGTTGCGCAGCGAGGTGCCGGTCTCGACGACGTCCGCGATGACCTCGGCGACGCCGAGTTCGATGGCGGTCTCGACGGCGCCGTCGAGGTGTACGACGGAGGCGTCGATACCGTGCTCGGCGAGGTGCTTGGCGACGATGCCCTCGTAGGAGGTGGCGACCGTCGTGCCGTTCAGGTCAGCGATGCCGTTCGCGGTGCCCGGCTTGGCGGCGAAGCGGAAGGTGGAGCGGGCGAAGCCGAGCGGGAGGATCTCCTCCGCGTTGGCTCCGGAGTCGATCAGGAGGTCGCGGCCGGTGATGCCGATGTCGAGCCGGCCGGAGGAGACGTAGATCGCGATGTCCCGGGGGCGGAGGTAGAAGAACTCGACCTCGTTGTTCGGGTCGACGATCCGCAGCTCCTTGGACTCCCGGCGCTGCTGGTAGCCGGCCTCATGCAGCATGTCCGCCGCAGGTCCTGAGAGGGAACCCTTGTTGGGGACGGCGATGCGCAGCATGAGGTCGGCTTCCTTTGCTCGAGGTTGTTCATGAGTGGGCTGGGACGGGTGGACGTGCTCGGTGGGGGCGCTGCTGGGACCGGCCCCTAGAGATGCGCGTACACGTCGTCGAGGGAGATCCCGCGCGCGACCATCATCACCTGGACGTGGTAGAGCAGCTGCGAGATCTCCTCGGCGGCGGCGTCCTTGCCTTCGTACTCGGCGGCCATCCAGACCTCTGCGGCCTCTTCGACGACCTTCTTGCCGATGGCATGAACGCCCTTGCCGACCAGCTCGGCGGTGCGCGAAGTGGCGGGATCGCCCGTGGCGGCCTTGTGCTGGAGCTCGGTGAAGAGCTCCTCGAACGTCTTATTGGACATGGTGGTCCTCAGCCTACGCGCTCGGTGCCGTACCTCAGTGCCAGGGTTCGGATACTGAGCGGAGGGTGGCCGCCGTCGCCACGGCGGCGGTCACCGCCTCGTGCCCCTTGTCCTCGTTGGAGCCCTCGATGCCCGCGCGGTCCAGGGCCTGCTCCTCGGTGTCACAGGTGAGCACGCCGAAGCCGATGGGGACGCCGGTGTCGATGGAGACCTGGGTGAGGCCCTGGGTGACGCCCTGGCACACATACTCGAAGTGGGGTGTTCCGCCGCGGATGACGACGCCGAGCGCGACGATCGCGTCGTAGCCGCGGCCCGCCAGGACCTTGGCGGCGACCGGCAGCTCGAAGCTCCCGGGGACCCGCAGCAGGGTCGGCTCGTCGATCCCCAGCTCGTGCAGGGCGCGCAGCGCGCCGTCGACGAGACCGTCCATCACCTTGTCGTGCCACTGTGCCGCGATGACCGCGACCCGCAGGTCGCCGCAGTTGCGTACGGACAGTTCGGGTGCACCCTTGCCGCTCACGTCTCTCCTTCAGTCCCGCTGTGCTGTGTTGCCGATTGTGCTTGTGCCGCCGGTACCGCCGGGTTGCCGGTACCGCCGTGTCGCCGAAAGCACCGTGTTGCCGACAGTGCTGTGTTGCCGGCAGTGCTGGGCCCTGCCGGTGGTTCCGGTCGGGCCGGGCCCTGCCGGTGGTTCCCGTCGTGCGGTGTCACTGGCTCCCGCAGGCCGACACGGTGGTCGCGTCGAGCCAGGGCAGGTCGTGGCCCATCCGGTCCCGCTTGGTCCGCAGGTAGCGCAGGTTGTGCTCGCCCGCCTGGACAGGCATGGGCTCGCGCCCGGTGACCCGCAGGCCGTACCGGAGGAGAGCGTCGGTCTTGTCGGGGTTGTTGGTCAGCAGACGCAGGCTGCGGACGCCGAGGTCCTCCAGGATCCGCGCGCTCGCGCCGTAGTCACGGGCGTCGGCGGGCAGGCCGAGCTCCAGGTTGGCGTCGAGGGTGTCCCGGCCGCGCTCCTGGAGTTCGTACGCGCGGAGCTTGGAGAGCAGGCCGATGCCGCGCCCCTCGTGCCCGCGCAGGTAGACCACGATGCCGCGGCCCTCGGCCCGGATGAGCTCCATGGACGTCTGGAGCTGGGGGCCGCAGTCGCAGCGCTGCGAGTGGAAGACGTCGCCGGTGAGGCACTCGGAGTGGACGCGGACGAGGACGTCCTGGCCGTCGCCGATCTCGCCGTGGACGAGGGCGACGTGTTCGACACCGTCGGCCGTGGAGCGGTACCCGTACGCGGTGAACTCGCCGAAGGCGGTGGGGAGATGGACCTCGGCCTCGCGGCGGACGGTGGGGGCGGCGAGGTCCGCCCCGGACTCGGCGGACGACGTGAGCTCGGTGGAGCGGCGGTAGGCGACCAGGTCCTCGATGGAGATGATCGTCAGGCCGTGCTTGCGGGCGAAGGGGATCAGCTCGGGCAGCCGGAGCATCCGGCCGTCCTCGCCCGCGATCTCGACGATCGCTCCGGCCGGGCGCAGGCCGGCCAGCCGGGCCAGGTCGACGGCGGCCTCGGTGTGGCCGTTGCGGACCAGCACGCCGCCGGACCGCGCGCGGAGCGGGAAGATGTGGCCGGGGCGGACGAAGTCGTCGGCCGCCGAGGCGCCGTCCGCGAGGAGCCGCAGGGTGGCGGCGCGGTCGGCCGCCGAGATGCCGGTGGTCACTCCGTGCGCGGCGGACGCGTCCACCGACACCGTGAACGCGGTCTTCATCGACTCGGTGTTGTCGTCGACCATCTGCGGAAGGCGGAGCCGGTCGAGTTCGTCGCCCTCCATGGGGGCGCAGATCAGTCCGCGGCACTCGCTCATCATGAAGGCGACGATCTCGGGGGTCGCCATCTCGGCGGCGACGACGAGGTCGCCCTCGTTCTCCCGGTCCTCGTCGTCGACGACCACGATGGGACGGCCGGCCGCGATGTCGGCGATGGCCTGCTCGACCGGGTCGAGCGCGAAGTCCGAGGCATCTTGATCGTGCCCGGTGCTGTACCAAACCGGCGCCGTTGTCATGCCGGGGCTCCTTCCAGGACGGGCTGCCCGGCCTCACGGGAGCGCAGCCACCAGTCGCGCAGGCCCCACAGGACGAGCGCGCCGTACAGGACGTAGACGAAACCGGAGAAGGCGTAGCCGTTGGCGAAGTTGAGCGGGACACCCACCACGTCGACCAGCAGCCAGGCGAACCAGAACTCGACCATGCCGCGGGCCTGCGCGTACATGGCGACGATCGTGCCGACGAAGATGTACGCGTCGGGCCAGGGGTCCCAGGACAGCGTCGGGTACGCGTGGAACAGGCCGCTGACGGCGAGGGTCCCCACGACGGCGGCGCCGACCATGTACGCGCGCTCGTGCCAGCTGGCGAACCGCACGGAGATACGCCCGTCCTTGCCCTCGCCTCGGTTCCACTGCCACCAGCCCCACAGGGCGACGACGATGACCACGACCTGCTTGCCGGCGCTGCCGGTGAGGTGGCCGAAGAAGGCGGCGAAGAGGACGACTCCGGAGAGGAGCTGGACGGGCCAGCTCCACACGGAGCGCCGCCAGCCGAGCGCGAGGGCGATCAGACCGATCACGTTGCCGATCATGTCCGACCACATGATGTGCTGGCCGAGCAGGACGAAGGCCTCGGAGTTGAGCCAGTTCACTGCCCGGCCCCCTGGCCGCCGGGCAGACCGGCGGGCTGCTCGCCCCGGGCGCCGAGCAGTCGCTCGACGTACTTGGCGATGACGTCGACCTCGAGGTTGACCGGGTCGCCGGGCTGCTTGTGGCCCAGCGTGGTCAGGTCGAGGGTGGTGGGGATGAGGCTGACGGTGAAGTGGTCCGAGCCGGCGTCGACGACGGTCAGGCTGATGCCGTCGACCGTGATGGAGCCCTTCTCGACCACATAGCGCGAAAGGTCGGCGGGCAGCGAGATCTTGACGATCTCCCAGTTCTCGGACGGCTTGCGCTCGATGACCGCGCCGGTGCCGTCGACGTGTCCCTGCACGATGTGGCCGCCGAGGCGCTCGCCCACGGCCATCGGCCGTTCCAGGTTGACGCGGGAGCCGACGGTGAGGGCGCCGAGGCTGGAGCGGTTCAGGGTTTCGGCCATGACATCGGCCGTGAACTCGTCGCCCTCGTGCTCGACGACGGTGAGACAGACTCCGTTCACGGCGATGGAGTCGCCGTGCTGCGCGCCCTGCGTGACGACGGGGCCACGCAGCCGGAAACGCGAGGCGTCGTCGAGCATCTCGACGGCGGTGACCTCACCCAGCTCTTCGACGATTCCGGTGAACACTTCCCGGGTCCTCCTGCCTCATGGGGCACGGACTCCGGGGCCTGTCGATGACGACAGAATGAGCGGACCGCGGCACACCGGCAGCGAAGCCGAAAGGTCACTCGTCCCTGAGGACGAGGAGCAACAAACGGCAGCGCGCACACATGCCCGCCCGCCGCGCACTGCCTCCCATCCGGACTTTAACCGTCGGTCCAGGAATTTCACCTGGTCAACCGGCCGCTGGAAGCGACCGGGTCGCGGACTGTAACCGCCGGTTCGGAATTACACCGACCCCGGAGTGCGCTGCTTCTGGTACAGGGCCAGTGTGCCACGCCCGATCGTCGGCCATGGGGCCGCACCTCTGTGGGGTGGCTCACAGCCGGTCTCCATGGACTTCCACGGAACGGTTTCGCCGGTCAACCTCCTTGGCTCCGGGCGGCCTTGTGACACAGCCCAGGCCTACCCGACTGGTCCATACCTATTGACGCTCTGGTCTAGTCCTCTTAGTGTCCTCGATCAAGACTGCGTGATCATTCCTTGCCGGTCCCCCCACGATCGACCCGGCGGCGGTGACGAAGGCCCTTGCCCCGCCGCCGGGTCCCCAGCCGGCACGGCGGCCCGTACCGGCGGGCGCTGCGGCTCACCGCGCCGAAGGCCCGCTTCGCGGCCGCTGCCGAACCCCGACAGACTGGAGTTGCCGGGAAGCCGGCTGGAGCGCGCCCGGACCGCGGACCGAGCCGCACCGGGGTGAGTGGTCCCTGGGTCCGACCGGCCGGAGGGCTCACCGGGCTCCGCCCGCCCGTTCCGCGGCGGCGATGTCACGTTTCCGCGGGCTGCGCGGTCTCAACTGACGAAGGGCGCTCCATCCGGGAGTGTCCGGCGTCGAAAGGACGGGACGGCATGACCACGATCCTGGTGACCGGCGGCACCGGCACCCTCGGCAGGCTGGTCACCGAGCGACTGCGCGCGGACGGCCACGAGGTGCGGGTGCTCAGCCGGCACGCGCAGGTGTACGCCGTCGATCTGCGCGAGGGCGGCAGCGGTCTGGAGGCGGCCGTCAGGGGGGTGGACGCGATCGTGCACTGCGCGACCTCACCCCGGGGAGGCGACGAGCAGGCGGCCGAGCGGCTGATCGCGGCCGCACGCCGGGCGGCCGTCCCGCATCTGGTCCACATCTCGATCGTCGGCGTGGACAGGGTCCCGTTCGGCTACTACAAGAGCAAGTGGGCCGTGGAGAAGCTGATCGAGGAGTCCGGGATCGGCTGGACGATCCTGCGCACCACCCAGTTCCACGACCTCGTCGCCCAGGTCCTCGCGGGGCTCGCGAAGCTGCCCGTACTGATCCTCCCCGCCGGGGTCTCCGACCAGCCGATCGAGGTCGCCGAGGTCGCCGACCGGCTGGCCGGACTGGCTGCCGGTGCGCCCGCGGGGCGCGTCGAGGACATGGGCGGGCCCCAGGTGCGCACGCTCCGTTCGCTGGCCGCAGCCCACCTGCGCGCCACCGGGAAGCGGCGCCCGCTGGTCGACGTACGTCTGCCGGGCAAGGCCTACCGTGCATTCCGGGAGGGGCACCACCTCACACCGGGGCGCGCCGTGGGGAAGGGAACGTTCGAGGACTTCCTCAAGGCACGCTCCCAGAACACGCGCTGACTCGGCCGGTCGCCTCGGGGGCCGCCGGCCTCGGCGGCACCTGCCGATCCCCGCCCGGGGATCGGCGGAACCCCGGACCCGGCACCAGCACCCCACCGGGTCCGCCGGCCCCGGGCTCGACCCGGCAACCGCCCGGGTTCCGCCGACCCCGGGACCTACCGCGACGACGGCGGAGCGAACAGCTCGTCCTGGGCGCCGTCTCGCGCCGTCAGCAGGGCGCCGCGCAGTACCGCGCCTCCGCCCAGCGTGCTCGCGCGGACCTCGGTCGGGAGCGGTGACATCCGCACGAGCCGCCGCTCGACCCGGGCGGCGAGCGCGGCGCCGCCCGCCCGGCCGACCTCGCCGCCGAGGACCACGCAGCCGGGGTCCAGTACGGCGATGACGGAGGCCGCCCCGATGGCGAGGCGGTCGGCGAGGGCGTCGAGGAAGCCGTCGGCGGACGGCGAGCCGGAGGTCGCCAGCGCCTGCCGGACCAGCGCCGCGGCATGCGGTTCGTGGCCCTCGGCCCGCGCCGGGACGCCGTGCTCCGCCGCCAGCTCCGCGATCGCCGCGGACCCGACCAGCGAGTGGAAGCCGCCCCCGCAGTCGGTCGCCGAGGGCAGGGTCGTGGTGCCCGGCACTGGCAGGAAGCCGATCTCCCCGGTTCCCCCGGAGGCGCCGCGGCGCAGGGCGCCGTCGAGGACGACGGCCGCGCCGGTCCCGTGTCCGAGCCACAGCAGGACGAAGGTGTCCCGGTCACGGGCGACGCCGTCCCGCTGTTCGGCGATGGCCGCGAGGTTGGTCTCGTTCTCGACGAGGACGCGGGCCTCGGGGAGCCGTTCCTGGAGGACCGCGACCAGGCGCCGGTGCCACTCGGGCAGGCCGGTGGAGTCGCGGAGTTCACCGCTGACGGGATCGATCAGACCGGGCGCACCGATGCCGACGGTGTGCAGCCTGCCCCACCCGCCGTCGCGTTCGCGGGGACGCGTCGCCCCGAGGGTCCCGGCCTCCTTGGCCACCCGTTCGACCAGCGCGACCGCCTGCTCCACCGCGGGTACGGTCCCGGTGTCCCCGCCGATCGGCACGGACGCCTCGGCCAGGACGCGACCGACCAGGTCGGAGACGACGACGGAGACTCCCTCCGTACGGACGTCCAGCGCGGCCAGGTGGGCGCGGTCCGCGACGATCCCGTAGACCCGGGCGTTCGGACCGCGCCGCTGCTCCCCCGATTCCCCGACGACGGTGACGAGGCCGGAGGCCGTGAGGCGTTCGACGAGGTCGGCGACAGTCGGCCGGGACAGTCCGGTGAGCTGCTTCAACCGCCCTGCCGTCAAGGGGCCTTCCTGCTGCAACAGCCGCAGGGCGAGCCGGTCGTTGATGGCCCGTGCGGTGCTCGGGGATGCGGGCATGCCGGGAATCCTCCCAGATCGGCGGGTCCGCCCGGTGGGCGGGCGGCGAGTAGTCGTCTATCTATCAGGCAGGGTTCCTGATAATTTACGGCGGCGGAATGGGGCACCATCACTCGGGGAGGGGCCGGAGCATGAGAGAAGTGATCTACGACCAGCGCGAGGTGAAGCGCGCCCGGTACGCCGTGGCGGCCGTGTTCGCCGTGCACGGAGCCGTCACCGGGTCGTTCGCGACGCGCGTGCCGTGGATCCAGGACCACGCTTCGGTCAGCGCGGGGCAGCTCGGTTTCGCGCTCGCCTTCACCGCGCTGGGCGCCTCCTGCTCGATGCCGCTGGCCGGCCGGATCACCCACCACTTCGGCAGCCGTACGGCGCTGCGCGGACTCATGGCCCTGTGGACACTGGCGCTGATCCTGCCGTCCCTCGCACCGAACCTGCTCACCCTGTGCGTCGCGATGTTCGTCTACGGGGCCACGGCGGGGATGGCGGATGTCGCCATGAACGCGCTGGGTGTCGAAGTGGAGAACCGGCTCGACAAGTCGATCATGTCGGGGCTGCACGGCATGTGGAGCGCCGGCGCCCTGATCGGCGCGGCGGCCGGCACGCTCGCCGCGCAGCTGGGCTCGGACGCGCGCATACACCACGCGCTGGCCGCGGCGGCCCTCACCCTCGTCGGACTGGTCGCCTGTCGCTGGGTGCTCGATCTGCGGCCCACCGAGGACGAGGAGCCGCCGCCGCGCTTCGCGCTGCCGCCCCGGTCGGCGCTGCTCATCGGCACGATCGGCTTCTGCGCGGTCTTCGCCGAGGGCGCGAGCCTGGACTGGTCGGCGGTCTACCTGCGTGACCAGCTGGACACCTCGGCCGGTCTCGCCGCGGCCTCGACCACCGGCTTCATGCTGACGATGGCGGTGGCCCGGCTGATCGGCGACACGGTGGTGAACCGGTTCGGCGCGGTACGGACCGTGCGGGCGGGCGGCGTGCTGGCCGTGCTCGGCGGTCTGCTGATCGTCGTCGCGGACGATCCGGCGGTGGCGATGGGCGGCTTCGCGCTGCTCGGTCTCGGGATCGCGGTCGTCGTCCCGCTCTGCTTCGCGGCGGCCGGGCGCAGCGGCCCCAACCCCAGTCAGGCCATCGCCGGCGTCGCGACCATCACGTACACCTCGGGGCTGATCGCGCCGAGCCTGATCGGGTCGGTGGCGCAGGCGACGAACCTGATGGTGTCGTTCGGGCTGGTCACGGTCCTGGTGTTCGGGCTCACGGTGCTCGCGGGCGTACTGCGGGCCGGGGACCGCGGCCGTCCGAAGGTCAGTCCTCCGAGCGCAGCAGTTCCCGGCCCACGGTCCTGAACCGGTCGCTCCACGGCGTCGGGCGCAGCGTCCCGGCGTCGAGCCGGACGAGCACCCGGGTTCCGTGCGCGTACGTGACCGCGCCGTCGAGGGAGCAGAAGCGGAAGCCGTACGTGAGTCCGGTGTTCCCGAGCCGCTCCAGCCAGAGGTGGACGGAGTACGCGCCCGGACGGTTCACCGGGACCTCGTAGGTGATCCGCAGTTCCTTGACGGCGTTGCACGAGTCGCCCGCCGCCTCCCAGTCGCCCTCGAAGCCGAAGCCGCTCTCGTTCCACAGCGCGGCCCAGGCACGCTCGACCATGACCGGGTAGCGGCCGTTGTGCAGCAGTCCGAGCGCGTCGAGGTCGTCGAAGTGGACGATGACGGGCAGGAGTCGTCCGTACGGGAGGGCGGGGGCGACGGGGGCTTCGGCGGTCACGGGCGGGACTCCTGAGACGTGCGGCGTGCGAATGGGGCGGCCTGGCTGAAAACGATGCCCCCATCCTAAGCAAACGCTCAGGATCCCTGGCCCGGCGGGATCAGCCCGCGATCGAATCGAGCTGCTCGGCGGCCGGCCGCAGCTCCCACAGATCACCTCCGGGCGGCGCTTCGAGCCTCGGCACGGCGGCCCGCGCGGCCCGGTCCCCGGCGTCGGCCGCCGCGTGCACCACGTCGCTCGCCGCGAAGCGGTGGAACTCCAGCTCGGGATGGTCCCACGGCTCGGCGCCGGTCGCCGTGGGCAGCAGGTAGTCGACGGCCTTGAACAGGCTCTGACCATCCGGCCCTTGATACTTCCAGAGGTCCACGCCGACATGCCGGCCGATGGCCGCGAGCCGGGTGTACGCGACCAGGTCGAAGGTCGAGTAGTGCCAGCTGCGGGTGCGGGCCAGTTCCTGGGACTGGCTCCCGTCGGCGGCGATCTGCGGGTCGATGCGCAGGGCGCGCGCGGCGAGCACCGTCCGCCGGGCGAGGGCCCGGTCGCCGGTCGCGTACGCGAGGGCGGCGAGCTGCATGTCGTAGAACGTGCCGTGGTTGTTCCGGGCTGCGGCCTCCTCCTTGCCGAAGGCGCTGTCCGTCAGCCAGTCCCGGAAGCCGGTGTTCCAGTCGAGCATCGCGGCCCGGTCGCGCCGGGACCAGCCGGGGGCACCGGTGTCCAGGACGGCGATCGCGTCGAGGACGCTCGTGTAGGACTGCGAGAAGTCGATGACGCCGATGGCCCGGCCGTCGTACTTGCAGGGGATGAACTGGCCGTGGTCCAGGTTCGGGTTCATCCGCGTCGCCGGGTCGAGGAACCAGGTGCGCAGGACCTGGGAGGCCTTCTCCGCGTACTGCTTCCTGCCGGTGTAGTACCAGGCGAGCGCGAGGTCGTACGTCGAGTCGAAGACCTTCTCGACGTCCTGGCGGTCGGTGCCGGTGTCCACCTCGGGGTTGCGCTGTCCATCGCGCTGTACGTAGGGGCAGCCCCAGGGGTTGTCGGCGGTGGCGGGCCGCGAGGGCCACCAGTACGGAGCCTGGCTCAGGTAGTCGTGGACATCGCCGCCGGGGGCGGGTTTCGGCTTGTCGACGACCGTCCAGGGGCCCTGGTCCAGCCAGTTGTCGGCGCGGGCCGTCAACACCCGCAGCGAGAGGGCGAGTCGGTGGTCACCGTGGTCCAGGCGGAGACGGGTCCGCCGGAGCCGGCCGCCGTCGAGGACCGTGGTCCTCGGGATTGCGGGCGCGGTGCGGGCGGACATCGAGGGGAAGTCCACGGCCACGGACGCCGTACGAGCGGACGACGGGGCGGCGGCGACGGATGCCGTACGGGCGGACGCCGAGGGGACGACGAGGGACGCGAGGGCGAGGGTGGCCGCGGCGACCACCACACCCAGTCCGGATCGTGCACTCACGGAACACTCCGATCAGACATATGAACGATGTTCATGAGTAGGGCCGTGCGAGCGTAGAGGCCGCTGGTCGACCCTGACAATGGTCCGGACAGATTCACGTACAGAGAAAGCGAATCCTCACCATGGACCTCGGCGTGGGCTGGAAACTGCACGGCGACGGGCGGACACCCGCCCCGGGAGCGGTCGTCCGCCCCGATGAACGCCTCTCCTGGCCCCGGACGCTCGGGCTCGGCGCCCAGCACGTGGTGGCCATGTTCGGCGCGTCGTTCGTGGCACCCGTCCTGATGGGACTCGACCCCAACCTCGCGATCATGATGTCCGGTGTCGCGACGGTCGTCTTCCTGCTCGCCACTCGCGGCCGGGTGCCCAGCTACCTCGGCTGTTCGCTGTCCTTCGTGGGCGTCGCCGCCGTGATCCGCGCGCAGGGCGGCACCAGCTCGACGGTGACCGGCGCGTGCTTCGTCGTCGGCGTCGTGCTGTTCCTGGCGGGTCTGGCCGTCCAGCGGTTCGGTGCCCGGATCATCCACGCCGCGATGCCGCCGATCGTGACCGGCGCGGTCGTCATGCTGATCGGCTTCAACCTGGCACCCGTGACCGCCTCCGCCTACTGGCCGCAGGACCAGTGGACGGCCCTGCTCACCATGCTGGTCACCGGCGCTGCCGTGGTCTGCCTGCGCGGCTTCTGGTCACGCATCGCGATCTTCCTCGGGCTCGTCTTCGGCTACGTCGTCTCCTGGGCCTTCGACCGGATCTTCGGCCGCATCCACTCGGTCGACGCGAGCGGCGAGGTCACCGACCACTGGCGCCTGAACCTCTCCGGCGTGGAGAACGCCGACTGGATCGGGCTGCCGTCCTTCCACGGACCGACGTTCCAGTGGTCGGCGGTCCTCGTCGCGCTGCCGGTGGTGATCGCGCTGGTCGCCGAGAACGCCGGGCACGTCAAGGCCGTCGGCGAGATGACCGGCGACCCGCTGGACGACAAGCTCGGCACCGCGATCTCCGCGGACGGCGCCGCCTCCATGCTCTCCACGGCGGTAGGCGGCCCGCCCAACACGACGTACTCCGAGAACATCGGCGTGATGGCCGCGACCCGGGTGTACTCGACGGCCGCCTACTGGGCCGCCGCCGGCTTCGCGCTGCTCTTCGGCGTGTGCCCCAAGTTCGGCGCGGTGGTCGCGGCGATCCCGGGCGGCGTCCTCGGCGGCATCACCGTCATCCTGTACGGCATGATCGGGCTGCTCGGCGCCCAGATCTGGCTCAACGCCCGGGTGGACCTGCGCAATCCGCTGAACCTCGTGCCGGCCGCGGCGGGCATCATCATCGGTATCGGCGGGGTCACCCTCAAGTTCACCGACAACTTCTCGCTGAACGGCATCGCGCTGGGCACCATCGTCGTGATCACCGGCTACCACGCGCTGCGGGCGATGGCCCCGGCCCACCTCAAGCAGGAGCCCCTGCTCGACTCGGGGACATCGGCGTACGACGGTCCCGGGGATCAGCGTGCCAGCTCATAGGCGTACTCCGCCGAGAAGGTGCCGGCCGTGCCCCGGCAGCCGTCCGACTCACCCGGCGGCTTCACCCACAGATACGCGTCGATCCCGGCCTCCCCGGTGCTCAGGGTCGGTGCCTCCCCGATCCTGCGGCCCGGCGGATCGCACCACGCGCCGCCGGCGGCGGGGCCGTTGCCGCTGCGGCTCGTGTCGATGACGGCGCCGAGACCCGCGGGCCCGCCGAGCGCGGACAGCACGCGCCGGGCGTAGGCGATCTCGTCACTGGTCCGGTTGAAGTTGGAGACGTTCGTGAAGATGCCGTCGGAGGAGGCGGGTGAGGCCGCGCCCGCCCGGCGGAGCAGCGCTGCCTGATCGGCGGCCGGGTTCCAGTCGGAGTTGCCGGCGTCGTAGTAGACCCGGGCCCTGGGGTCCGCCGCCTTCAGGACGCGGCCCGCGCGGGCCAGTGCGGCGAAGCGGCCGGTCCGCCCGCCCTCGGTGAGGCAGTCCGACTGGGCGACCGCGTCGGGCTCCAGGACGACGACGACCTCGCCGGAGCCGAGCCCCGCCGCGAAGCCGTCGATCCAGCCGTCGTAGGCGGCGAGGTCGGGCGCCCCGCCCTCCGAGGCGCCGCCGCAGTCGCGCTGCGGGACGGCGTAGGGCACGAGGACCGGCACCCGGCCCTGCGCCGCGGCTGTCGATGTCACGGCCCTGACCCGCGCGGTGATGGTGGCCGGCGTGAAGTCCGCGAACCACACGGCGGCCGGGCGGCCGGCGATCCGGGACTCGATGACCGCGCGCCGGGGGTCATCGGGGTGGGCGTCGAGCCAGTCGCGTACCTGGGAGTCGGCGTGACGGTAGAGGCGGGCCGGGGCTGCCGCGGTCCGTGGCTTCCTCGCCGTCGGCGAGGGGTCGGGAGCCGGTTCCGGGGAGGCCCGCCCCGGCGGGGACGGCACGGCCGAGCTGTGCGACGGTGTCGGCGCACCCGGCGGCGGACCGAGGGCGGACGCTTGGGTGACCAGCGGTTTCGCGTCCTTCACGGGGTGCCCGTCGTCGAGCGCGGACACCGTCCCCGTCACGGTGCCGACCGCCACCACGACCGAGGCCACCGTGACCATGACACCGCGCGCGGCGGACCGGCCGTGCTCGATCCCGCGCCGGACCGGCCGCTGGGCACGTAAGCCTGACACGTACTGTTCCCCCCACTCCCGCCACGGCCGCGTTCCCCCGTTCTGGGGAAGCCTTCGGCCCGGCGGCACGTCGGCCACCCTAGGACTGGGACGCTGCCCTCATGGCGCAGTCGGCACAGTTCACCACTCCCGTTGACACGGTCGTGTCCCGTATGCGCGCCCTGGACGCGAGGCTCCCGGAGCGCGACGGTCTCGCGGTCTTCAACCGCGTCTACCTCACCGTCACCGAGGAGTTCGACCGGCATCTGGACGCCGGGGTCTTCCCGGACCGCCGGGCCGCGACCGCGCTGGGCGTGCGGTTCGCGCAGCGCTATCTGACGGTGGCCGAGGAGGGCCGGGCGCCCGCCTGCTGGCGTCCGCTGCTGCGCTTCCGCCGCCATCCCGGGGTACGTCCGCTGCAGTTCGCGCTCGCGGGCATCAACGCGCACATCGGGCACGACCTGGCGCTCGCCGTGGTGGACAGCTGTCGTACGCTCGCGTGCGAACCGGCCGACCTGGCGGACGAGTTCGACCGTGTGGGCGATCTCCTCGTCTCGCTGGAGGAGCACATCCGCGAAGAGCTGATGCCGGGCCCCGACCTGCTCCAGATCGCCGATCCGCTCACCCATCTGCTCGGCTCCTGGAGCCTGGAGCGGGCGCGCGAGGCCACCTGGGCGGCGGCGCGGACCCTGTGGGCGCTGCGCGGGATCCCGGACCTGGCCGAGGAGTTCGGCGAGCGGCTCGACGCGGCGGTGGGGCTGGCCGGCCGGATGCTGCTCACTCCCCTGCCGGACTGATCCGGCCACGCGGTGCGGTCCTCTCCGGAACCCCGGGAGGATCACTGTACGTTGAACGGCCGGCACACCCTGATGCGAAGGAGTACACAGGTATGGCGACGCGACTCGGCCTCACCCTCCCGCAGATGAAGCAGTACGACCTCGGACGGGACGTGCCCGACGTGGCCCGCGCCGCCGAGGCGATCGGGTACGACAGCCTGTGGGTCTTCGAGCGAGCCCTGTTCCCGGATCCCCCGACGCAGGGGTTGTACGGCATCGAGGGACTGGCGTGGCCCGAGGCGTACCGCGGTGTCGCCGACCCCCTGGTGACCTTGACTCTCGCGGCCGCGGCCACCGAGCGCGCCGAGCTCGGCACCAGTGTCCTGGTGGCCCCGCTGCACGTGCCGTTCCAGCTCGCCAAGGCGCTCGCCTCGCTCGACGCGGCGAGCGGCGGGCGGGTCGTGGCGGGTCTCGGCACGGGCTGGTCGCTCGACGAGTACGCGGCGGCGTCCGCGCGGCCCTTCGAGGAGCGCGGCCAGGTCCTCGACGAGGTGATCGGGGTGTGCCGCGCGGTGTGGGGTCCCGACCCGGTGGTCTACGACGGCAGGCTCACGAAGATCGCGTCGGCCGCGGTCGGCCCCAAGCCCGCCCGGCCGATCCCGATCCTGCTGGCCGCCAACACCGGAAAGGCGCGGCGCCGGCTCGTCGACCACGCCGACGGGTGGATGCCGATCGGCATGGGCGTCGAACAACTGGCCGCGCAGTGGACCCGGTTGCAGGACCTGGCCGCCGAGCGCGACCGCACGGAGCCGCTGCGTACGGTGCTGCGGACCAATCCGCAGTACACGGCGAAGGGGTACGAGGGCGCGAACCGCCAGCCCTTCCAGGGCGGCGTCGACCAGATCGTCGAGGACCTGGTCGCCCACGCCGAGATCGGCCTCGACGAGATCTTCTTCGACCTGCAGAGCTCGGTGCGGGACGCCCAGGAACTGAAGGACGTGGCCGCCGAGGTGTACGAGGCGGCGCGGGCGGCCGGGGTCTGACCCGACCGCCTCGCGCCCCGCGAGGAAGGATCAGTCCTCGGGCAGTTCCACCGGCGCGATCTCGTCGTAGACGTCGCCGGGCCCGGGGTTGGTCGGGTCGGTCGTCCCGCCGAGCTGGTGCATGACGCCCCAGACCGCGTTCAGCGCGGTCTGGACGGCGCCCTCGGCCCAGCCGGCCGTCCACGAGATGTCGTCACCGGCGAGGAAGATGCCCCGCTTGTCCTCGGGCAGCGACTCCTGCATGAAGTGCGTGAACAGGCGGCGCTGGTAGCGGTAGTGGCCCGGCAGGTTGGCCTTGAACGCGCCCATGAAGTAGGGCTCGTTCTCCCAGGACACGGTCACCGGGTTGCCGATGATGTGCTTCCTGATGTCGACCTTCGGGTAGATCTCGCCGAGCGACTTCAGCATGACCTCCATCCGCTCGCTCGCGGACAGCGGCAGCCACTTCAGGCTGTCGTCGCACCACGTGTACGAGAGGCAGATGACGGCGGGCTTGTCCGGGCCGTCGTCGAGGAGGTAAGTGCCGCGCGTCATGCGGTCGGTGAGCGTCATCGACATGACGTCCCGCCCGGTCTCCTCGTCCTTGTCCAGCCAGAACGGCCGGTCGACGGGCACGAAGAGCTTGGAACTCTCCATGTAGTGGGTGCGCTCGATCGCCGTCCAGTGGTCGATCGGGAAGAGCGAGTCGTCGCAGGCGACCTTGGAGAGCAGCATCCAGGACTGGGCGGTGAAGATCGCCGCCTTGAACGTGCGGATGTCGCCGTTCGCGTCCGTCACCGTGATCCCGTTGCCCGCGGTCCGGTTCAGCCGGGTCACGGCCGGGCGCGGGGCGCCGTCGTGCAGCGTCGACAGCGAGGTGCCGTACGCCCAGTGGACGATCTTCTCCGGCTCGCGCTCCCACAGCCGCAGCGGAAGCTGCTGGGAGCCGCCGACGATGCCGCGGTGGTGGTCGTCGGCCTCGGTGTAGACGACGCGCAGGATCTCCAGGATGGAGTTCGGGAAGTCGGTGTCCCAGCCGCCGGTGCCGAAGCCGACCTGGCCGAAGATCTCGCGGTGCCGGAAGGACTTGAAGGACTCCGACTCGCAGAGGAAGCCGTAGAACGTCTGGTTGTCGAGCTTCTCGACGAGCTTCGACCAGATCTCCCGGATGCGCGGCACATCGCGCTCGCGCATCGCCTGGTTCATGTCGGAGAAGTCGGCGCCGTCCTCCAGGCAGGCGTTCCAGGCGTTCATCACGTCGCGGTAGACCTGCGGCAGGTCGTCGACGGAGGTCGCGTAGTGCGACTCGCCCTTGAGGTCGACGACCGTCGAAGGCGTCGACTCGGCAAGGGGGTTGGGGAACGGGCGGGTCTGAAGGCCCACCAGGTCGATGTAGTGCTGGAGGGCGGTGGACGACGGCGGGAAGCGCATCGCGCCCATCTCGGCGGTGAGCGAGGGGTCGCAGCCCTCGAAGCCGACCGTGCGCAGCCGGCCGCCGATCTCGTCGGCCTCGTACACGACGGGCTTGAGGCCCATCTTCATCAGCTCGTACGCGGCCACGATGCCGGACAGTCCGCCGCCGATGACCGCGACCTCGGTACCGTGCTCGGTCGCGGGTATCTGCCCGAGGCCCGCGGGGTGCGCGAGGAAGTCGTCGTAGGCGTAGGGGAAGTCCGGGCCGAACATGGTGATCGGCGGCTGCTGCACGTCGGCGTGCTGGACGGCGTTGGGCACGGTGGACGTCATGGGGTACGGACTCCTTGCGCGGAAACTGGTGAGGGGGAGGCTTCTCGGACCGGGCGGGGGCGGGCCGGGCTGAGGATTCAGACGAGGGACCCGTAGAGACCGGGGCGGCGGTCCTTCAGATACGGGTTGCTCCCGCGCGAGGCCGCGAGGAGGACGGGGTCGGCGTCCGCCAGGACCAGTTCCTCGCCGCGGCCCGCCCGGCCCCGGGCGATGCCGTCGGGCGAGGCCAGCGTGGACAGTCCGACGAACTCGAACTCCCCTTCCGGGCCGGTGCGGTTGACGTAGGCGACGTACATCTGGTTCTCGAAGGCTCGCACCGGGACGACGGATTCGGCGACGAACTGGAACGGGTGCATCTGCGCGGTCGGCACGAGCAGCAGGTCGGTGCCGGCGAGGGCGTGCGCGCGGACGTTCTCCGGGAACTCGACGTCGTAGCAGATCATGAGGCCGATCCGGAGGCCGTTCAGTTCCGCCTGCACGACGGGCTGGTCGCCGGGTGTGAAGTGGTCGTGCTCGAAGCAGCCGAAGAGGTGGGTCTTGCGGTAGTTCGCGAGCCGGGTGCCGTCGGCGGAGATCAGCTGCGCGGAGTTGAAGACCCCCGCCCCGGCGGCGGCCGTGGAGCCTTCGCCCTCCGCCCCTCCGGCCTCGCGCTCGGGGTAGCCGTAGGCGACGGCCAGGCCGTGCCGGGTGGCGATCTCCGCCACCGCGTCGGCGGAGTCGCCGTCGGCGGGCTCGGCCAGGCGCGCGATGTCGTCGCCGATGGCGTAGCCGGTCAGGAACATCTCCGGCGTCACGATCAGCCCGGCGCCCGCTTCGGCGGCGCGGCCCGCGGCCTCGTCGAGCACCTTCAGGTTCTCGACGATCGAGCCGGGGCGGCCGGAGCTCTGGAGCAGGGCTGTGCGCATGCGGGTTCTCCACCGGTACGAGGGGGGTTCGGGGGGCCACATAGACGGTACGGTCGGCCGGCTCGGGGGGACAAGAAGGACCCGTTGCGCGCCACCGAACGATTCATTGCGTGCGCCCTGCCCCCGGCGGCGATTCGTTGCGCACCTCGCCGCACGCGCCCGCCACGGCCTCGATCCCCTGGAGACGCAGGTCACAGACGGGTTCCGCCTCCTGGGAACGTCGAGGGCGTGGAGACGGCGCGGGGACGGGGCGACACCCTGGTTTCCGGCGGCTGCGGCCGCGGCGTCCGGATCTCCCGGCGCTCACAGCTCGCGCAGCCGCTCCACGATCTCGCGCAGCAGTTCCGGGTCGGCCGCCGGGCCGCCGTGCGGCGGCCGGTACGGCTCGTCGATGCGCAGCAGACCGGCTTCGGCCAGGTCGCCGAGCAGCACCCGTACGACGGTCAGCGGCAGGTCGGCGTCCGCGGCGAGCTCGACGACCGGCCGGGGGCCGCGGCGGGCCAGGTCGAGCAGGGCCGCCGCGGCATGATCGACACCGGGCTGCCCGGAGTCGCTCTCCAGGACCGTGACCTGCGACATCAAATCGATGACGTGCCGGTCCGAGGGCCGGGTCCGGCCCCCGGTGACGGTGTAGGGCCGCACCATCGGCCCGGTCTCGTCCTCGTACCAGTGGTCGTCGGTCACGGGCGGATCAGTGGCCCGCGGGGTCAGCCGCCGAACGTACGGCGGCGGCCATGTGGCGGCCGACGCGGCGGACGAGCAGTTCCATCTCGTGGGCGAGCTGTCCGACGTCCGTCTGCACCTCGCTGAGCACGGCCAGCCGGCTTCCGTCACCCGCCGGGGTGATGAAGAGGTAGGCGTCGTCGAGCATCACCATGGTCTGGCGCACCCCGCCCGCGGCGAAGCGTTCGCCCGCCGAACGCGCGAGGCTGTGGAAGCCGGAACAGACGGCGGCGAGGTGTTCGATGTCCCGTCGGCCCATGCCCTCCGAGTAGCTCAGCGGCAGACCGTCGGCGGTGAGGAGCACGGCCTGGCGGACGTGGTCGGTCCTGGCCACCAGGTCGTCGAGCAGCCACCCGAGATCGGTGCCGGGCCGGTCGGAGTCACCCCCGGACTCGCAGGCACCGCCGGCGGTCGTCGGCTGCTGGGCCTCAAGGGTCTGGGCGGGGTGCTCCGGGAGCTGGTCAGGGCGCATCGTCGGCGTCCGTCCCTTCCTCTGTGTCGGTTCGCTGCGCGGGGCCGGACCCGCTGGTGCCCGGCTGCGTGGGCAGGCCCTTGCGGCCGCGGTCGAGTCCGCGCTGGAAGGCCCCGAAGACCGCGCGCATCTCCTCCGGAGTGACCTCGCGCTCCGGTGTCCCGTCGGCCACCGGTCCCGCCGTGCGCAGCTCGGGCGCGAGGGCCCGCTGGCGGACCCGGGTGGGCAGCTCGGGCGGGTCCGGAACCGAGGTGTCCGGGGGCACGAGGCCGACCTCCTCCCGCCGCGCCCTGCGCTGCTCCGGGAGGACCACGGTGGCCGTCCGCGAGGGCAGCGCCACCGGGGCCGGGTCCGCCTCCACCGCCGGACGCGCCGATTCGACCGGCGCGAGAACCGACTCGGGCAGCAGCACCACCGCCGTCGTACCGCCGTACGGGGAACGGCAGAGCGTGACCTTGATGCCGTGCCGTGCGGCGAGCCGGCCCACCACGTACAGCCCGAGCCGGTCGTGCCGGGTCGGGTCGAAGTCGTCCGGCGTGGTGAGGGTGCGCCGGGCCTCCTCGATCTGTTCGGGCGCGAGACCGAGGCCCCGGTCGTCGATCTCCAGGACGAACCCGCTCCCGGCCCGCCCGGTGCGCAGGGTGACCTGGGTGCGGGGCGGTGAGAACACGGTGGCGTTCTCGACGAGTTCGGCGATCAGATGGACGACGTCGGCGACGGCGTCCGCCGCGACGCCCACCTCGGGCATCGGGGGGACCACCACCCGTGTGTAGTGCTCGATCTCGCTCACCGCGGAGGACACCACCTCGGCGACGGGCACCGGCCGCCGCCAACGGCGGCCCGGTGCGGAGCCGGAGAGGATGATCAGGCTCTCCGCGTGGCGCCGCATGCGCGTGGTGAGGTGATCGATGCGGAACAGGTCGTCCAGGACGTCCGGGTCGTCGGTGCGCCGCTCCAGCGTGTCGACGAGCTTGAGCTGGCGGTGGACGAGCGCCTGGTTGCGGCGGGCGATGTTCAGAAGGACCGCGAACAGCCCGCGGCGCAGGGTGGCTTGCTTGACGGCGGCCTCGACGGCGGCGAGCCGGGCGGTGTTGAAGGACCGGCCGACCTGGCCGATCTCGTCGGCCACCGCCTCCACGTCGGCCAGCGGCGGCGCCTCGGCGGCGGCGTCGACCTCGTCGCCGGCGCTCAACCGCTCCATGACGTGCGGAAGCTGACGGTTGGTCAACAGGTCGGCGGCGTCCCGCAGCGACTCCAGGCGGCGCGAGATGCGCCGGGCGCCGCGCACCGCGAGCCACAGGGACAGTCCCACGGCGGCCAGTCCGAGCACGCCGACGATGGCGGCCTTGGCCAGCTCCTGGTAGGCGAACGTCCGTCCGCGCGCGGCGGAGTTGATCGCCGACCGGGTGCACAGCCGCATGTACTGCTTGACGGCACGGTCGGTGGTGGTGCGCCAGGAGCCGGCCGCGACTGCCTCGCCCGCGCGCTGCGCGCCCGCCCGCAGCAGGGCGTCCTCGTCCCGGGTCAGCTCCTTGTGGAGGTCCTCGCGCTGGAAGGCCTCGAAGAGGGCGCGCGAGTCGGCCGGCAGGTCGGGAACGTAGGTCCGCTCGAAGACCCGGCGGTCCTCGATGGTCGCGGTGAGGGTGTCGTACTGGCGGTCGGTGAGCGTTCCGGCGGCCCGTGCGCCGGCGACGAGCGCGTCCTCGCGCGACACGAACTCCCGCACCCGCACCAGCTCGACGACGACCTGCGCCTCACGGGCCAGCTGTCCCGCCTGGAGGGCCGTGAGCGCGGACTGGACATCGAACCCGGGTTCCACCAGGGCGCTGTATTCGGCCACGGCCCGGTCCCAGGTGACGGAGCGGGACAGCACCTGGCCGCGCAGCCGCTCCAGTCCGCCGGCGGAGTGGAGCATGGTGTCGAGCACCTGCCGCTGATGGCCGGTGAGCCGGCTCCGGTCCCCGTTCCGGACCGCCGTGCGCAGCGCGGTCACGGCGCGGTCGGTGCGACGCTCCTGGGCCAGCAGGTCGGTGCCCGCCCTCGTACCGCTCGGCGCACCCAAGTACGCGGCGGCCAGGCGCCGTTCGATCTGGATCTGGCCGATCGCCGTGTCGACCGGCGTGCCGAAGGTGTTGTAGACACCCTGGAGGCGGACGAGCGCGCGCAGTTCGCCGGTGACGGACACCATGGTGAAACTCCACAGTGTCATGAGGGCGATCACCGGAGCGATCGAGAGGGCCACGATCCGCGAACGGACCGTGGACGGACGACCGAAGGGCCAGCGCATGGTCTCCCCAGGACGACAGGACGGTCGGGTGGCCGGGTGACGTTTGGTAACCCATCGGGTGTTACTCGCGGGTAGCGATCGCGGCTTAAAACTAGTGGATGGCGAGCCCGGACCGCAATGGTCCGGACTGACTCACCGTTCAACTCTTACGGCACACCGCCTCCCGGCCCTTCTCGTCATTCCCCGGGCACGGCGAAGACGGTGACGACCGCCGCGTGGTCCGAGGGCCAGTCGTTGCCCGCGACATCCGGCCAGGGCCGCGGGGTGCCGCTGACCTGGGTGCGGGAGTCGAGAACGGTCAGGCCCCGGTGCAGTACGAAGTCGATCCGGTCCTGCGGTTCCGGGCGCCCGCTGCCGTCCTCGTGCTCGGCGTGGACGGGCGACCAGGTGTGTCCCGGGTCCCGTACCGGGTCGGGGTGGGCCTCTCGGTAGGAGTCGCGCAGACCCGCTTCCTCGGCGGCCCGCGTCACCGGCCAGGCGACATCCGGCCAGTCCAGGTGCGAGGGCACGTTGAAGTCCCCGGTCAGGACGACCGGAACGGACACGTCGCAGGTCTCGGCGACCCGCCGCAGGATCTCCCGCATCCGGTCGAGCCGCCCGCTCTCGTGGGCGATCAGTTCTGATGCCGGAAGTCCGTCGAAGCGGGCCTCGTAGGGGCCGTACGGCGCGCAGTCGAGGTGGACGCTCCAGACGTCCACCCGCTGCCCGCCCTCCAGTTCGATCCGGACGCCGGTTCCGCCGTAGAAGCCGACGTCCGGGTCGCCGAGCGCGGCGACGATCGGGTGGCGGCTGATGACGCCGAGGTTGTCGCCCGCCCGGTGGTGGTGCCAGCCGAGGGCGTCGGCGAGTTCCCGCGCCGCGTTCCCGTACGTCTCCTGGAGCCCGACCACGTCCGCGCCCGTCTCAGCGATGATCTTGAGCTGCTTCTCTCGATATCCGTCGACCTCGGTGCCGCCGAGCCACAGGTTCCAGCTCATCACCCGCAGCTCACCAGGGGCGACCATGGCGCGCAGCCGGGCCGGGGACACCCCCTCCAGGCTGCCGAGCACGGTGCGGCCGGCCGCGGGCGCGATCGGCGCGAGCGAGGGCACGGCGAGGACGGCGCAGCCCGCCGACTCGGCGGAGGTGACACCGGTCTGGGTGTCCTCGACGGCGACGCAGGCGGCGGGGTCGACGCCGAGAGCACGGCAGGCGGCGAGGTAGGGGTCGGGGGCGGGCTTGGTGCGTTCGGTGTCGTCGGCGGTGACGGAGACGGCGAAGCGTTCGGCGCCGAGCGCTTCCAGGACGGTGTCGGCGACCGCGCGCGGGGAGGCGGTCACGAGGGCGGTGGGGACTCCTTCGCGGGCGAGCGCGTCGAGCAGCTCCCTCGCCCCGGGGCGGGGCACGATGCCCGTACGTACCCGGTCGGCGAACTGCTGGTGCAGCTCGGCGGCGATCCCCTCCGCCGCCGCGCTGGTGACCCCGGCCAGCCAGGCGGCGGTGTACTCGACGGGCCGCCCGAGCACCTGCGGCTGATCGGCCCCGGTCAGCGCGTGCCCGAACCCGTCGGCCACCTGCTCCACCGCCTCCCACCACAGCCGCTCGGTGTCGACGAGCGTGCCGTCCATGTCGAACAGGACGGCCTGGAGGGGAAGTCGGGCGGTGGTGCGGTGGGTCACGGGGTTCTCTTTCTTCGGTGGGGACTCGGTGGGGGGATCGAATGGGGGGAGCGGGAGGTGGGGCGGATCGGGGGACGGATGGGGTGCGGATCGGGGGATCGGCTGGGGCTCGGGCCGCGGTGTGATCCGAGGCGGGCGTGGGGCGCCCCACCGGCTGCGCGGGGCCGGACCGCGCGGGGTGTGCGGCCCGGGGCCCCGGTCGCACGCTGCCGCCCGACCGCGCGGGCACGGGCAAGTGACCGGTGCCGTCGGCTGCGCGAACCGCGGCACCGCAGGGTGCCGGGCGGGGCCCCTGCGCGCGCCGTACCGGCCCGGCGGCAGGACACCCGCGTACGGAACCGGAACGCCGCCGGTGCCGACCCTGCGGCACCGGCGAGCGCCGGGCCGGACACCCGCCGGCCGGTCCACGCACCCTTCCGCGTACGACACCGGAACGACCCTGCCTGCGCGGACCCCGCCCGCACCGCGGAGCGCCGGGCCGGGCACCCTGGCGGCGGGGTACAGGCGCCGTGCCGCGTGCGACCCGGGTGCCGTGCCCAACGTGTCCGGCCGTCGCCCGGGGGCCGGTACCGACATCGGCATCGGCACCCGGCCGCGCGATGCGAGGACCACGCACGGAGTCGGCCGCCCACGCGGTGGGCCGCGACGGCGTCCTCCCCTCGGGCACCCGGACCGCCTCTGACGTGGCGGCACGCCCGGATGCCGGGCCAGGCCCGGCCCGGTACCCGAAGTCCCGCCCCGCCCCCGCGCGGGGCGGGACACTCGGGGACCTGGGCGGGCGGCACCGGGCGCTCCTCAGCTCGTGCGCTCGGCGACCAGGACCGGACGGTCCGGCAGGGTGACGGTCGCGGCGGCGCCCGCCGTGAGCGTCGCGGCCTCGTGCGTGGGCAGGTCGGCCTTGACCTCGGTGCCGTCGGCGAGCCGCACGGTCACCCGGGTGGCAGCGCCGAGGAACGCGGTGGCCACGACCCGCGCGTCACCCGCGTCGTCGGCGCTCACCCGGACCGCCTCCGGCCGCACCAGCACGTCCACCTCTCCCGCGGCGGGCGCGTCCCCGTCCACCGGCAGCCGCCGGCCGAGGACTTCGACCCTGTCGCCGTCGAGGGTCCCCGGGATCCGGCTCATCGTGCCCACGAACTCGGCGACGAAGGCGGTGGCGGGACGCCCGTACAACTCGGCGGGCGACGCGCACTGTTCGAGCCGGCCGGCCCGCATCACCGCGACCCGGTCCGCCATGGACAACGCCTCTTCCTGGTCGTGGGTCACGAACAGGGTGGTGATGCCGAGTTCGAGCTGGAGCCTGCGGATCTCCTCACGCAGCGAGAGCCGCACCTTGGCGTCCAGCGCGGACAGGGGCTCGTCGAGCAGCAGGACTCGGGGCCGCAGCGCGAGCGCGCGGGCCAGCGCGACGCGCTGCTGCTGGCCGCCGGAGAGCTGGTGCGGGTACCGCTCGCCCTTGTCCCCGAGGCCCACCAGATCGAGCAACTCGGCCGCGCGGGAGCGCCGTTCGGCCGTACGCACCTTGCGCATCCGCAGTCCGAAG
This sequence comes from Streptomyces sp. NPDC002742, assembly GCF_042888885.1. NCBI lineage: Bacteria > Bacillati > Actinomycetota > Actinomycetes > Kitasatosporales > Streptomycetaceae > Streptomyces > Streptomyces sp. NPDC002742. The sequence continues at coordinate 111,271 of NZ_JBIAQF010000009.1, forward strand.
GCCACGTTGTCCAGGGCGCTCAGATGCGGGAAGAGGCTGTACGACTGGAAGACCATCCCGGCGTCGCGGCGGTGCGCCGGAACCCGGGTGATGTCCTCGCCGTCGACCAGAACCTCACCGGAGTCGGGGTGTTCGAAGCCGGCGAGCATGCGCAGCGCGGTGGTCTTGCCGCAGCCGGAGGGGCCGAGCAGGGCGAGCAGTTCACCGGGCCGGACGGTGAGGTCCAGGCCGTCGAGAGCGACGGTCGGACCGAACTCCCGCCGGAGCCGCCGGAATTCGACGGTGGCGGCCTTGTCGAGCGTGGCGACGGTCATGGTTCATCCCCGGGAGGCGGAAGCGGTACGGGAGCGGCCGCCGAAGACGGCGAGCGCGAGGAGCAGGGCCCAGGTGAGGAACAGGCTGAGCACGGAGACGGCGACGGACATCTGGGCCTGCGAGCCGCCGATGTTGTAGATCCACACGGCGAACGGCTGGTAGCCGAGCAGGCGCGCGACCGTGAACTCGCCGAGCACCAGGGCCAGGGTGAGGAAGGAGGCGTTGAGCAGCGCGCCGCGCAGGTTGGGCAGCACCGCGCGTACGAGCGCCTGCGGCCGGCTCGCACCGCAGCTGCGGGCCGCCTCGACGAGGGTGCGCACGTCGACGGCGCGCAGTCCCGCGTCCAGGGCCCGGTACACGAACGGCAGCGCCATCACGACGTACGCGAGGACGAGGACGATCGGGAAGCCCGGGTCCTGGATCGTCACGAACGTCTCGAACAGCGGGGTGCGCGACAAATACTCGGGACCCCACTTCAGGACGGTGGCGATACCGGCGACGAACGCGATCGGCGGGACGACCAGCGGCAGTGAGCACACCACCTCGACGACCGGCCGCAGCCTGGGCGAGCCGAGCCGCAGCGCGACCGTGGCGGGCACCATCAGGAGCAGCACCACGACGATGGTCGCGGCGGCGAGTTCCAGCGAGAGCAGCAGGCTGGAGACGAATCCGTCGGCGGACACGATCTGGGTGTAGGCGTCGAAGGTGACGCCCTGCCCCGGCACGTCGACCGTGAAGATCACGGACGCGGCCATGGGCACCAGGAAGTACAGCGCGGCGAGGGCGAGGACCGCCCAGCGCCACAGGTTCAGGCGAGCCATCGCGCGCTCCGTCGTTGCAGGGGCAGGTACACGGCCATGACCAGGCCCGCGATGAGGACCATGTCGAGGCTGAGGGCGAGCGCCACGTTCTCCTGGCCGACCAGCACGTTGCCGGAGATGGCGTCGGCGATCTGCAGGGTGACGAGCGGCACCGCGCTGCCCACCATGGCGGCGGCGGTGGCGTACGCGGCGAAGGCGCTGCCGAAGAGGAGCACGAGTCCGCCGAGGAGCGAGGGCGCGAGGACGGGCAGCGCCACGTGCCGCCAGTACTGGACGGAGGTGGCGCCGTTGTTCTGCGCCGCCTCGCGCCACTGGGAGCGCAGGCCGTCGAGGGCGGGCGTGATGGTGAGGACCATGAGCGGGATCAGGAAGTACAGGTAGACGACGACCAGGCCCCAGAAGCTGTAGAGGTTCCAGCCCTTGTCGGTGAGGCTCAAGTGCCGTGTCAGGACGCCGGAGTTGCCGAGGGTGGCGACGAAGGCGAAGGCCAGCGGGACGCCGCCGAAGTTGGCGAGGACCCCGGAGGCGGTGAGCACGGCCTCGCGCAGCGCGCGGAAGCGCGAGGTGACCACGGCCTGGGCGAGCGGCAGTCCGAGGACGGTCGCGAGGGCCGCCGAGACGGCGGACAGCTTGACGCTGCCGATCAGGGCGGTCAGGTACGCGCCCTGGAACGAACCGGTCAGGTTGGCCGTGGTGTACGAACTGGCGCCGCTGGTCTGGTTCTTGACGGTGAAGGCGCCGTTGAGCATGGCGATCGCGGGGATACCGAAGGAGATCGCCACGAAGACGAGCAGCGGGAGGACGGCGAGCGGGCCGGTGGCGCGGCGGCGCCGCCGCTGCCGGTGGGCAGCGGCGGGCGCCACGTCGGCCGGGGCCTTCGTGAGAGCGGTGGTCATCCGGAGACGGCCTTGCCCCAGCCCTGGGCGAGCACGGTCTTGGCCTTGCTCTGCTGGGCCTCGGTCGGGAAGCTCGGGGTGCCCGAGACCGCGGGGAGCTTCGCGGCGGCGGTCTTGTCGAGCGTGCCAGCCTTCTCCAGCGCCGTCATCAGGACCGGGCGGGCGTAGCCCTCGAGCCAGAGGTTCTGGCCCTCGGCGCTGTAGAGGTACTCCTGCCACAGGCGGGCGGCCGCCGGGTGCGGGGCGTCCTTGTTGACGGCCTGGGAGTAGTACTGGGAGAACTGGCCGTCGGAGGGCACGGAGACCTTCCAGTCGACGCCCTTGGACTTGAACTCGTCGGCGTATCCGGCGTTCAGGTAGTCCCAGTCGATGCTGATGGGCGTCTCGCCCTTCTCGACGGTGGCCGGGGTCGACTCGACGGGCGTGTAGTTGCCGTTCTTCTTCAGCTTGGCGAAGAAGTCGAGGCCGGGCTGGATGTCGTCGAAGGAGCCGCCGCTCGCGAGCGAGGCCGCGTACACGCCGCCGAAGGCCGAACCGGACTTGGTGGGGTTGCCGTTGAGCGCGACCTGACCCTTGTACTGCGGCTTGAGCAGGTCCTTGAAGGTCGTCGGGCACTCCTTGACCTTCTTGGCGTCGCAGCCGATGGAGATGTAGCCGCCGTAGTCGTTGTACCAGCGCCCGGCGGAGTCCTTCTGTCCCGCGGGGAGGTCACCGAAGGCGGTCACCTTGTACGGGGCGAGCAGCCCCTGCTGGGCGGCGCTCAGCGCGAAGGAGCTGCCGAGGTCGAGGACGTCGGGGGCGCGGTCCTGGCCCTTGCGCGAGGTGACGGCGTTGATCTCGTCCTGGCTGGTGCCGTCCGGGCTCTCGACCTCGATCTTGATGCCGTACTTCTTGGTGAAGCCGTCTATGAGGGCGCCGTAGTTGGCCCAGTCGCGGGGAAGGGCGATCGCGTGCAGCGTGCCCTCCTTCTTGGCCGCCTTGACGAGGGCGTCGAGACCGCCGAAGTCCGCGGCGGAGGTCGCGGTGGCCGCGCTCTTGCCGTCGGCGGTGGTCGCCTTGTCGTCGGGAGCGGCGCCGCAGGCGCTCAGGGTGAGGGCTGCGGCGACGGCGAGGCCGCCGGTGAGGAGGGCGGTCCTCGGCAGGAACACGGTCACGGTCTCTCCAGGGTGACGCACGAGGGTGGGGTGGTACGGAGAACTTGTCTGAACAAGTTGGCCCCAGTAGGCCCGCCGATGGTGTCTTGTTCGTAAACTTTGGTGAAACCGTGACCCCCTATTCCCTGCACAATCCCGGCCGACGCGGATCACGGTCCGATGTCGATTAGGCTGATCAGGCTGTACACAGTGGTCGGATCAGAGGGGAAGAATGGCGGCGCGACACGAGGAGATCGCCGAGGCGCTGCGGCGGGCGATCGACCGCGAGGAGTACACCGTGGGCAGTCTGCTGCCGGCGGAGACCGATCTCGCGGCCCAGTACGGCGTCTCGCGCGGCACGGTCCGCCAGGCCGTCGCGGCCCTGACCGCCGAGGGGCTCATCGGGTCACGCCAGGGCGCCCGGCGCGTGGTCCTCGCGGGCCGCCGCAGCCAGAGCTTCGCCGAACTGCGCAGTTTCGCCCAGTGGGCGCGCGCGATGGGGCGCGAGGCGACGGGGCACGTGGTGGCGCAGGAGTACCGTCCGGCGACCGCGGAGGACGCCGTCCGTCTCCAACTCCAGGAGAAGACACCGGTGTTGCACGTACTTCGGGTGCGAGGCCTGGACGGCGAGCCGGTCCTGCTGGAGCGCACGGTGTACGCGGACTGGATCTCCCCCGCCGTGGCGGCGATCGAGCCCGGGTGCCCCTCCGTCACCCAGCGGCTCTTCGAGGACACCGGCCTGGTCTTCGCGTACGGCGAGCACGTCATCGACGCCGTCGCGGCGGGCGCCCAGGACGCCGACCTCCTCGGGGTCCGCCGCACCAGCCCCCTGTTGCGCGTCCGCCGCGTGACCACCACCCGAGAGGGCCGCCCGGTGGAATGGTCCGACGACCGCTACCGCTCGGACGCCGTGAGCTTCAGCGTCCACAACTCCATCGGCAACAACGCCTTGGCGAGGAAGACGGCGGAGTAGCGGTCAGCTCCGGGCGCGGGAGCGCCCGTCAGGGGCGCGGGGAACTGCGCGCCCAGCCACAACAATCCCGCAGCCGCGCAGAGGCAGGACCCCCACCCCCTGAGGCGCACCAGCGTTGATGGGGGCGCCGACTACGTAGGCGACCCCGAGGAAAACCTCCGCAGCAACGGCGAAAGCACCAGCACGGACTTCGTCCGCTCCACGAACGGCTCCCCCGCGATCCGTTCGAGGACCCGCTCGAAGTGCCGCATGTCAGAGGCGAAGACCTGCACCACCGCGTCCGCCTCCCCGGTGACGGTGGAGGCGGCCACGACTTCCTGATAGCGCTCCAGACCGCGCTGGATGGTCTCGGGCGAGGTGTTCCGCCGGCAGTAGATCTCGACGAAGCCCTCCGTCTCCCAGCCGAGCGCCGCCGGGTCCACCCGCACGGTGAACCCGGTGATGGCCCCGGTGGCCCGCAGCCGGTCGACCCGCCGCTTCACGGCGGGCGCGGACAGGCCGACCAGTTGCCCGATGTCCGCGTAGGAGCGACGGGCGTCCTCGGCGAGGGCGTGCACGATGCGTTCGTCGAGATCGTTCAGCACTGCGGGTGGTTCACTTTTCTGCGAGGAGTTCTACGGTTGCTCGGCGACGGGTTCCGCGGTCGCCGTACGGGACCGGCGGTAGCCGTAACTGAAGTAGAACACGAGCCCGACGGCCATCCAGACGCCGAAGACCACCCAGGTCACGGCGGAGAGACTGGCCATCATCCACACGCACAGCAGGAAGCCGATCGCGGACAGCACCGGTGCGAGCGGAACCCGGAAAGTGCGGCGCACGGCCGGGCGCGTCCGGCGCAGCACGGCGACGGCGACATCGACCGACGAGAAAGCCGAATCGACAGGGCGTCAGCTCTCGTCCGGCTCCCCCGCCACGGCTCGCGCCCGTGCCACGTCCTCCTCGTCGAAGCCCAGCCGTCCGGGCTGTCCGTACACCGCCGCCTGCGCGTCGATCCAGCGCGTATGGGCCTCCCATGCGGCCTGCTTGCTGGTGCCGAGGGCCGCGCCGATCTGGGACCAGGAGGCGCCCGCCTCACGGGCGGCGCGCACGGTGAGCTGACGGCCGTACGCCGCCTTCTGCGCCACGACCTCGCTGAGCGCGAGCAGTTCCAGGAGTCCGGCACGGTCGAGCGCCTCCGCGTCACTGCCCGCCCCGGCCAGCGAGTCGCGCACGCGCAGCTCGTCCAGCCGGGCCACGGCGGTCAGCAGGGTGTACTGCCCCTCGATGCTCTGCGGTGTCGTCGTCATGTCTCCAGCGTCACGTCAAGCAGGCTTGACGTCAAGAAGGCCTGACGGAATCGGGCCGCGAACCGGGCGGGGCACACCGGCGTCCGCCCACGCGTACGGCGACTGTTCGCGGCCGGGGCACGCGTACGGCCCCTGCTCCCGAGCGGGGAACAGGGGCCGTACGGGGAACAGGGGCGGGTCAGCTCCAGCTGGCGTGCAGAGGCTTGCCCTCGGCGTAGCCGGCCGCGCTCTGGATGCCGACGATCGCGTTCTCGGCGAACTCCTCCAGGGAGTTCGCGCCCGCGTAGGTGCAGGAGGAACGGACGCCCGCGATGACCGAGTCGATCAGGTCCTCGACGCCCGGACGGGACGGGTCGAGGAACATCCGCGAGGTGGAGATGCCCTCCTCGAACAACGCCTTGCGGGCCCGGTCGTACGCGGACTCCTCGCTGGTGCGGTTCTTCACGGCCCGCGCGGAGGCCATGCCGAACGACTCCTTGTACAGGCGCCCGTCGGCGTCCTGCTGGAGGTCGCCCGGGGACTCGTACGTACCGGCGAACCAGGAGCCGATCATGACGTTCGAGGCACCGGCGGCCAGTGCCATCGCCACGTCACGCGGGTGGCGGACACCGCCGTCGGCCCACACGTGCTTGCCGTACTTCTTGGCCTCGGCCGCGCACTCCAGGACCGCGGAGAACTGCGGCCGGCCGACGCCGGTCATCATCCGGGTGGTGCACATCGCGCCGGGGCCGACGCCGACCTTGATGATGTCGGCGCCCGCGTCGATCAGGTCCTTGACGCCCTCGGCGGCCACGATGTTGCCCGCGACGATCGGCACCTGCGGGTCGAGCGCGCGCACCGTCCTGACGGCGCTGATCATCGACTCCTGGTGACCGTGCGCCGTATCGATGACGAGCGTGTCGACGCCCGCGTCCAGGAGCTGCTTGGCCTTGCCCGCCACATCGCCGTTGATGCCGACGGCGGCGGCGATGCGCAGGCGGCCGCGCGCGTCGGTGGCCGGCGTGTACAGGGTGGCGCGCAGGGCGCCCTTGCGGGTGAGGATGCCGGCCAGCTTGCCGTCCGCGTCCACGGCTGGGGCGTAGCGGCGGTTGGCGCCGTCGAGCGTGTTGAACGCCTCGCGGGGCTCGATGTCCGCGTCGAGGAGCAGCAGGTCCTTGGACATGACCTCGGACAACTGGGTGAAGCGGTCCACACCGGTGAGGTCGGCGTCGGTGACCACACCGACCGGACGGCTGTCCTCGTCCACGACGACGCCCGCGTTGTGCGCGCGCTTGGGCAGCAGCGCCAGTGCGTCGGCGACGGTCTGGTGGGGCTCGAGGCGGATCGGGGTGTCGAGCACCAGATGGCGTCCCTTGACCCAGGAGACGACCTCGGTGATGACCTCGATCGGGATGTCCTGCGGGATGACGACAAGGCCCCCGCGGCGGGCGACGGTCTCGGCCATCCGGCGGCCCGCGATCGCCGTCATGTTGGCGACGACGAGCGGGATGGTGGTGCCCGTGCCGTCCGGAGAGCTGAGGTCCACGCCCTGGCGCGAGCCGACCGCGGAGCGGCTGGGCACCATGAAGACGTCGTCGTACGTCAGGTCGTACGGGGGCTGGATGTCGTTGAGGAAACGCACGTGCTGCACATCCCAGTCGATCAGAGGTGGCCCCCGGACAGGTCAGCCAGGGGGAAGAGCACGTACTTCATTCTCCCATGACAGCCCCCGTGCGGTCCCCGGACAGATCATCCAGGCTGGTCAGGGGGCAATTGGTCGGATCCTCCAAGGATGAGGACGACCGACAGGGTGGCGTCGAACTGCTGGTAGTGGCCGGAGGCCGACTGAAGTACCTCCTGGGCGGTCTCCCACTCGTCGGGCCGCGTGCGCGCGTAGGGTCGCCAGCCGGTCACCACGAGCAGCCTGCCCGGACTGGCCGGTCCCCAGTCGGGGTCGCCGAGGACGTCGGCGAGCGCGTCCCAGTTCCGCCCGAACCACTCCGGCAGGTCGAGGGCGCGGACACAGCGCTCCATGAACCCGGACTTGTCGAGAATCCCGGTGAGATCGAGCTCGGTGACCTGCCACCCGGCCGAACGGCACACCTGCGCGAGCGGACCGTGCGTCATCTCAGCACCGCCTTGAACGAGTCGTAGTGATCGTCGGTGTAGTAGATCTCGCCGTGCTGCCCGGTCACGATGCGCCGGGCCCCGCGGTCGCGCTCGCCCGGGGTCCGCACCGTGTACTCGTGGTAGTAACCCCTGGCGCGCCCCGGCAGTTCCCGCTCGAAATTGCCGAAGACGGCGCCGTCCTTGGCGTACGGGAAGGGGCCGCCGCCGTCGATGAGGACGAGGGTCGCCCGCGCCTCGGCGGGGAGCGCGGCCGCGGGGACGACCGGCAGGCCACCGGCCCAGGACGGGACCGCCGTGGCACCGCTCGCGGCCGTGGCCGCGGGGTCGCCCGAGCCGGTGGTGCCCGTCGACGAGCAGCCCGTCAGCAGGACCGTCAGACAGACCAGCAGTCCGGCGAACAGGCGGCCCGCGAACGCGCGAGGGGACGGCCGCAGCAGCATGACGTCGATGCTGTCACGGCCGTCCCCTCGCGGCGCGCGCTGGATGGAGACCTCAGGGCCCGTCCGGGTCCGCCCGGTTCAGGGCCGGACGCGGGGGCGGTCCAGCCGTCATCAGCGCGTCCGCGGCCGAGGTGTCCGTCACCAGGCTGGTGACGAGCCCGGACCGCAGCACCGCGTCGATGGCGGCCGCCTTGCGCTGACCGCCCGCTATGGCGACGACCTCGGGGATACGGCGCAGCCGGTCGGCCTCGACCGTGATGCAGCGCTCGCCCAGGTCACGCCCGACCCGCCGGCCCTCGGCGTCGAAGAGGTGCGCGGACATCTCGGCGGCGACACCGAGGGACGCGTAGTGCGCGCGCTCCTCGTCGCTGAGCATGTCGTGCACCGTGGAGATGCCGGGCTCCCAGGAGCCGATGGACACGCAGGCGACCGTCACCTTGTCGAAGTACTCGAAGGCGCGGGCGATCCCCGTCTGGTTGCGCAGCGCCGCCGCGGTGGCCGCGTCGGGCAGCAGCATCGGCGCGTAGATGGGGTGGGCGTCGCCGCCCGACACCTGCGCGGCACGCCGGACGGCCTCGACGGAGCCGCGCTCGGCGGTCCCGGCGTCGTACACGCCCGTCAGCTGCACCACGGTGCACGGCGGGAGCCGGTCCAGCGCCGCCGCCATGTGGATCGTGGAGCGGCCCCAGGCGAGGCCGAGAACATCGCCCTCGTTGACGAGCTCGCCGAGCAGGTCGGCGGCCACCTCACCGAGGTTCTCCGGGTCGGGCGACTCCTCGGCCTCGGCCGGTGACTCGACGACCACGGCGTGCCGCAGGCCGTAGCGGGCACGCAGCGCGTCCGAGCGCTCCGCGTCCAGCTCGGCGGGGACGCGGATCTCGATCCTCACGAGATCCCGTTCGAGAGCGGTCTCCAGGACCCGGGCCACCTTGAAGCGGCTGACGCCGAACTCCTCGGCGATCTGGATCTTGGATTTGCCCTCGAGGTAGAAGCGGCGGGCCATGGCCGCCGCCTGGACCAGCTCAGCGGGTCCCATCCGCATGGCTGACCGGCCCGCCGACATACCCGACACGGCGATCTCCTCACTTCTGTTCACACTCTGGATTCGCCGTTCATCCTTGCAGATCCGGCGCACTTGATCCGCCCTGATGGACGGCGTTCACGTTCCCTTGGTTCAGTGGTCGCACGCCCACGATGCATGGGCCGTCGCCTCCTGTGCCTGGGTGCGCAGTGCACGTACCGCCTGCGCCGGGTCCGCGGCCCCGTACACCGCCGAACCGGCGACGAACACGTCGGCCCCCGCGTCCGCGCACCGCTCGATGGTCGACGCCGAGACACCGCCGTCGATCTGGAGCCACAGTTCCAGACCGTGCTTGCTGATCAACTCGCGCGTCCGGCGGATCTTCGGGAGCATGATGTCGAGAAAGGCCTGGCCCCCGAATCCGGGCTCGACCGTCATGATCAGGAGCATGTCGAGCTCGGGCAGCAGGTCCTCGTACGGCTCGATGGGCGTCGCCGGCTTGAGCGCCATGGAGGCGCGGGCACCCTTGGCCCGGATCTCGCGTGCGAGCCGGACGGGCGCGGCGGCCGCCTCCACGTGGAAGGTGACGGAGCCGGCACCGGCTTCCACGTACTGCGGCGCCCACCGATCGGGCTCCTCGATCATCAGATGGCAGTCCAGCGGAATGTCCGTCGCACGGGCCAAAGACTCTACGACCGGCACCCCGAGCGTGAGGTTCGGTACGAAATGGTTGTCCATGACGTCGACATGGAGCCAGTCCGCGCCTTCCACCGCCTTTGCCTCCTCGGCAAGACGGGCGAAGTCGGCGGACAGGATGCTGGGGTTGATCTGCACGGCCATGCCCCAAGACTGCCATGCCTCGGGCCGGTTGCCCGCCTCGGTCCGGACCTGGGTTGTTCCGCTGATGTCCCGCGACGGTCCGGCATGCCATGCTGGGCGGCCCAGCGGCGCTGCGTCCGACCTCGGGGGTGGGCATGAAGCGGCTCGACGCCTGGAAGCGCGCGGCCATCGGGGTCGTGTGCGGACGCCGGTCCAAGTGGCTGGTCCTGGCCCTGTGGCTGCTGGTGCTCGTCTTCGTGGCACCGCTCGGAGCGAAGCTGAGCGACGCCCAGGACAACGACGCCCAGTCCTGGCTGCCGGGCTCGGCCGAGTCCACCCAAGTCCTCGACATCTCGAACGAGTTCCGGCCCGAGCAGATTCCCGCGGTCGTCGTCTACGCGCGCCCGGACGGCCTGACGCCGCAGGACCGGCGGCAGATCGCCGAGGACGTCCAGCAGGTGACGGCTCTGCGGGAACACGGCATTCGCGGGGCGGAGACCCGGGGACCGGTCTTCGACCGTCCGACCGATCCGCGCGCGGCCCAGATCTACATCCCCATCACCATGAACGCGTCCGGCTGGCAGCGGATCGGCCCCGCCGTCGACTCGATCCGGCACCAGGTGGGCAAGGGCGCCGACGGGCTCTCCGTGCACATCACCGGGCCGGGCGGTACCGCCGCGGACTCCTCCAATGCCTTCAAGGGCATCGACTCGACCCTGCTCTACGCCGCGATGGCCGTCGTCGTCGTGATGCTGCTGATCACCTTCCGCAGCCCGACCCTGCTGTTCGTCCCGCTGCTCGGCGTGGTCGTCGCCCTGTTCACGGCACAGGCGCTGATCTATCTGCTGGCGAAACACGCCGGTCTGACGGTCAACGGCCAGAGCGCGGGCATCCTCACCGTGCTCGTGTTCGGCGCGGGGACCGACTACGCGCTGCTGCTGGTCGCCCGCTACCGCGAGGAGCTGCGCCGCCACGAGGACCGCCACGAGGCGATGGCGCTCGCCATGAACCGGGCAGGGCCGGCCATCCTCGCCTCCGGCGCGACGGTCGTGCTGAGCATGCTGGTTCTCCTGGTCGCCGAGATGAACTCCACACGGGGCCTCGGCCCGGTCGCGGCGATCGGCGTGGGCGTCGCCCTGCTGACCATGCTCACGCTCTTCCCCGCCCTGCTGCTGGTCTTCGGGCGCTGGATCTTCTGGCCCGCCGTCCCGCACGTCGGCTCGCCCGATCCGACCAAGAGCGGCGTCTGGGCACGTATGGGCCGCCGGATCGCCCGTCGCCCACGGACCACCTGGGTCGCCACGGCACTCGCGCTCGCGGTGCTGTCCCTGGGCCTGATCCAGCTGCGGGCCGCGGGCATCTCCAACGCCGACCAGTTCACCGGGAAACCGGACTCGATCGTCGGCCAGCAGGTGTCGGCGCGCTACTTCCCCGCGGGCGACGGGGATCCCCTGGTCATCGTGTCCAACACGGCCCAGGGCAGGGAGGTCGGCCATGCCGTGGCCGCGGACCCGGGTGTGGTGCCGACGAGTATCGGTGTGCCGCCGGGCACCGCGCCCGTGCACGGCGGCCGGGTACTGTTCGAGGCGACCACCCGTGCCCCCGCCGACAGCGCGGCGGCGAAGGCCACGGTGGAGCGGGTACGCGACGCGGTGCACGCCGTCCCCGGTGCCGACGCGAAGGTGGGCGGCGGCTCGGCGGCCCTGCTCGACATGGAGAAGGCCCAGACGCACGACAACTACCTGGTCATCCCGCTCGTCCTGCTGGTGGTCCTGCTGGTCCTGAGCGTCCTGCTGCGGGCTCTGGTCGCCCCGCTCCTGCTGATCGGGACCGTGGTCCTGTCCCTGGCCACCGCCCTCGGGGTGAGCGCCCTGGCCTTCCGGCACGTCTTCGACTACGCGGGCGAGGACGTGGCCTTCCCGCTGTTCGTCTTCGTGTTCCTGGTGGCACTCGGTATCGACTACAACATCTTCCTGACCACCCGCATCCGCGAGGAGGCCGCGCACAAGGGCACCCGCGCCGGTGTGGTGACCGGGCTCGCCACCACCGGGGCGGTGATCACCTCGGCCGGCCTCGTCCTCGCGGGCACGTTCGCGGCGCTCGGCACCCTGCCGATCGTGGGGTTCGCGGAGATCGGCTTCGCGGTCGCCCTGGGCGTGCTCCTGGACACCTTCGTGGTGCGCTCGGTGCTCGTCACCGCGCTCTTCCTCGACGTCGGCCCGAAGGTGTGGTGGCCACACCGGCTCGCGCACGAGGACGGAGCGGACCGGCCCGCCGACGGAGCGGAGCCGGACCCTTCCGGGGTCCCCCGAGGACCCGCGGGGCCTGGAACGTCCGGGGATCCCCGGACGGCCGGAGGATCCCGAGAGCCCGGGGAGCCCGGGGAGCCCGGGGAGCCCGGGGAGCCCCCGAATCCGGCTCCGCCGCCCGGCTGACGAAGCGGATCGAAGCAAGCGGGCTCAGGGCGGGCAGGCGGGCAGCGCCGTCCATCGCGGGCCCGACCAAGCCGGGGAGCGCGACCGAGCGAAGCTGGGCGGCGCGGCTCCGCAAAAGCTGGGCGGCGCGGCCGAGCCAAGCCGGGAACGCGGTCAGCGAAACAGGGCGGCTCGGCCGAACGAAGCCAGACGGCGCGGCTCCGCAAAGCCGGGCGGCTCGGCCGAACGAAGCCAGACGGCGCGGCTCGGCCGGATGGACCAGTCGCGCCGAGAGATGGTCAGCCCGTTCGGCGGATCAGGGCCAGGTACATCGCGTCCGTCCCGTGCAGGTGCGGCCACAGCTGTACGTCGGGGCCGTCCCCCAGGGCGGGCACGCCGGGCAGCAGTGGACGGGCGTCGAGCAGCTCGGCGGAACCGTCCTCGAAGTGCTTGAGGACGTCGTCGACGACCGCGCGGGTCTCCGCGAGGTGCGGCGAACAGGTCGCGTACCCGACGACACCGCCGACCCGTACCGATTCGAGCGCCGTGCGCAGCAGCCCGCGCTGGAGCGGCGCGAAGCCTTCGAGGTCCTCGGAACGACGCCGCCAGCGGGCCTCGGGACGGCGGCGCAGCGCGCCCAGACCCGTGCAGGGCACGTCCATGAGCACCCGGTCGAAGGTGCCCGGCCGCCACGGCGGGCGGGTGCCGTCGGCGGCGATGACCTGGTAGGGGCCGGGGTTCCCGGCGAGCGCCTTGGCGACGAGCCCCGCCCGGTGCGGCTGCTTCTCGGAGGCGAGCAGCGTCGCGCCGCGCTGGGCGGCGAGGCCCGCCAGCATCGCGGCCTTGCCGCCGGGTCCGGCGCAGCCGTCCAGCCAGACCCGGTCGGGCCCGTCGAGCGGCGCGTTCGCGAGGGCGATCGCGACGAGCTGGCTGCCCTCGTCCTGGACGCCCGCACGGCCCTCGCGTACGGCGTCGATGGCGCCCGGCTCGCCGCCCTCGGTGAGCCGCACGGCATACGGCGACCAGCGCCCGGGAAGCGCGGAGTCCTCGTCGAGGGCGTCGAGGATCTCCTCGGAGGTGGAGCGTCCGGGCCGGGCGACGAGGGTCACCTCGGGCCGCTCGTTGTCGGCCTCCAGCAGGTCCTCGATACCCGCCCGGCCGCCGCCCAGCGAGTCCCACAGCGCGGAGACGACCCAGCGCGGGTGCGAGTGAACGACGGCGAGGTGGGCCTCGGGGTCCTCGTCGTACGGCGGCGCGACCTGTTCCAGCCAGGCGTCGAGGTCCTGCCGCGCGACCTTGCGCAGCACCGCGTTCACGAACTTGGCCCGGCCGTCGCCGAGCACCACCCTGGCCAGCTCGACGGAGGCGGAGACGGCGGCGTGCGTCGGGATGCGGGTGCCGAGGAGCTGGTGGACACCGAGGCTGAGCACATCGAGGACCGGCGGGTCGACCTCCCGCAGCGGCCGGTCGACACAGGCCGAGATGACGGCGTCGTACGTCCCCTGGCGGCGCAGCGTGCCGTACACCAGCTCGGTCGCGAGCGCCGCGTCCCGGGTGTCGAAGTCGCCCTTCTCGCGCGCCTTGCGCAGCAGCGGCGGCAGGACGAGGTTCGCGTACGCGTCCCGCTCGTCCACGGCCCGCAGCGCCTCGAAGGCGAGCATGCGGACCGGGTCCTTCTGGGGGCGGCGGTAGGGCTTGCCGGGCTTCTGCGGCCGACGGGGCTGCTCACTCACGAAAAAGGTGCTCCGGTATCCAGGAAAAAGATGCGCTCATCAGCGTACGCCGCAGGGCCGACGTCAGACGCCGAGGCGCTCCCCGGAGGAGATCCGCACCCCGCGGGCCCAGTCCGCCGCGCGCATCGGCTTCTTGCCCTGGGCCTGCACCCAGAGGAGCTCGACGGCGTAGGAACCGGTGCCCACGTACACGTTGTTCTTGGCGACGGACAACTCGCCCGGGGCGAGGTCCGTGCGGTCGGACACCGTCGCGACCTGGATGAGCTTGAGCCGCTCGGCGCGGAAGGCGGTCCAGGCGCCGGGGGCGGGGGTGCACCCGCGCACCATGCGGTCGACGCGCAGCGCCGGGGCGGCCCAGTCGATGTGGGCGCTCTCGACGGTGATCTTCGACGCCGTGCTGATCCCGTCGGCGGGCTGCGGTACGGCCTTGAGCGTGCCGTCCTCGATCCCGTCCATCGTCGCGGCGAGCAGTCCGGAGCCGGCGAAGGCGAGCCGCGTCAGCAGGTCACCACTGGTGTCGGTGGGGCGGATCTCCTCGGTGACGGTCCCGTAGACCGGTCCCGAGTCGAGCCCCTCCTCGATCAGGAAGGTGGTGGCGCCGGTGATCTCGTCGCCGGCCATGATCGCGTGCTGGACGGGGGCGGCGCCGCGCCAGGCCGGCAGCAGCGAGAAGTGCAGGTTGACCCAGCCCTGGGCGGGGATGTCGAGGGCGACCCGGGGCAGCAGCGCCCCGTACGCGACGACGGGACAGCAGTCCGGGCCGATCTCCCGCAGCCGGGCCAGGAACTCCTCGTCCCGGGGCTTCACCGGCTTGAGCACCTCGATCCCGGCCTCTTCCGCCCGCACGGCGACCGGACTCGCGACGAGCCGGCGCCCCCGTCCGGCCGGCGCGTCCGGCCGGGTCACGACGGCGGCCACCTCGTGCCGCCCGGAGGCGATCAGGGCGTCCAGTGCGGGAACGGCGACCTCGGGGGTACCTGCGAAGACGAGCTTCATGGGTGGCGGTTGGCCTCTCGGGCGGGAGCTCTTCCATCCCCCGCGCGCGTGCCGGTTCAGGCGGAGCACGGGGCAGCGCACCAGTCTATGCCGCGCGGGGCTCAAGGGCTCGGGGGTTCGTCAGGAGCCATGTCGTCGGGCCCGCACGGGCGGTGTCGCTGCCCGCGCGTCGGCACGAACGGTGATGGCCGGGGATCGGCACGGGTGCTGCGGCCCGCTCATCCCCAGGTGGGGCGCGTTCGCCACACGACAGGGGGCGTACAGGGCGGGACGCGCCCCGTGCGTATGGCCTCGCGCCCCCGCAGCGTGACCACTCACCCGTCTACGCGTTGGTCAAGAAAGAGTTGACCACAGCGGGCCGCACATTCGCGGCCCGATCCTTTTCAACGCCGGTTCGAGAGGCTTGTTCATGGCCGACCACGCAACCCACGACGCCCAGGCTCGGGCCAGCCTGCACTTGCTGGTGCGGGACATCGAGCGGGTCCGCCGGCAGGTGGACGCACTGCGCACGCTCACCGCCCAGTTGGGCAACGTATACCGCCCGCGCCGCTCCGGCCCCTCCACGGGCTTCGTCGTCTACGGACGCGCTCCCGCCCCGACCGTCCGTCTCGCCCAGGAACTGCGGGACAGCGTCGAGACCCTGGTCACGGCCGCCGTGGACTTCGACCGCTCGCTCGGCTTCTCCTGGGACGCGGTGGGGTCGGCCCTCGGGGTCACCAAGCAGGCGGTGCACCGTCGTTACGGCGCGCGGCGCGCCACCGCCCAGGCCGCCGCCGAGGCGGAGCGCGCCACGGAGACAGCCGACACGCACCCGGTCGCCGTCAACGCCGCTCTCCCCTCCGTGCCGACCGTCCCCGCCGCCCGCTCCATGCCGACCCAGCCGACGGCGGGCAGCCCCACCCTGCGCGACGAGGTCAGGTCCACGGCCTTCCCCGGCCCGCGCAACGGCTGACCGACCCTCTGAGACGACAGCTGCCTCCCGGCGCCAAGACCCCCGGGGGGCAGGCCCACGTCCACACCTGTCCCGTCCACACCCCGGCTTCCAGCCCGGTCCAACTCCCTGCTCCCCGCCGACCATTCACGCCCGCTCCCCATGCCCGCGGCCCATACGCACCGCTCACCCCGCGGTCCACGTCGGCGCCCGCACATCACGTGCTCCGCGACGCCCGTTCGCGCGACCTCCCCGGATCGCGGGCGGCCTCACGGGATGTCACCCGATGTCGGGCGGATCGATCCGGATCCGTACGGGCTCGCCGCCACCACGGGCCAGCCGCGCCGCCTGCGCGCTCTTCAGCGCGGCCGCCAGCGCGGCGCCGCTCCCGGGGCGTACCCGGATGAGCACCCGCTCCCCCGGCTCCCCGGGAGGCGGTCCACCGGGCCGCCGGGGCCGCCCGGCCTCGCCGGCCGGCAGCGGTACCGGCCCCAACACCTCGGCGCCCGGCGGCAGTTCGGTGGCGGCAAGGAACCCGGCGAGCGCCTCCGGCGCCCCGGACACCGCGGCCATCCGGGAGACGGGCGGAAATCCCAGCTCGGCCCGCTCTGCGAGTTCACGCACCGCGTGCCCGACGGGATCCCACCGTACGAGCGCCTGCACCGGCCGCAGGGTCGGTTCCGCGACGACCACGACCGTGCCGCCCGCTCCCTGCGGGCGGACGAGCGCGGCGGCCCCCGTCCACCGGCGCAACGCGTCCTCACCGGCCCGCAGGTCGGGCCGTCCGAGCATCGCCCAGCCGTCGAGCAGCAGGGCCGCCGCGTATCCGCCCTCGGCGACGGGTTCGGCCCCGGGGGTGCTCACCACCAGGGCGGGCGCCGCGGACACCGTGTCCAGCACCTGCTCCCGCCCGGACGTGCGCACCGGCACGGCCGGGAACGCCCGTCCCAGTTCCTCGGCGGTCCGGCGGGCGCCGACGACCTGCGCCCGCAGCCGGAACCCTCCGCACTCCTGGCAGTGCCAGGCCGTCTCGTCCCGCCCGCACCACGCGCAGCACAGTGCCTGGGCGTCCCGCGCCTCCAACGGTCCCGCGCAGTGCCGGCACCGTGCGGGCGCCCGGCACTGGGCACACGCCATCCGGGGCACATATCCCCGCCGGGGAACCTGGACCAGCACGGGCCCCTGCCGCAGCCCCTCCCTGACGATCTGCCAGGCGAGCGTGGGCAGCCGGGCGGCCCGAGCGGCCTCGTCGCGCGCGAGATCGCCGTCCCCGACGGTCCGCACCAGCGGCGCGGCGGCGCGCACCTGGTCCCGGTCGGCGGCCAGCGGCAGCGCCCATCCGCTCTCGACCAGTTGCGCCGCCTCCACCGTGCAGGTCCACCCCCCCAGCAGGAAGCCGCACTTGTCGCGCGAGGCACGCAGCTCCAGCACCTCCCGGACATGCGGGAAGGGGGCGTTGTCGTCGCTGTGTCCGTCGTCGCCGTCGTCCCAGACGACGACAAGTCCCAGATCCCGTACGGGCGCGAACATGGCGGCCCGGGTACCGACCACGGCCCGTACGGACCCCCGCCGTACGGCGAGCCACTCGCGGTAGCGCCGCTCCGGTCCGGCGTCGGCGGTCAGCACGGCGTGCTGCCCCTCCCCCAGCAAGGCCTTCAGGGCGGTGTCGACGCGGGCCGCGGGCCGCCCGGCCGGTACGACGACCAGCGCGCCGCGCCCGGAGGCGAGCGTCGCCTGCACCGCGCGGGCGATCTCCTCGGCCCACTCGGGACCGGGCAGCGCGGTCCACACGGCGCGCGGGGCACCACCGGAGGCGAGCGAGGCGAGGAAGTCCGCCCCTCTCCCGTACCGCAGCCAGGTCCCGGGGCCGGGTGCGGCGGGCGGCGGTGGTGGAGCCGGCGACTCCCGCGCCTCGGCGCGGGCGTGCCGGGGCGGCACGGCCAGTTGCAGCACGTCGGCGAGCGAACCCGCGTACCGGTCGGCGACGGCGCGGGCGAGTCCCAGCAGTTCGGGCCCGAGGACGGGCTCGGGCGAGACGACCTGGGCGAGGGCGGCCAGCGGCCCCGAGTAGTCGGACTCGGCGACCCGTTCGACGAGGTATCCGTCGATCAGACCGCCGCCCTCGCGCCGCCCCTCCCGCACATTGCGTCCGCCGGCGCCGAACCGCACCCGCACCCGTACACCCGGCTGGGCGGCCTCGTCGAGGTCCTCGGGCACGGCGTAGTCGAAGTAGCGGTCGAGGTGCAGCACGCCTTTGTCGACGAGCACGCGCGCGACGGGCAGTTCCTTCGCGAGCGCGGCTCCCCGCCAGGTCCGCGGCTTCGCCTTCGGTGCCTTGGCCCGGCGCACGGCCTCCCGGATCAGCGCAAGCTGCTCGGGCGGCGCGCCGTCGGTGCCACCCGCGCCGCGCGCACTGTCGTCGGGTCGCCCGTTCGCGCTGCTCACAGCAGTATTCCTACCAGACCGCACCGACAGCGCCGCCTGCCCGAGATCAGGCCGGCCGCGGAGCGTGAACACCCTGAGGGTGCCTTCGCCATGGATCGCTCGGCCATACCGGTCGGGGACCGGCAGCAGGATGCGAACCTGCGAGGGGCCATCGGCCCCGGAAATATCCGCGGCCGTCGCGCCGGGCGGGGCGACGTCGGTTCTCCCGAGATCAAGGCGGCAGCGGAACGTGATCCAGATTCACCGCACGCACGCCACGGGCGTACTCCACCGAAGTAACCGCGGCCATCGCACCGGGAGATCACCAGCGTACGGAGGACGGGCCGCCGGGGCGACTCCTTTTCCGCGCGGCCGTGAGGCCCTGACCCCGTTCCGAACAGCCGTGAGGCCCGGCACCCCTCGGGGTGCCGGGCCTCACGGCTCTGACGAAGCCTTCGCGGACTACAGGCCCGCGGCCTTGCGCAGGGCGTCCACGCGGTCCGTCCGCTCCCACGTGAAGTCGGGCAGCTCGCGGCCGAAGTGGCCGTACGCGGCGGTCTGCGCGTAGATCGGCCGGAGCAGGTCGAGGTCGCGGATGATGGCAGCCGGACGGAGGTCGAAGACGTCCGTGATGGCGGTCTCGATCTTCTCGGCGTCGACCTTCTCGGTACCGAAGGTCTCCACGAACAGACCGACCGGCTCGGCCTTGCCGATGGCGTAGGCGACCTGGACCTCGCAGCGCGAGGCGAGACCCGCGGCCACGACGTTCTTCGCGACCCAGCGCATCGCGTACGCGGCGGAGCGGTCGACCTTGGACGGGTCCTTGCCCGAGAAGGCGCCGCCGCCGTGCCGGGCCATGCCGCCGTACGTGTCGATGATGATCTTGCGGCCGGTGAGGCCGGCATCGCCCATCGGGCCGCCGATCTCGAAGCGGCCGGTCGGGTTCACCAGCAGGCGGTAGCCCTCGGTCTCCAGCTTGATGCCGTCGTCGAGCAGCGCCTTCAGCTCCGGCTCCACCACGAACTCGCGGATGTCGGGAGCGAGCAGGGACTCCAGGTCGATGTCCGACGCGTGCTGCGAGGAGACGACGACGGTGTCCAGACGGACCGCCTTGTCGCCGTCGTACTCGATGGTGACCTGGGTCTTGCCGTCGGGGCGCAGGTACGGGATGGTCCCGTTCTTGCGGACTTCGGACAGCCGGCGCGAGAGCCGGTGCGCGAGGTGGATCGGGAGCGGCATCAGGTTCGGGGTCTCGTCCGTCGCGTACCCGAACATCAGACCCTGGTCGCCGGCGCCCTGCCTGTCCAGCTCGTCCTCGTCGCCCTCGACCCGGGACTCGTACGCCGTGTCGACGCCCTGCGCGATGTCCGGGGACTGGGAACCGATCGACACCGACACGCCACAGGACGCCCCGTCGAAGCCCTTCTTCGACGAGTCGTAGCCGATCTCCAGGATCTTGTCGCGGACCAGCTGGGCGATCGGCGCGTACGCCTTGGTCGTGACCTCTCCGGCCACATGCACCAGGCCGGTCGTGATGAGCGTCTCCACGGCGACCCGGGATGTCGGGTCCTCGCGCAGAAGCGCGTCGAGAATGGTGTCGCTGATCTGGTCAGCGATCTTGTCGGGGTGACCCTCGGTCACGGACTCCGAGGTGAACAGGCGACGGGACACAACGCTCCCTGTGGTTGCAGCGGCTGCTGGCTGATCATTGGTGGACGGGACGGGGGCTGCGCCCGGCGTCGTCCGAGAACAGTTTATCGGTCGCACTCAGCCGCGGGACCCCTGTCTCGCCTCTCGAAACCCCTGTGACCTGCGGCACGGGCATTCTGCGCCATCGCCGTAGCTCTCCGCCAGGGTCGCCACGCCCGATTTTGCATCCTTTGGGGTGACAGATGCGATGAGCGAGCTTTCACATCAGTCGCCGTGTCACCAGGTCCCAAACGGTCTCGGCCAGCGCTTCCTTGGGTCCGTGGGGCACTGGGGTCTCACTTCCGTCGGCTCCGAGAACCACCGCCTCGTTCTCCTCCGAGCCGAAGGTCTTGCGCTCCCCCACCTCGTTCACCACCAGCAGATCGCAGCCCTTGCGCTCCAGCTTCGTCCGTCCGTTGGCGAGGACGTCGTCGGTCTCGGCGGCGAATCCGACCACCACCTGGCCGGGGCGCGCGCGGTCGGCGGAGATCTCCGCGAGGATGTCCGGATTGCGGACGAGGACGATCGGCTCCGGCTCCTGGCCGTCCTTCTTCTTGATCTTCCCGGCCGCGTACGCCTGGGGACGGAAGTCCGCCACCGCGGCCGCCATCACCACCACGTCGGCGTCCGGGGCCGCCTTCAGCACCGCCTCCCGCATCTGCACGGCGGTGCCGACCTGGACCACGTCGACCCCGGCCGGGTCCGCGAGGCCCGTGTTCGCCGCGATCAGCGTGACCCGGGCGCCTCGCGCGGCGGCGGTGCGGGCGAGCGCGTACCCCTGCTTGCCCGAGGAACGGTTGCCGAGGAAGCGGACCGGGTCGAGGGGTTCACGGGTACCGCCCGCGCTGACGACGACATGGCGGCCGGCGAGATCCGGCTCGGCGACCCCGCGGGCGAGCACGCGGCGGCAGACCTCGAAGATCTCCCCCGGGTCGGGCAGCCGCCCCTTGCCGGTGTCGGCGCCGGTCAGCCGCCCCACGGCGGGCTCGATGACCACCGCGCCGCGCCGCCGCAGGGTCGCCACGTTCTCCTGGGTCGCCGGGTGCTCCCACATCTCGGTGTGCATGGCGGGCGCGAGGACGACCGGGCAGCGGGCGGTGAGCAGGGTGTTGGTGAGGAGGTCGTCGGCCAGTCCGTGGGCGGCCTTGGCGAGCATGTCGGCGGTCGCGGGGGCGACCACGACGAGGTCGGCGTTCTGTCCGATACGGACGTGCGGGACCTCGTGGACGTCCGACCAGACCTCGGTGGAGACGGGGTGCCCCGAGAGCGCGGACCAGGTGGCGGCGCCGACGAAGTGCAGCGCGGACGCGGTGGGCACGACCCGCACGTCGTGGCCCGACTCCGTCAGTCGTCGCAGCAGCTCACAGGCCTTGTACGCGGCGATGCCACCGCTGACCCCCAGAACGACCCTCGGCTTGTCCACCGTCTCTCCCCTGCTCGGAAACGTACGAACTCCATGACACACCACAGGCCCGGCAGTCGCGCCGCCGGGCCTGGGATGAGCAGATGAACGACTACTGAGCGGGGCCTTCGACGGCCTCGGAGGTCAGCAGACCCGCGTTGATCTCGCGCAGGGCGATCGACAGCGGCTTCTCGTGGACGTGGGTGTCGACAAGCGGACCGACGTACTCGAGGAGGCCCTCGCCGAGCTGCGAGTAGTACGCGTTGATCTGGCGGGCACGCTTGGCCGCGTAGATCACCAGGCTGTACTTCGAGTCGGTGGCCTCGAGGAGCTCGTCGATCGGAGGGTTGATGATGCCCTCGGGAGCAGTGATGGAAGAGGACACGCTCTGCCTTCCGAATGGTGGAAATTGACCTGAAAGATCAAACAACTTCCACCAAGGCTAGCAGCTCACGCGCCACGTCCTCGACGGAGGTGTTGACCAGGGTGACATCGAACTCCGGCTCAGCCGCCAGTTCGATCCTGGCCGCGTCCAGCCGGCGCTCGATCACCTCGGGCGGCTCGGTGCCCCGCCCGGTGAGCCTGCGGACCAATTCCTCCCAGGAGGGCGGGGCCAGGAACACGAGCAGCGCGTCCTCCATGGACTCGCGGACCTGCCGGGCACCCTGCAGATCGATCTCCAGCAGGAGCGGTGCACCCGACTCCAGGTGCTCCAGGACGGCGGCGCGCGGAGTCCCGTAACGGTTGCCGGCGAATTCGGCCCACTCCAGGAGCTCGCCGTTGGCGATCAGCTTGTCCATCTCTTCGTCGGAGACGAAGAAGTAGTGGACACCGTGCTTCTCACCGGGGCGCGGCTTGCGGGTCGTCGCCGACACCGAGAGCCAGACCTCGGGGTGTTCCTTGCGCATATGAGCGACGACCGTGCTCTTGCCGACCCCTGAGGGGCCGGAGAGCACGGTCAGCCGCGGACGTTCACTCATGCAGCGATTATTCCAGCAATCCCGGGGTGTCCAGGACTCAGGCGCCGGAACCACCGAACTCGCGCTCCAAAGAGGCGATCTGATTCGAGCCGAGACCACGCACACGGCGGCTCTCGGAGATCCCGAGTCGCTCCATGATCTGCTTGGCGCGGACCTTGCCCACGCCCGGCAGGGACTCCAGGAGAGCGGAGACCTTCATCTTGCCGATGACGTCGTTCTCCTGACCCTGCTTGATGACCTCGTGAAGCGAGGCGCCGGAGTGCTTGAGTCGATTCTTGACCTCGGCCCGCTCCCGGCGAGCCGCGGCGGCCTTTTCGAGCGCGGCTGCGCGCTGTTCAGGGGTAAGGGGCGGAAGAGCCACGCCTACGTCACCTCGGATGTCGAACTGTCGGATACGGACCGGTGAGGAACCTAGTCGCCCCACACCTGGGAGCCACGGGCAACACGCTCGCCCGTTCTCCCCCCACCGCCTTGAGGCGATGGGAGGTGCCTCCACTCGACGGAGACTAGCGGGCAAGTGCGCCGGAGTCAGCGAGAACAGAGGAAAAGTCCTGGTCAGCCTCCCTGGGGCCCGACATTTCCGACATACCTCCCCGGATTTGAGAATGTATTCAGACTCGGGACCCCCGGAAGGCACTCGTCGGAGGACTCTCGAACGGCTGTCGGAGGACTCAGGCGGCCGCCACGGCCGCCCTGATCTCCTCCGCGAACCCCTCCGCGGACTCGCGCAGGGCCATCGCGTCGGGACCGTGACGCAGAACACCCCGGCTCACGTTCGGGACGACGTTGCGCACGGCGGATCCGAAGACACCCGCCAGATCGGCCGCCGTCGCTCCCTGGGCACCGATGCCGGGTGCCAGGAGCGGGCCGTTGATGTCCAGGTCGTAGGAGGAGAGATCGCCCAGGGTGGCGCCGACGACCGCTCCGAAGGAGCCGAGCGGCCGCTCGTCCGCGTTCTCGGCGGCGAGGTGCCCGAGCATCGTCGCCCCGACGGTGCGCCCGTCCGCGCGGACGGCGTGCTGCACCTCGCCGCCCTCCGGGTTCGAGGTGAGCGCCAGGACGAAGAGCCCGGCGCCGCTCTCGCGCGCAAGCTCCACCGCGGGCTTGAGCGAGCCGTAGCCGAGGTACGGCGAGACGGTCAGCGCGTCCGAGAAGAGCGGCGCGTCCTTGCGCAGGAAGGTCTCGGCGTACGCGGCCATGGTCGAGCCGATGTCGCCGCGCTTGGCGTCCATCACGACCAGCGCCCCGGCCGCCCGCGCCTGTTCGACCGACTTCTCCAGGACGGCGATCCCGCGCGAGCCGAACCGCTCGAAGAACGCGCTCTGCGGCTTGAGGACGGCGACCCGCTCGGCGAGCGCCTCGACGACCGTACGGCTGAAGCGCTCCAGGCCCGCGATGTCGTCGCCGAGCCCCCAGTCGGCGAGCAGGGACGCGTGCGGGTCGATGCCCACGCACAGGGGACCGCGCTCGTCCATGGCGCGGCGCAGGCGCGCGCCGAAGGGTTCCAGGCTCATTCGGACTTCCTCACGTCGGCGCCGACCGCGTCGGCGAGGGTGGCGTACGGGCTCGTCCGCAGGCGGGCGGCGAGCCCCTTGTGGATGGCGCGGCCCCAGAAGGGACCCTCGTAGACGAAGGCGCTGTAGCCCTGGACCAGCGTGGCGCCGGCCAGGACGCGCTGCCAGGCGTCCTCGGCGTTCTCGATGCCGCCGACGCCCACCAGGGTGACGCGGTCGCCCACGCGCGCGTAGAGGCGCCTCAGGACCTCCAGGGAGCGTGCCTTGAGCGGCGCGCCGGAGAGGCCACCGGTCTCCTTCACCACCGAGGGGTCGGACGTCAGACCGAGCCCCTCGCGCGCGATGGTCGTGTTCGTGGCGATGATCCCGTCGAGGCCGAGTTCTACGGCGAGATCGGCGACCGCGTCGACGTCCTCGTCGGCGAGGTCGGGCGCGATCTTGACCAGGAGCGGGACGCGCCGGCCGGTGACGGCGCGGTCGGCGGCCTCCCGGACGGCGCTGAGCAGCGGGCGCAGCGCCTCGGTGGCCTGGAGGTCGCGCAGGCCGGGGGTGTTCGGGGACGACACGTTCACGACGAGGTAGTCGGCGTGCCGGGCGAGGCGCTCGGTGGACTTCACGTAGTCGGCGACGGCCTCCGCCTCGGGAACGGCCTTGGTCTTGCCGATGTTGACGCCCACGACGGTCCTGAAGACGGGCATACGGGCCGCCAGGCGCTCGGAGACGGCCGCGGAGCCCTCGTTGTTGAATCCCATGCGGTTGATCAGCGCGCGGTCCGGCACGAGGCGGAACAGCCGCTTCTTGGGGTTGCCGGGCTGCGGCTCCCCGGTGACCGTGCCGATCTCGATGTGGTCGAAGCCCAGCATCGACATCCCGTCGATGGCCACGGCGTTCTTGTCGAAGCCCGCCGCGAGTCCGAAGGGGCCGTGCATGCGCAGCCCGAGCGCCTCGGTGCGCAGCTCCTTGTAGCGGGGTGCGAGCACGGCGGCGACGAAGGTGCGCAGGACGGGGACGCGGGCGACGAGCCGGATCCAGCGGAAGGCGAGGTGGTGGGCCTGCTCCGGGTCCATCCGCTTGAAGACGAGGTTGAAGAACAGCTTGTACATGATCATGTCCTCGAAAGTGCCCGGTGAGGGGCGCCTCTTGAAGGGGCAGGGGGCCGCATGAAGAGGGGGACACCGTTTCCGGTGTCCCCCTCAGGGCTGCTAGTCGCGCGCCGCCGTCAGATGCTCGGCGTGTTCCTGGAGCGAGCGCACGCCCACGTCGCCGTGGTTGAGCGCGTCGATGCCCTGGACGGCGGCGGCGAGCGCCTGCACCGTCGTCAGGCACGGGACCGAGCGGGCCACGGCCGCCGTGCGGATCTCGTAGCCGTCGAGGCGGCCGCCGGTGCCGTACGGGGTGTTGACGATGAGGTCGACCTCGCCGTCGTGGATGAGCTGCACGATGGTCTTCTCGCCGTTCGGGCCCTCGCCCTCGCTCTGCTTGCGCACGACCGTGGCGTTGATGCCGTTGCGCTTGAGCACCTCGGCCGTGCCGGAGGTGGCCATCAGCTCGAAGCCGTGGGCGACGAGTTCCCGCGCCGGGAAGATCATCGAGCGCTTGTCGCGGTTGGCGACCGAGATGAAGGCGCGGCCCTTGGTGGGCAGCGGGCCGTAGGCGCCGGCCTGCGACTTGGCGTACGCGGTGCCGAACACCGAGTCGATGCCCATGACCTCGCCGGTGGAGCGCATCTCCGGGCCGAGCACCGTGTCGACGCCGCGGCCGTGGATGTCGCGGAAGCGCGACCACGGCATGACGGCCTCCTTGACGGAGATCGGCGCGTCGAACGGCAGCGTTCCGCCGTCGCCGTTCGCCGGGAGCAGGCCCTCGGCGCGCAGCTCGGCGACGGTCGCGCCCAGCGAGATGCGGGCGGCGGCCTTCGCGAGCGGCACCGCGGTCGCCTTCGAGGTGAAGGGGACGGTGCGCGAGGCGCGCGGGTTGGCTTCGAGGACGTAGAGGATGTCGCCGGCCATCGCGAACTGGATGTTGATCAGACCGCGGACGCCGACGCCCTTGGCGATGGCCTCGGTGGAGGCGCGCAGCCGCTTGATGTCGAAGCCGCCGAGGGTGATCGGGGGCAGGGCGCAGGCCGAGTCGCCGGAGTGGATGCCGGCCTCCTCGATGTGCTCCATGACGCCGCCGAGGTAGAGCTCCTCGCCGTCGTACAGCGCGTCGACGTCGATCTCGATCGCGTCGTCGAGGAACCGGTCGACCAGGACCGGCCGGGTGGGGCTGATCTCGGTGGACTCGGCGATGTAGGACGACAGCCGGGTCTCGTCGTAGACGATCTCCATGCCGCGCCCGCCGAGGACGTACGAGGGGCGCACCAGGACGGGGTAGCCGATCTCGTCGGCGATGGCCTTGGCCTCGGTGAAGGTGGTGGCGGTGCCGTGCTTGGGGGCCGGCAGGCCGGCCTCCGCGAGGACGCGTCCGAAGGCGCCGCGGTCCTCGGCGGCGTGGATGGCCTCGGGCGGGGTGCCCACGATCGGCACGCCGTTGTCCTTGAGCGCCTGCGACAGACCGAGCGGGGTCTGGCCGCCGAGCTGCACGATCACACCGGCGATCGGGCCGGCCAGCGACTCCGCGTGGACGATCTCCAGCACGTCTTCGAGCGTCAGCGGCTCGAAGTACAGGCGGTCGGAGGTGTCGTAGTCCGTGGAGACGGTCTCGGGGTTGCAGTTGACCATCACGGTCTCGTAGCCCGCGTCGCTGAGCGCGAAGGAGGCGTGGACGCAGGAGTAGTCGAACTCGATGCCCTGGCCGATGCGGTTCGGGCCCGAGCCCAGGATGATCACCGCGGGCTTCTCGCGCGGCGCGACCTCGGTCTCCTCGTCGTAGGAGGAGTAGAAGTACGGCGTGTTGGCGGCGAACTCGGCGGCGCAGGTGTCGACCGTCTTGTAGACCGGGCGCACGCCCAGCGCGTGCCGCACCTCGCGGACGACGTCCTCGCGCAGCCCGCGGATCTCGGCGATCTGGGTGTCGGAGAAGCCGTGCCGCTTGGCCTCGGCGAGCAGTTCGGGGTCGAGTTTGGCGGCGGCGGCCAGGTCGTCCGCGATCTCCTTGATCAGGAACAGCTGGTCGACGAACCACGGGTCGATCTTCGTGGACTCGAAGACCTCCTCCTGTGTGGCGCCCGCGCGGATGGCCTGCATGACGGTGTTGATGCGGCCGTCGGTGGGCCGGACGGCCTCGCGCAGCAGCTCGTCCTTGTCACCGGGCTCACCCACGAAGGTGAACTGGCTGCCCTTCTTCTCCAGCGAGCGCAGCGCCTTCTGCAGCGCCTCGGTGAAGTTGCGGCCGATCGCCATGGCCTCGCCGACCGACTTCATGGTGGTCGTGAGGGTGGAGTCGGCCGACGGGAACTTCTCGAAGGCGAAGCGCGGGGCCTTCACGACGACGTAGTCGAGCGTCGGCTCGAAGGACGCCGGGGTCTTCTCGGTGATGTCGTTCGGGATCTCGTCGAGCGTGTAGCCGACGGCCAGCTTGGCGGCGATCTTGGCGATCGGGAAGCCGGTGGCCTTGGAGGCGAGCGCCGAGGACCGGGAGACGCGCGGGTTCATCTCGATGACGATGATGCGGCCGTCCTCGGGGTTGACCGCGAACTGGATGTTGCAGCCGCCGGTGTCGACGCCGACCTCGCGGATGATCGCGATGCCGATGTCGCGCAGCCGCTGGTACTCGCGGTCCGTCAGCGTCATCGCCGGGGCGACGGTGATCGAGTCACCGGTGTGGACGCCCATGGGGTCGAAGTTCTCGATGGAGCAGACGACCACGACGTTGTCGTTCTTGTCGCGCATCAGCTCCAGCTCGTACTCCTTCCAGCCGAGGATGGACTCCTCCAGGAGCACCTCGGTGGTCGGGGAGAGCGTGAGGCCCTGGCCGGCGATCCGGCGCAGCTCCTCCTCGTCGTGCGCGAAGCCGGAGCCGGCGCCGCCCATGGTGAAGGAGGGCCGGACGACGACGGGGTAGCCGCCGAGCGTGTCGACGCCGCTGATGACGTCGTCCATGGTGTGGCAGATGACGGAGCGGGCGGACTCGCCGTGCCCGATCTTCGCGCGGACGGCCTCGACGACTCCCTTGAAGAGGTCGCGGTCCTCGCCCTTGTTGATCGCCTCGATGTTGGCGCCGATCAGCTCGACGCCGTACTTCTCCAGCACACCCTGCTCGTGCATGGAGATCGCGGTGTTGAGGGCCGTCTGGCCGCCGAGGGTCGGCAGCAGGACGTCCGGGCGCTCCTTGGCGATGATCTTCTCGACGAACTCGGGGGTGATCGGCTCGACGTAGGTGGCGTCGGCGATCTCCGGGTCGGTCATGATCGTCGCCGGGTTGGAGTTGACGAGGATGACCCGCAGGCCCTCGGCGCGCAGGACGCGGCACGCCTGGGTGCCGGAGTAGTCGAACTCGGCGGCCTGGCCGATGACGATCGGGCCGGAGCCGATGACCAGGACGGACTGGATATCGGTGCGCTTAGGCACGCTGGCCCTCCATCGGGACTGTTTCCATCAAAGACGTGAAGCGGTCGAACAGGTAGGCCGCGTCGTGCGGTCCTGCCGCCGCTTCGGGGTGGTACTGGACGCTGAAGGCCGGCTGGTCGAGCAGCTGGAGGCCCTCCACCACGTTGTCGTTGAGACAGACGTGGGAGACCTCGGCGCGGCCGTAGGGGGTCTCGGAGACCTTGTCGAGCGGGGCGTCGACGGCGAAGCCGTGGTTGTGCGCGGTGACCTCGACCTTGCCGGTCGTACGGTCCTGCACGGGCTGGTTGATGCCGCGGTGGCCGTACTTCAGCTTGTACGTGCCGAAGCCGAGGGCCCGGCCGAGGATCTGGTTGCCGAAGCAGATGCCGAAGAGCGGCGTCCTGCGGGCGAGGACTTCCTTCATGACGGCGACGGGACCGTCGGCGGTCGCCGGGTCGCCGGGGCCGTTGGAGAAGAAGACGCCGTCC
This sequence comes from Streptomyces sp. NPDC002742, assembly GCF_042888885.1. NCBI lineage: Bacteria > Bacillati > Actinomycetota > Actinomycetes > Kitasatosporales > Streptomycetaceae > Streptomyces > Streptomyces sp. NPDC002742. The sequence goes on from NZ_JBIAQF010000009.1 coordinate 140,145, forward strand.
GGGTTCACGGCGTAGATGTCCTCGGCGGTGGCCGTCGCGGGCAGCACGTGCACCTCGATGCCGCGTTCGGCCATCCGGTGCGGGGTCATGCCCTTGATGCCCAGGTCGACGGCCGCGACGGTGAACTTCTTCTCGCCGATCGCGGGGACGACGTACGTCTCCTTGGTGGCGACCTCGGCGGCGAGGTTCGCGCCCTTCATCTCGGGCGCCTGGCGCACCTCGGCGAGCATGGTGCCCCCGTCGGGCAGCGCGTTGCCGGAGAAGATGCCGACGCGCATGGCTCCGCGCTCACGCAGATGGCGGGTGAGGGCGCGGGTGTCGATACCGCTGATGCCGACGACACCCTGGCTGCGCAGTTCCTCGTCCAGCGAGCGCCGCGAGCGCCAGTTGGAGGGCACGCGCGAGGGGTCGCGGACGACGTATCCGGCGACCCAGATCCGCTTCGACTCGGGGTCCTCGTCGTTGACGCCGGTGTTGCCGACGTGCGGGGCGGTCATCACGACGACCTGGCGGTGGTACGACGGGTCGGTCAGGGTCTCCTGGTAGCCGGTCATGCCGGTGGAGAACACGGCTTCGCCGAAGGTCACCCCCACGGCCCCGTAGGAGCGGCCGCGGAAGACCCGGCCGTCCTCCAGGACGAGCACGGCGGGAAGCGCCTTTTCCCTCTGCGAGGCGTTCCCCTGAGTGGAGGTCGTCATCGTGCGCCTTCCGTTTCCGTCTTGTTGATCATGTCGTTCAGGGTGTCGGCCCATTCGTTGTGCTCGGCCGCGCGGTCCGAGCGGAATCCGGAGTCGAGGAGCCTGTCGCCGTGCGCCCAGGTGACGACGAGGAGTCCGCCCTCGGTGAGGACCTTGCCCGCGATGCCCTTGTCGAGCCGGGCCTCGCGCAGCCGCGAGGCCGGGATGAAGAAGTCGTCCGCTCCGGGGCGTACGACGTCCAGTCCCGCGTCCGTCAGGGTGAGCTCGGCCCGGCTGCGGGTGCCCAGGCCGTGCGCCACGATGCGGTCGAGCCACTGCCCGGCGGTGGTGGAGCCGTGGTAGCGGCCGCTCATGCTCAGTTTCACCGGGCCGGGGTCTTCCGGCGCGGTGGGGAGCTCGGGCAGGTCGCCCTGGAGGGTGCCGCGCCACTTCCAGCCCTCGCGCATCAGCCAGTAGACGAGCGCGACGAAGAGGGCGAGGCCGACGAGCCAGCCGATCCGGGCGGACCAGTCGGTCACTTCCGCGGACTTCTGTGCGGCGGCGATGGAGAGGAGAGGTGTCACGCGAGCTTCCCGTCGACGAGGGTGGCCTTGCCCCGCAGCCAGGTGTGGGTGACCCGGCCCGGCAGCTCACGGCCCTCGTAGGGGGTGTTGCGGCTGCGCGAGGCGAAGCCAGCGGGGTCCACGGTCCCACGGTATGCCGTGTCGACCAGCGTGAGGTTGGCGGGCTCGCCTGCCGAGACGGGACGTCCGTGGCCCGCGGCCCGGCCGATCGCGGCGGGCTTCACGGACATGCGGTCGGCGACGCCGGCCCAGTCGAGCAGTCCGGTCTCGATCATCGTCTGCTGGACGACGGACAGCGCGGTCTCAAGGCCGACCATGCCCATGGCGGCGGCGGCCCACTCGCAGTCCTTGTCCTCGTGCGGGTGCGGCGCGTGGTCGGTGGCGACGATGTCGATCGTGCCGTCGGCGAGCGCCTCACGCAGGGCCATGACGTCGCGCTCGGTGCGCAGCGGCGGGTTGACCTTGTAGACCGGGTCGTACGACCGCACCAGTTCGTCCGTGAGGAGCAGGTGGTGCGGGGTGACCTCGGCGGTGACGTCGATGCCGCGGGACTTGGCCCAGCGGACGATCTCGACGGACCCGGCGGTCGACAGGTGGCAGATGTGGACGCGGGAGCCGACGTGCTCGGCGAGCAGGACGTCGCGGGCGATGATCGACTCCTCGGCCACCGCGGGCCAGCCGCCGAGTCCGAGCTCGGCGGAGACGACGCCCTCGTTCATCTGGGCGCCCTCGGTGAGGCGGGGCTCCTGGGCGTGCTGGGCGACGACGCCGCCGAAGGCCTTCACGTACTCCAGCGCGCGGCGCATGATCACCGCGTCGTCGACGCACTTGCCGTCGTCGGAGAAGACCGTGACGCCGGCCGCGGACTCGTGCATCGCGCCCAGCTCGGCGAGCTTCTTGCCCTCCAGGCCGACGGTGACGGCGCCGATGGGCTGCACGTCGCAGTAGCCGTGCTCCCGGCCGAGCCGGTAGACCTGCTCGACCACGCCGGCGGTGTCGGCGACGGGGAAGGTGTTGGCCATGGCGAACACGGCCGTGAAGCCGCCGCTCGCCGCCGCGCGGGTGCCGGTCAGGACGGTCTCGGAGTCCTCGCGGCCCGGCTCGCGCAGATGGGTGTGCAGGTCGACCAGGCCCGGCAGCAGCACCTTGCCGTCGGCCTCGACAATGGTCACGTCCTGCGCGCCTCCGGCACGACCGGCGCCCTCGGCGGACAGCCCGGTGCCGACGGCCTCGATGACCTCGCCGTCGATCAGGACGTCCTGCGGCTCGCCGCCGAGCACCCTCGCACCACGGATCAGGATCTTGCTCATGGTCTTACTTCTCCTCGGTACGGGTGTGGGTGACGGCGGGCTCGTTGCCGCCCAGCAGCAGATAGAGCACGGCCATGCGGATCGAGACGCCGTTGGCGACCTGCTCGACGACGGTGCACCGCTCGGAGTCGGCGACCTCGGCGGTGATCTCCATGCCGCGGACCATCGGGCCGGGGTGCATCACGATGGCGTGCTCCGGCATTCTCGCCATGCGCTCGCCGTCGAGCCCGTAGCGACGCGAGTACTCGCGCTCGGTCGGGAAGAACGCCGCGTTCATCCGCTCGCGCTGCACGCGCAGCATCATCACGGCGTCGGACTTGGAGAGGGTGCTGTCGAGGTCGTACGAGATCTCGCAGGGCCAGCTCTCCACGCCGACCGGCACCAGGGTGGGCGGCGCGACGAGGGTGACCTCGGCGCCGAGGGTGTGCAGCAGGTCGACGTTGGAGCGGGCGACACGGCTGTGCAGGACGTCGCCGACGATCGTGATGCGCTTGCCGGCCAGGTCCTGGCCGATCCCGGCGTCCCGGCCGACGAGGCGGCGGCGCATGGTGAAGGCGTCGAGCAGGGCCTGCGTGGGGTGCTGGTGGGTGCCGTCGCCCGCGTTGATGACGGCGGCGTCGATCCAGCCGGAGGTGGCGAGCCGGTAGGGGGCTCCGGAGGCGCCGTGCCGGATGACGACGGCGTCGACGCCCATGGCCTCCAGGGTCTGGGCGGTGTCCTTGAGGGACTCGCCCTTGGAGACGCTCGACCCCTTGGCGGTGAAGTTGATGACGTCCGCGGAGAGGCGCTTCTCGGCGGCCTCGAAGGAGATCCGGGTCCGGGTCGAGTCCTCGAAGAAGAGGTTGACGACGGTGCGGCCGCGCAGGGTCGGCAGCTTCTTGATCGGCCGGTCGGCGACCCGGGCCATCTCCTCGGCGGTGTCGAGGATCAGGACGGCGTCGTCGCGGGTGAGGTCGGCGGCCGAGATGAGATGACGCTGCATCTGTCAGGCTCCGTAAGGAAGTTCAGGGAGGATTCGGGCATGCGGGCGCGCGGGAGCGCACTCGGCGGCGGGGACCGGAGTGCTACTGGGGCTCGCCCGGGGAGGTCCGCTTGGCACCGAGCAGCACGGTGTCGCGACCGTCCTCCTCGGCGAGCTGGACCTTGACCGTCTCCCGCAACGACGTGGGGAGGTTCTTGCCGACGTAGTCGGCGCGGATCGGCAGTTCGCGGTGGCCCCGGTCGACGAGGACGGCGAGCTGCACGGCGCGCGGACGGCCGATGTCGTTCAGCGCGTCGAGCGCGGCGCGGATGGTGCGGCCGGAGAAGAGCACGTCGTCGACGAGGACGACGAGGCGGCCGTCGATGCCGTCACCGGGGATCTCGGTGCGGGCCAGCGCGCGCGGCGGGTGCATGCGCAGGTCGTCGCGGTACATCGTGATGTCGAGGGAGCCGACCGGGATCTTGCGGTCGGTGATCTCCTGGAGCTTCTCGGCCAGTCTGCGGGCCAGGAAGACGCCCCGGGTCGGAATGCCGAGGAGCACCACGTCGTCGGCGCCCTTGGCGCGTTCGACGATCTCGTGGGCGATGCGGGTCAGCACCCGAGCGATGTCGGGCGCCTCGAGAACGGGCCGCGCATCGGCTTCGTACTGCTGCTTGTCGTGCTGGGTGTCCATAGGAAACGGACCTCCTTCTCCGCCTCACGGGACGGATCATTAAAGGACGTCGGATTTGCGCCATCAACGGTACCAGCCCGGCAACGGACCTGATCACATCGCTTTGAGCCACACCCCGGCGACCCCGTGCGGGAGCCGGTCGAAAATCCTTCGGCTTGACGGGGGAGAGTAACGCTGCGTAACCTCACAGTGAGTCACCAGCCGCGCGGCGGAGCCGCACGTTGATACAGCGTCCGGGGAGCTATATGTCCAGCGAATACGCCAAACAGCTCGGGGCCAAGCTCCGCGCCATCCGCACCCAGCAGGGCCTTTCCCTCCATGGTGTGGAGGAGAAATCCCAGGGTCGCTGGAAGGCGGTCGTGGTCGGTTCGTACGAGCGCGGCGACCGCGCCGTCACCGTACAGCGCCTCGCCGAACTGGCGGACTTCTACGGGGTTCCGGTCCAGGAGCTGCTGCCCGGGACCACGCCTGGCGGGGCCGCCGAGCCGCCGCCGAAGCTGGTCCTCGACCTTGAGCGGCTGGCGCACGTGCCGGCCGAGAAGGCGGGCCCCCTCCAGCGCTACGCGGCGACGATCCAGTCGCAGCGCGGCGACTACAACGGCAAGGTGCTGTCGATCCGCCAGGACGACCTGCGCACCCTCGCCGTCATCTACGACCAGTCCCCCTCGGTCCTCACCGAGCAGCTGATCAGCTGGGGCGTCCTGGACGCGGACGCGCGCCGCGCGGTCGCCCACGACGAGGGCTGAATCCCTTAGGGCAGCTCAGCAGAAACGTGCCGCCGGGGGGGGGGGGGGCGCCCGCGGCGGGCGGCCCCCCCCCCCCCCGGGGCGGGGGGGCGGGGGGGGGGCGGCCGGGCCCCCCCCCCCCCCGGGCGGCCGTCTGCGGGCCTGGGGCGCCTTCGAGGTACGGGAACGCCGGAGGGCCCGCAGCGATCGTGCTGCGGGCCCTCCGGCGTTCCCTACGTCCCCTTCGGGGCGTACGGCTCGGGCTGCCGGTCAGTCCTCGTCGCGGCGGAGCGACGGCTTCAGGTCCTTCAGCCTGCCCAGCAGACCGTTCACGAACGAGGGCGACTCGTCCGTGGAGAACTCCTTCGCCAGCTGGACCGCCTCGTCGAGCACCACGGCGTCCGGGGTCTCGTCGACCCAGATCAGCTCGTAGGCACCCAGGCGCAGGATGTTGCGGTCGACGACCGGCATCCTGTCCAGCGTCCAGCCGACGGCGTACTGCGCGATGAGCTCGTCGATCCGCCTCACCTTGGTGGCGTAGCCCTCGACCAGCTGCATCGTGTACTCGCTGACCGGCGGCTGCCGGGTGTCGGACCGGGAGTGCCGGATCCAGTCCGCGAGGACCGTCAGGACGTCCACGCCGCGCTGGTCGCCCTCGAAGAGGATCTGGAAGGCGCGCTTGCGGGCCGTGTTGCGGGCAGCCACGGTTAGCTGTTCACCCGGCCGAGGTAGTCGCTGGTGCGGGTGTCGACCTTGATCTTCTCACCGGTGGTGATGAAGAGCGGGACCTGGATCTGGTGGCCGGTCTCCAGGGTGGCGGGCTTGGTGCCACCGGTGGAGCGGTCGCCCTGGACGCCCGGCTCGGTCTCCTGGATGACCAGCTCGACGGCGGCCGGCAGCTCGACGAAGAGCACCTCGCCCTCGTGCTGGGCGACGCTGGCCGTGAAGCCCTCGATGAGGAAGTTGGCAGCGTCGGCGACGGCCTTGCGGTCGACCATGAGCTGGTCGTACGTCTCCATGTCCATGAAGACGAAGTACTCGCCGTCCATGTACGAGAACTGCATGTCGCGCTTGTCGATCGTGGCCGTCTCGACCTTGACGCCGGCGTTGAACGTCTTGTCGACGACCTTGCCGGAGAGCACGTTCTTCAGCTTGGTGCGCACGAAGGCCGGGCCCTTGCCGGGCTTGACGTGCTGGAACTCGACGACGGACCAGAGCTGGCCTCCGTCGAGCTTGAGGACCAGGCCGTTCTTGAGGTCGTTCGTGGAAGCCACGGTTGCGGAATCTCCTGGACTGACGTGGACGACCCCGGCGCACGCGGGTAGCCCGGAGGCTAGAGCGCGAGCAGTTCCTTGGTCGTAATGGTGAGTAGCTCGGGTCCGCCGTCCGCCTCAGGGCGTACGACGAGCGTGTCATCGATCCTGACACCGCCCCGGCCCGGAAGGTGGACCCCCGGTTCGACGGTGACCGGCACGCAAGCGTCCAGTTTACCCATGGCCGCGGGGGCAAGCTGCGGGTCCTCGTCGATTTCGAGCCCGACACCGTGCCCCGTCAGCGGCGGAAGGCCTTCGGTATGGCCCCCGGAGTCCAGTACCTGACGGGCCGCGCGGTCCACGTCGCGGTAGGCGGCGCCCGGTGCCAGCGCCTCCCGTCCGGCGCGCTGGGCGGCGAAGACGAGGTCGTACAGCTCGATCTGCCAGTCGGCGGGCGAGGTGCCGATCACGAACGTACGACCGATCTCACACCGGTAGCCGCGATAGGTCGCGCCGAGACAGACCGAGAGGAAGTCACCCTCCTCGACGCGCCGGTCGGTGGGCCGGTGGCCGCGCCGTCCCGAGTTCGGGCCGGTGCCGACCGAGGTCGCGAAGGCCGGTCCGTCCGCGCCGTGGTCGACGAGCCGGCGCTCCAGCTCCAGGGCGAGATGGCGTTCGGTGCGGCCGACGAGAATGGATTCGAGGAGTTCACCGAGCGCCTGGTCGGCGATCTCGGCGCCGATCCGCAGACAGGAGATCTCCTCCTCGTCCTTGATCACGCGCAGCTGTTCCACCGCGCCGCCCAGGTCGGCCAGGCGCAGTCGCGGCGCGACCGAGCCGAGGGCACGGTGCCGGGTGACGGTCAGGTGGTGTTCCTCCACCGCGAGGGACTCGGCACCCTGTCCTGCCGCCAGACCGGCGGCCGCGACGGCGGGATCACCGCCGGCGCGCGGCAGGACCCGCACGGTCAGCGCCTCGTCGGGGCGCCCTTCCACGGCCTCGCCGGTCGGCGGGCCGCCGCACAGCAGTACGTCCTCGCCGCTGCCGAGCAGCAGCACCGAGCCGTGCGGGGCCGCACCGGCGAGATACCTCACATTGGCGGGGCGGGTCACCAGCGCGCTCGCGCTGCCGCCCGCCGTACTGCGTTCCCGGAGCCGCTCTCTGCGCGTCGCGTACACCTCTGACATGAACCGAGCGTACGAGCGGTGGCCGGATGTCGCCGGTTCAGAGAGCCGGACGGGTAGCCCGGCGCCCGGACGGGCGGACGCGGGGGGCCCGGACGGGCGGACGCGGGGGGCCGGACGGGCGGACGCGGGGGGCCGGACGGGCGGACGCGGGGCCCGCTCAGCCCTGCGGCCCGCTCACCACTGCGGCGGGCTGGCGATCGACCGCGCCAGAACGTCGTCCAGCACGCGGGCCGTGGCCGCCACGTCGAGCTGCGAGTTGTCGATGATCGGGAGCCCGGAGCCGTACCAGCCGGCCATCCGGCCGTGGATGCGCGCGACCTCCTCGTCGCTGAGCCTGCGGTTCCCGGAGCGCTCGGCGTTGCGCTCCAGGACCACTTCCAGGCCCGGCAGGAGCACGACCGGCAGCAGCCCTGGGCCGACGTGCCGCTTCCAGCCACCGAGGCCGACGACCGGGCGGTCCGGGAAGACGGCGTCGTCGAGGATGCACGAGATGCCGTTGGCCAGGAAGTTGCGGGCGGCGAAGCCGCAGGTGCGGCGGGCGAGACGGTACTGCGCCTCGGAATGGTCGTTCCATCCCGACTGCGGGTCGGCGAACCCCGAGCGCACCCATTCGCGTACGTCGTCGAGGCTGATGTGGGCCGTGGGCACCCGGCGGTGGTCCGCCCAGTACTTGGCGACGCTGGTCTTCCCGGCGCCCGCGGGGCCGATCAGCAGGATCGCGAGGGTGGTGGCCGCCGGATCGGGCGCGCCCGCGGCGGGCGGCGGGCTCGGCACGGCCACCGAGACCCCCGGAGGCAGCCGTACATGCCCGGTGGCGTCCTGCGCCGGCGGCACGGAAGGGTGCGGCGGGGGCTGCGCGGACGGGTGCTGCGGAGGCTGCGGGGGCACCTGGTGCGGCGGCAGGTGATGCTGCGGGGCCTGGGCGGGAGGGGCGCCGGGCGGCACCGGCGCCCCGGCGAAGCCCGGAGCGGGCGCGGGACCCTGCTGCCCCGGGTACTGACCGGCCGGCGACCATCCGGCGGCCCGTCCTTGCCCCGGCTGGTGGGGCGGCGGCAGCGGAGCCCCCACTGCGTGCTGCATCCGGTGCCACTCCGTCTCGTACAGGCGATGTGCGCTGGCTGGACGGGACGCCGGTCCCGTCGCTACCGAACGGTACCTTCCCCGGCCGCCGTTGTGTGAACGGCCGGGGAGGGTGCGAAGTGCCCGGGAGGGAGAGGCAAAACGGGTTGAGCAGGGGTCCTTCGGACCATACGTCCGCGCTGGGCGCCGCCCGCTACTCGCCGACCTCGCCGTACGCGGCGAGCAGGACCGCCGGATCCGGGCCCTCCAGGACGGTCGGCTTGGCCAGCCCGTCGAGGACGATGAAGCGCAGCAGGTCGCCGCGGGACTTCTTGTCGACCTTCATGTTCTCCACGAGCTTGGGCCACTGGTCGTAGCGGTAGCTCAGCGGGAGACCGACGGATTCCAGGATCGTGCGGTGGCGGTCTGCGGTCGCGTCGTCCAACCGGCCCGCGAGGCGGCCGAGTTCGGCGGCGAAGTGCATGCCGACGGAGACCGCCGCACCGTGCCGCCACTTGTAGCGCTCGTTCTTCTCGATGGCGTGCGCGAGCGTGTGACCGTAGTTGAGGATCTCGCGCAGCCCCGACTCCTTGAGGTCGCCGGAGACGACCTCGGCCTTGACCTTGATGGAGCGTTCGATCAGCTCGGCGGTGTGCGGGCCGGCGGGCGTCCGGGCCGCCTCGGGGTCTGACTCGATGAGCTCCAGGATCGCCGGGTCGGCGATGAAGCCGGCCTTGATGATCTCCGCGAGCCCGGAGACGTAGTCGTTGACCGGCAGCGAGTCGAGCGCCGCCAGGTCGCAGAGCACGCCCGCGGGCGGGTGGAAGGCACCGACGAGGTTCTTGCCCTCGGCGGTGTTGATGCCGGTCTTGCCGCCGACCGCCGCGTCGACCATGGCGAGCACGGTGGTGGGGACGGCGATCCAGCGAACCCCGCGCAGCCAGGTGGCAGCCACGAAACCGGCGAGGTCGGTGGTGGCGCCGCCGCCGACGCCGACGATGACGTCGGTGCGGGTGAAGCCGGACTGGCCCAGCGCCTTCCAGCAGTAGGCCGCGACCTCGGCGGTCTTGGCCTCCTCGGCGTTCGGCACCTGGATGGCGACGGTCTCGAAGCCCTGCTCGGCCAGGTCGGCGCGCAGCGCCTCGCCGGTGCCGTCGAGCGCCTCGGGGTGGATCACGGCGACACGCTTGGCCTTGCCGCCGATCAACCCGCCGAGCTCACCGAGGAGTTGACGGCCGATCAGGACCTCGTAGGGGTCGGTACCGGCGGTGCCGCCGACCTGGACACGGGTCACTGCCTCGCTCATGCTTCCTTCAACTCCACTGCGTCGAGGACCGCTTGGGCGACCTCTTGGGGGGTACGGCCGTCGGTCGCCACGACCGCTCGGGCGACTTCGGTGTACAGGTGGCGGCGTGCCTCCATCAGCTCGCGCCACTGGCGGCGGGGGTTGACGGCGAGCAGCGGCCGGGCCGCGTTCAGTCCGGTGCGCTGGACCGCCTCCTCCACGTCCATCGAGAGGTAGACGACCTGGTGGCCGGCGAGCAGCGCCCGGGTGTCCGCGTCGAGGATCGAACCGCCGCCCAGCGCCAGCACACCGTCGTGCCCGGCGAGCGCCTCGCTCACCGCCCGCTTCTCGATGGCGCGGAAGGCGGACTCGCCGTCGTCGAGGAAGATGTCGGCGATGGTGCGGCCCTCGGCGGCCACGATGTCGTCGTCCGTGTCCCGGTAGGCGCAGCCGAGCCGCTCGGCGACGAGCGCGCCCACCGTGGACTTGCCGACCCCCATCGGGCCGACCAGGACCAGCCGTGGGGCGGTCACCGGACGACCAGGTTCTCGAGGTAGCTCCGCACGTTCCGGCGGGTCTCCGGAACGCTGTCGCCGCCGAACTTCTCGGCCACGGCGTCGGCGAGGACGAGGGCGACCATGGCTTCGGCGACGATGCCGGCGGCCGGGACCGCGCAGACGTCGGAGCGCTGGTGATGGGCCTTGGCGGCCTCGCCGGTGGCGACGTCGATGGTGGCGAGCGCGCGCGGCACGGTGGCGATCGGCTTCATGGCCGCGCGTACGCGCAGCAGTTCGCCGGTGGTCAGACCGCCCTCGGTGCCGCCGGAGCGGCCGGTGGAGCGGCGGATGCCGTCCTCGGTCCGGACGATCTCGTCGTGGGCCTGCGAACCGGGCACCCGGGCCAGGTCGAAACCGTCGCCCACCTCGACGCCCTTGATGGCCTGGATGCCCATGAGCGCGGCCGCGAGCCGGGCGTCCAGACGGCGGTCCCAGTGGACGTGCGAGCCGAGGCCCACCGGTACGCCGTACGCGAGCACCTCGACGACGCCGCCGAGCGTGTCGCCGTCCTTGTGGGCCTGGTCGATCTCGGCGACCATCGCCTTCGAGGCGTCGGCGTCGAGGCAGCGCACCGGGTCGGCGTCGAGCTTCTCCACGTCGGAGGGCTTCGGGTAGACGCCGTACGGTGCCTTGGCCGCGGCCAGTTCGACTACGTGGGAGACGATCTCGATCCCGGCCGTCTCCTTCAGGTACGAGCGGGCGACCGTGCCGAGCGCGACTCGGGCCGCGGTCTCGCGGGCGGAGGCGCGCTCCAGGATCGGCCGGGCCTCGTCGAAACCGTACTTCTGCATGCCGGCGAGGTCGGCGTGGCCGGGCCGGGGGCGGGTCAGCGGGGCGTTGCGGGCGAGGTCGGCGAGGATCTCCGGGGCGACCGGGTCGGGCGCCATGACCTGGTCCCACTTGGGCCACTCGGTGTTGCCGACCATGACGGCGACCGGGGAGCCGAGGGTGAGACCGTGCCGGACGCCACCGAGGAAGGTGACCTCGTCGCGCTCGAACTTCATCCGGGCACCGCGTCCATAGCCCAGGCGCCGCCGGGCGAGGTGGTCCGCCACCATCTCCGTGGTGATCGGGACGCCGGCGGGAAGACCCTCCAGCGTCGCGACGAGTGCGGGACCGTGGGACTCCCCCGCGGTCAGCCAGCGCAACCTGCTCAACGGTGCTCCTCATGCTCGCGCCCTGGTACTGCTGCTGCGTACACGCGTCCTCGCGTACGGCGACGGCGCGACCGGGTGCGCGGCCCTGGCCCGCCGTCTCCGATCCTCCCACGTCCGGGGACGGGAACCGGCCGCAGGTCCATCAGGCGGACGCACCCGGCCGGGTCGCGCCGCTCCGCTTACGCCCCCAGGGGCGCCTCGGCGGGCCCGTGTCGGGCCGTCCGGCAACCGTCGCTGTCGGCGGTTCGCCTACCGGGCGGCGAGCGCGTGTTCGCCCGCCTTGCGCATGGCAGTGAGGGGCGCGGGCGTGCGACCGGTCATCCGCTCGACCTGGAGCACCGCCTGGTGCACGAGCAGATCGAGCCCGCCGACCACGGCCCCGCCGTACGCCGACCAGCGCGCCGCGAGGTCGGTCGGCCAGGGGTCGTACAGCACGTCGAAGAGGGTCGCGGGGCGCTCCGGGACGGCGGCGGCCAGCGCGTCCGTGGTCCCCGCCGGGGTCGTGGCGATCACCAGCGGCGCCCGCAGCGCCTGTTCGGCGTCGGCCCAGTCCTCGGTGCGCACCTCGACGCCGAGCCGCTCGCCCCACGTCCGCATCTCTGCGGCCCGCTTCTCGCTGCGGACGTACGCGACGACCTCGCCGGTGCAGATCCGCGCGAGGGCGGCCAGCGCGGAGGACGCGGTGGCGCCGGCCCCGAGGACGGCGGCCGAGTCGACCTGCCCGATCCCCCGCTCGCGCAGCGCGGCGACCATCCCGGGGATGTCGGTGTTGTCGCCGACGCGCCGTCCGTCCTCGGTGAACACGACGGTGTTGACCGCCTCGACGGACGCGGCCGTCTCGCTGATCTCGTCGACCAGCGGCATCACGGCCCGCTTGAGCGGCATGGTCAGCGAGAGCCCGGCCCACTCCGGTCCGAGACCGTCCAGGAACCCGGGCAGTGCCTCCTCGCCGACCTCGAAGCGGTCGTACGACCAGTCCCCGAGGCCCAGCTCCCGGTACGCGGCGCGGTGCAGCACCGGGGAGAGGGAGTGGGCGATCGGCGAGCCGAGCACCGCGGCCCGGCGGGCATCAGTTGCCCGAGCTGGCATTGAATTTGTCCTTGAGCTTTTGGAACTGGGCCAACGTCTTGGCGAATTCGGTGTTGTTCTGACCGTCTGTCGCCACGAAATAGAGCCAGCCGTCCTTCGTAGGGTTGAACACCGCCCTGAAAGCGTCGTCACCCGGGTTGCCGATCGGACCGGGCGGCAGACCCGCGTGAGTGTAGGTGTTGTACGGGTCCGGATTGCTGTTGATCTCGGACGAACTGATGTGAATCTTGCTCTGACCCTTCAGGTAATTGAAGGTCGAGTCGAACTGCAGTTTCTGATTGGTCTCGGTGTTGGTGCGTTTCAGCCGGTTGTAGACGACCTCGGCCATCTTCCGGTAGTCGTCGTGCGTCTTGCCCTCGGCCTGCACCAGGCTCGCGACCGTGACCACCTGGAGCGGATTGTCCAGCTTGAGAGCCTTGGCCTTCGCCACGAGTCCCAGAGCGACGTACCTCTTGTTGGCCTGCGCGACCATGCTCTTCAGGATGGCCTCGGGCTTCATGCCCTTGGCGGCGGGATACGTGAGCGGGTAGAGGAACCCTTCCAGCGGATCCTTTATGTCCTTGTCGGTGTTCGCCCAGCTCGGGAGCCCCAGGCTCTTGTACTCCTTCTTCGCGACGCCACTGGTGGTGCCGTCGGCGAGACCGAGCTTCTTGTCGATCGCCGCGTACACCTGGGCGTTGCGGAAACCGGGCGGCACGGTCACATTGTTCTGGCTCTTGGGGTCGAGGAGCAGCTCGACGGCGCTCGCGGCCGACATCTCCTTCCGCAGGAGATAGGCACCCGCCTGAATCGACTTGCCCTTGGGATTCTCCGCCTGAGCGGACACGAAAGCGTCCACGCTCTTGACGACACCGAGCGCCTTGAGCTTCTGGCCGATGACGTAGCCGCCCTCGCCCTTGGCGATGACGACGGGCACCTGTCCCGTGCCCTCGCCGCTGTAATCGGGAGCCGAGCCGAAACGATTCTGGTAGTAGTGGTAGCCGAAAACTCCGGCTGCGGCGAGACCGCCTCCGAAGACCATGACGACCACCAGACAGGCGCAGCCGCTGCGACGCTTCTTCTTGCCCGTGCCGCCGCCCCGGACCTTGCGGTCACCGCGGGCCTTGCGGCCCTTCGGGTCGTCACCGTCGCCGTCGAGGTCGTCGTCATCGTCGTCGTCGCCACCGGCGAAGAACGCGTGCTCGCCCTGGTCCGGCCCCGGGTCCCAGTCCGGCTCCGGTTCGGGCTCGGCGCGGCGCCGGGCGGGCGGCTCCGGCGGCGGATAGGCGTCGGGGGTGTTGTAGAAGTCGGGCTGCTCACCCGTGTACTGGCCGGCGTAGGGGTCGGCAGGGTCGGCGGCGTAGGACCCCTGGCCCTGTGCGCCGGGGTTCTGGCCGCCGTCGGGGTACTGCTGCTGGCCCTGGCCGGGGTACTGCTGCTGACCCTGACCCGGGTACTGCTGCTGACCCTGACCGTTGAACTGCTGCTGGCCCTGGTCGCCGTACTGCTGCTGGCCCTGGTCGCCGTACTGCTGCTGGCCCTGGTCGCCGTACTGCTGCTGGCCCTGGTCGCCGTACTGCTGCTGGCCCTGGCCGGGGTACTGCTGCTGACCCTGACCCGGGTACTGCTGCTGACCCTGGTCGCCGTACTGCTGCCCCTGGAACTGCTGCTGGTCCTGGTACTGCCCCGGCCCGCCCTGGTGGCCGTACTGCTGCTGACCCTGGCCCCAGTCGCCCTGCTGCGCCTGCTGCTGCGGATAGTGCTGCGGCTGGCCGCCGTCGTAGGCGGACTGGCCGTCGGCGGCCTGTCCGCCCCATCCGCTGTCCCCGTACAACGGGTCCTCCGGATGCCACGGTTCGGAGCCAGGGCCCCGGCCATACTCAGTCATCGATCCCCTACAGGCCGCGAGCCGGCAGCTGCCGGCTCGTGTGGCTCGGCTCCCGTCCGCCTCTTTAACTGTGCGAAGGCTGTTCGAACACCACCGCATCGGGCGGAACGTTACCGTATCGCGATCACATGACCACTTCGACGCCCTCGCCGGGCGACTTGCCTGACACCCGTTCGGATTCCAGCGCCTGCTGCAGAATGACGACGGCGGCCGCCTGGTCGATGACCGACCGGCCCTTCTTCGTTTTCACGCCCGCGGCGCGCAGGCCCTGACCCGCCGTGACTGTGGTCATCCTCTCATCCACGAGCCGCACCGGAACGGGAGTGATCCCGCCCGCGAGCTCCTGGGCGAAGGCACGGACCTTCACCGCGGCGGGGCCCTCGCCCCCCTTGAGGGAGCGAGGGAGCCCGACGACGACCTCGATCGGCTCGTACTCCTCGACGAGCTGCCTCAGCCGGCGGTGGGCGGCCGGGATGTCACGTCCCGGGACCGTCTCCACCGGTGTCGCGAGGATCCCGTCGGGGTCGCACGAGGCGACCCCGATCCGGGCGTCCCCGACGTCGATCGCGAGCCGACGTCCTCTGCGCATGTCCGCGGCCCTTACTTGGCCGTCTCGGCGACGAGGCGCTGGACCGCGTCGATGGCCTCGCCGACGGCGGCGGGGTTCTGGCCGCCGCCCTGAGCGACGTCCGGCTTGCCGCCACCGCCGCCGCCGAGGGTCTTGGCGGCCGCACGGACCAGCTCGCCGGCCTTCAGACCGCGCTCGCGGGCGGCCTCGTTGGTGGCGATGACCGTCAGCGGCTTGCCGCCCGCGACCGTGAACAGGGCCACGACGGCGGCCCGTCCGCCCTGGATGCGGCCGCGCACGTCGAGGACCAGCTTGCGCAGGTCGTCGGCGCCCGTGCCGTCCGGGACCTGACCGGTCACCAGGGCGACGCCGTTCACGTCCTTGGCGGAGTCAACGAGTCCGGCGGCGGCCTGCAGCACCTTCTCCGCGCGGAACTTCTCGATCTCCTTCTCGGCGTCCTTCAGCTTGCCGAGCATGGCGGAGATCTTCTCCGGAAGCTCCTCGGCGCGGCCCTTGACCAGCTCCTGGAGCTGGGCGACGACCGTGTGCTCACGGGCGAGGAAGTTGTACGCGTCGACGCCGACGAGGGCCTCGATGCGCCGCACGCCGGAGCCGATGGACGACTCGCCGAGCAGCTTGACCAGGCCGAGCTGGGAGGTGTTGTGCACGTGCGTGCCGCCGCACAGCTCCTTGGAGAAGTCGCCGATGGTCACGACGCGGACGCGCTCGCCGTACTTCTCGCCGAACTCGGCGATGGCGCCCTGCTTCTTGGCCTCGTCGAGGCTCAGGATCTCGGCGTGCACGTCCAGGTCGCGGGCGAGCACCTCGTTGATCTGCTGCTCGACGTCCGTCATCACGGCCGTCGGGACGGCGGACGGGGAGCCGAAGTCGAAGCGGAAGCGGCCGGGCTGGTTCTCGGAACCGGCCTGGGCGGCCGTCGGACCGAGAGCGTCGCGCAGCGCCTGGTGCGTGAGGTGCGTGGCCGAGTGGGCGCGGGCGATGGCCGTGCGACGGCGTACGTCGATGGTGGCCTGGGCCTTGGCGCCGACGGTGACCTCGCCGACCTGGACGACGCCCTTGTGGACGTACACGCCCGGGACGGGCTTCTGGCAGTCGCGGATCTCGATGACGGCACCGGTGTCGACCCGGATGCGGCCCGTGTCACCGATCTGGCCGCCGCCCTCGGCGTAGAACGGGGTGCGGTCGAGGACGATCTCGACCTCGTCGCCCTCGGTGGCGGCCGGGGAGGAGACACCGTCGACGAGGATGCCGACGACCGTCGACTCGGCCTCGGTGCGGTCGTAGCCGATGAAGTCGGTCTCTCCGGCGGCGTCGGCGATCTGACGGTACGCGCCGAGGTCGGCGTGGCCGGTCTTCTTGGCGCGGGCGTCGGCCTTGGCCTTGTCCCGCTGCTCCTTCATCAGGCGGCGGAAGCCGTCCTCGTCCACCGACAGGCCCTGTTCGGCGGCCATTTCGAGGGTGAGGTCGATCGGGAAGCCCCAGGTGTCGTGGAGCAGGAAGGCCTTGTCGCCGGCGAGGACCGTGCCGCCGGAGTCCTTGGTGTCGGTGATGGCCGTGTCGAGGATGTTCGTGCCGGCCTTCAGCGTCTTGAGGAAGGCGGCCTCCTCGGCGAGGGCCACGGTCTCGATCCGCTGCCGGTCGCTCACCAGTTCCGGGTACTGCTGACCCATCATCGCGATCACGACGTCGATGAGGTCCTTGACGACAGGGCCGGAGGCACCCAGCAGGCGCATGTTGCGGATGGCGCGGCGCATGATGCGGCGCAGCACATAGCCGCGTCCCTCGTTGCCGGGGCTCACGCCGTCGCCGATGAGCATCACGGAGGTGCGCATGTGGTCGGTGACCACGCGCAGCGAGACGTCGGAGCCCTGGGCGGCGCCGTACTCGACGCCCGTCAGCTCGGTGGCCTTCTTGATGACGGCCATGGAGGTGTCGATCTCGTACATGTTCTGCACACCCTGCAGAATCATGGCGAGGCGTTCCATGCCGAGACCGGTGTCGATGTTCTTGCTGGGCAGCTCGCCGAGGATCTCGAAGTCGTCCTTCGAGGTGCCCTCGCCGCGCTCGTACTGCATGAAGACCAGGTTCCAGATCTCCACGTACCGCTCGTCGTTGACGGCCGGGCCGCCCTCGACGCCGAACTCGGGACCGCGGTCGTAGTTGATCTCGGAACACGGTCCGCAGGGTCCGGGGACGCCCATGGACCAGTAGTTGTCCTTCTTGCCCAGGCGCTGGATGCGCTCGGCCGGGACGCCGATCTTGTCGCGCCAGATGGTCTCGGCCTCGTCGTCGTCGAGGTAGACCGTGATCCACAGACGCTCGGGGTCGAGCCCGTAACCACCCTTGTCCTGGGGCGAGGTGAGCAGCTCCCAGGCGTAGGTGATGGCGCCTTCCTTGAAGTAGTCGCCGAAGGAGAAGTTGCCGCACATCTGGAAGAACGTGCCGTGGCGGGTGGTCTTGCCGACCTCTTCGATGTCGGGTGTGCGCACGCACTTCTGCACGCTGGTGGCGCGCGGCCACGGCGGCTTGACCTCGCCGAGGAAGTACGGCTTGAAGGGGACCATGCCGGCGGGGACCAGGAGCAGAGTCGGGTCGTCCGCGATGAGCGACGCCGAAGGGACGACGGTGTGACCGCGCTCCTCGTAGAAGCTCAACCAGCGGCGGCGGATTTCAGCCGACTCCATCAGTGGTCCTCATTCCGGTTGTACGAGTACGTCGTGTTCTCGATGTACTTGATCTGCTTGTTGTTGCCGAGCTGCTTGGCGCCGGGCCGCCGGGTGTCGCCGATGGCGGCGGTACGGCGCTGCGGGGGCAGTTCGGAGTCCGGGTGCTCGTTCAGGCCGAGCACCTCGCCGAGTTCGGCCTCTCGTTGGGCCATCCCGTCGCGGACGTCGAGCGCGAACTCCTTCAGCCGATGGCCCGCGTCGATCGCCTTGTTGGCGGCCTGGGCCGCGAGGCTCTCGGGGGTCAGTTGCCTGAGCTTGCGGTTGACCTTGGTGGTGGCCCATACACCCGCGGCTGCGCCTGCGGTGAACCAGAACGTACGGCGGAACATCGCTGCGTCAGTCCTTCTTCCGCTTTCCCCGCCGCGCGGACGGGACGGTGCGGCCCACGATCACGGTACGCCGGGACGCTTTGTCGGGCACATTCTCTCGACGGCCTCCGATGGCCCGGCGCACGCCGTAGCCGAACGCCGCGACCTTGACCAGCGGGCCGCCGAACGTGGAGGCGACGGTCGTCGACAGCGCCGAGGCGTTCGACGTGACCTCCTGGACGTCCGACGCGATGGCGTCGACCCGGTCGATCTGCGTCTGCGCGGAGCGCACCGCCGCGGAGGCGTCCGCGAGGAGCGGGACGGCCTGGTCGGTCACGTCCGCCACGAGCTTGGTGGTCGCCCTGAGCGTCTGGGCCAGCCTCACCAGCGCGACGGCGAGGAAGGAGACCAGGATCGCCCAGAAGACGGCCACCAGGATCCCGGCCACCTCACCACCGGACACTGTTGCACCCGCTCCCTGACTGTGTGCCTGAACATCGAAAAGTCGTCACCCGAGCCTATCGCGCCGGGGCCGGGGCTCCGTACCGCATTTCACGGCTCCGGAGTGTGGAGTTGCGCGAAGCGATTGTACGGAGTGCTTATGGGTCAGTACGCTCCGTATCTCATGCAGCGTTCTCACCGCGCCCGGTGCTCCGGTCCTGCGACACCCGGCAATCTGCCCCTGGAACTCGACGCGTTCGTGGGGCGCGCCACCGAACTCGCGCGGCTGGCCGAGGCGCTGGAGACGGGGCGCCTGATCACCGTGACCGGTGTGGGAGGCGTCGGCAAGACACGGTTCGCGGCGCGGGCGGCGGCCAGGACGGACGTACGCGACGGGGTGTGGCGGGTGGACCTGTCCGCGGTGCACGACCCGGAACTCGTCGAGTACGCGGTGGCCGAGGCGCTCGGTCTCACGGACCACACGGCGAAGCCGCCGCGCCAGGTGCTGCTCGACCATCTGGCCGGACGCCGGCTCCTCCTGGTCCTGGACGGTTTCGAGCACCTGGTGGACGTGAGCGCCTCGCTGGTGGGCGAGTTGCTGCGGCGGGCGTCCGGGCTGCGGGTGCTGGCCGTGGGCCGCAGGCCGCTGGACGTCGGTGGCGAGCGGGTCTTCCCGCTGGCTCCGCTGGCCGCCACGGAGGCGGTGGAGCTGTTCGCGCGCCGGGCGGCGGCCCGGGTGCCCGGCTTCGCGCTGGACGAGGGGAACCGGTCCGACGTCGAGGAGTTGTGCCGGCGCCTGGACGGGATCCCGCTGGCGCTGGAACTGGCGGCGGGACGCCTGAGCGCCCTGTCGCCCGCGCAGCTCCTCGCCCGGCTGAAGGACCGTTTCCGGCTGCTGACCGGCGGCGGGCGCGACACGCCGCCGCGGCACCAGACGCTGCGGACGGCGATCGGCTGGAGCCACGAGCTGTGCACGCCGCAGGAGAGGCTGCTGTGGTCGCGGCTGTCGGTGTTCGCCGGGCAGTTCGACCTGGAGGCCGCCGAGTACGTGTGCAGCGGGGACGGACTGCACGCCGACGACGTCCTCGATGTGCTCGGCGCCCTGCTCGCACAGTCGGTGCTCGCGCGCGAGGAGTCGGCGGCGGGTGTGCGCTACCGGATGCTCGACACGGTCAGGGCGTACGGCGCGGACTGGCTGGCGGCGACGGGCGACGCGGTGCGGCTCCGGCGCCGGCACCGTGACTGGTACATGGGCCTGGCCACCTGGTGCGAGCTGGACTGGTTCTCGCCGCGGCAGGGCGAGGTGGCGGCGCGTGTCGAGACGGAGCTGCCGAATCTGCGCCGCGCGCTGGAGTACTCACTGACCGAACCGGAGGAGGCGCACCTGGGCCAGTATCTGGCGGGCGCCCTGTGGTTCTGCTGGGTCGGCTGCGGCCGGCTCTCCGAGGGCCGGCACTGGCTGGAGCGCAGTGTCGAGCTCGACGGCGACCGTGACCAGTCACGGCTGAAGGCCCTGTGGGTGCTCGGCTATGTGGCGGTCCTCCAGGGGGACTCGGTGCCCGCGCTGTCCGCGCTCCAGGAGTGCCGCGATGAGGCGGAGCGCTCCGGGAACGCCGTCGCGGTCGCCTACGCCGAACACCGCACCGGCTGCCTGGCCCTGGTCACGGACGACATGGCGCGTGCCGAGTCCCTGCTGCGCTCGGCGCTGGACCGCTATCACGAGATCGGCGAGCTGAACAGCAACGTGCTGATGGGCCAGGTCGAGCTGGCGATGGCGCTCGCCTTCCAGGGCGATCTGCCGGGCGCGGTGAAGCTGTGCGAGGACGTGCGCGGGGTCTGCGAGGACCACGGGGAGCGCTGGGCGCTGGCGTACGCGCTGTACGTCCTGGCGTACGAGGCCCAGACGGGGGGCGATCAGGCGCGGGCCCGGGATCTCCTGGAACAGGGCCTCGGTATCGCGCACAGCTTCCACGATCTGCTCGGCGCCGTCCTCGCGGTCGAGCTGCTCGCCCTGGTCACGGCGGTTGAGGGCGATCCGGCCGAGGCCGCGCTGCTCCAGGGGGCGGCGTCGCGGATGTGGCCGTCGGTGGGTCTGCCGCTGTTCGGTTCGGCGTACTACAACGCGCCGCACGAGCGGTGTGCGGCCCTTTCCCGGCAGCGGCTGGGCGACGAACGGTACGAGGAGTGCCTGCGCGCGGGGGAGCTGCTCGGGCAGGACGCGGCGGTCGCCCGGGCGCTCAAAGGGGCCGGGGCTCCGCCGCTGGGGGCGTTGCCGTCGCCGCGCGGGCTGCCCCCGGACATGCGAGAGCCCGCCGTCTCGCCCACCTCGAAGGGCGGGGGGACGACGGGCTGACACTGACGCGCAGGTGGTACCGCGTCCGCTGTAAGAAGATCAGCGGGCGTAGTACTCGACGACGAGCTGCTCGTCGCAGATCACCGGGATCTCCTTGCGGTTCGGCTCACGGTCCAGGCGGAACGCCAGGGCCGGGAGGTTCACCTGGAGGTAGCGCGGGGTCTCACCGTCGGGGGCGAAGCCACCGGCGCGGGAAACCTCGAACAGCGTCTTGCTGCGGCTGCGCTCGCGGACCATCACGACGTCGTCGGGACGGACGCGGAACGAGGGCTTGTCGACCTTCTGGCCGTTGACCTCGATGTGGCCGTGAACGACCATCTGGCGGGCCTGGTAGATCGTGCGGGCGATGCCCGAACGAAGGACCAGCGCGTCGAGACGACGCTCCAGCTCGATGATCAGGGCCTCACCGGTCTTGCCCTGGACCTTGGAGGCACGCTCGTAGGCGCGGACGAGCTGGCGCTCGGACACGTCGTACTGCGCGCGCAGACGCTGCTTCTCGAGCAGACGGACCTTGTAGTCCGAGTTCTGCTTGCGGCCACGGCCGTGCTCGCCCGGCGGGTAGGGGCGGGCCTCGAAGTACTTGACGGCCTTCGGGGTCAGCGCGATACCGAGCGCACGCGACTTCTTGACCTTGGGGCGGGACTGATTCGCCACTGTCTGTTTCTCTTTCCTTATTCCGGCTCACCCGGGTTAAAGGAGGTCGCATCCGCAGCCTGGGAAACCCTGCGGGCCCTGATGGGCCTGCCGGGCAGCCGCTCCCTGGTCTGGGCACAACGTGCAGCACACGAGTAGCCCACCGACCGTTCCCGGAAACCGGGTGGTGGTGGGCAGCCCGCGACACCTTCGACGGTGCGCGACGCTCCTGGATCCCCTCGCCCGTACGAGTACGGTGTCGGGGTTCCGGCTGCATGTCCCGTTGGGTGATGCCGACCGGAGCCGGACGCGGGACGCAGCGCTTCGAGACATGTTACAGGGTGCTCACGACCGCCCTCTACCGAGGCGCTTGCGGGTCCACTCCACCGCGTCCGCGTAGCGCGCCTCGGCGCCGTGCCGGGTCGGTGTGTAGTACTCCCGGTCCGCGAGTTCCTCGGGCGCGTACTGCTGGGCGGCGATGCCTTCGGGCAGGTCGTGCGGGTACACATAGCCCTGCGCGTGCCCGAGCTTGGCGGCGCCCTTGTAGTGCCCGTCACGCAGATGCGTCGGCACCGGACCCGCGTGGCCCTTGCGCACGTCCTCCATCGCGGCGCCGATGGCCATGGTCGCGGCGTTGGACTTCGGGGCCAGCGCCAGGGCGATGGTCGCGTGGCTGAGGGTGAGCGCGGCCTCCGGGAAGCCGATCATCGCGACGGCCTGGGCGGCGGCCACCGCTATGGGCAGCGCGTTCGGGTCGGCGAGGCCGATGTCCTCGCTCGCGGAGATCATCAGGCGGCGGGCGATGAAGCGGGGGTCCTCGCCCGCCTCGATCATCCGGGCCAGGTAGTGCAGGGCCGCGTCCACGTCGGAGCCGCGGATGGACTTGATGAGGGCGCTCGCCACGTCGTAGTGCTGGTCGCCGTCGCGGTCGTACTTCACGGCGGCGCGGTCGACCGTCTCCTCCAGCGTCTGGAGGGTGATCTCCGGCTCGCCCTTGTCGAGGGCCGCGCCGGCCGCGGCCTCCAGGGCGGTCAGGGCACGGCGGGCGTCGCCGCCGGCGATCCGCAGCAGGTGCTCCTCGGCGTCCCCGGGCAGGGCGACGGCTTCCTTCAGACCGCGCTCGGAGGTGAGTGCCCGGCGCAGCAGGCCGCGCAGGTCGTCGTCCGTGAGGGGTTCGAGGGTGAGGAGGAGGGAGCGGGAGAGCAGCGGAGAGATCACCGAGAAGTACGGGTTCTCGGTGGTCGCGGCGATCAGCGTCACCCAGCGGTTCTCCACGGCCGGGAGCAGGGAGTCCTGCTGGGCCTTGCTGAAGCGGTGGATCTCGTCCAGGAAGAGGACGGTCTCCTTGCCGTAGCCGCCGGTGGCGCGGCGGGCGCCTTCGATGACCGCACGTACTTCCTTGACGCCCGCGGTGATCGCGGAGAGCTCCACGAAGCGCTTGTCGGTGGCCTTGGAGACGACGTACGCGAGGGTCGTCTTGCCGGTGCCCGGCGGGCCCCAGAGGATCACCGAGGACGGTCCGGCCGGGCCGCCGCTCCCCTCCGCGACAAGTCTGCGCAGGGGTGAGCCCGGCTTCAGCAGATGCTGCTGCCCCACGACCTCGTCGAGGGTGCGCGGGCGCATCCGTACCGCCAGGGGACTGCTGGACGGGTCCTTCTCCTGGCGTTCTTCGGCCGCGGCGGTGAACAGGTCGGGCTCCACGTCAAGAACCCTACCGGGGGCCACTGACAATCCCCGCAGCGCCGTCGGTCAGCCGGTCCGCGATCCCCGCGGGCCGGTCAGCTGGTCCAGAAGTCCCACCAGCGGGTCAGGATCAGCATGCCGATGATGCCGATGTGCAGCGTCGGCAGGACCCAGGTGAACTCGCCGAAGAAGCTCTTGATCCAGCGCGGTGCGGGCAGGAAGCCGTTGCGGACGTTGAAGGACGTCAGGTACCAGAACATGGTGATCGTGGCGACCCAGGCGAGGCTGCACCACAGGCAGAGCGAGTTGATCCGGTACAGCGACTGGAACTGGAGCCATGTGCAGAACGCCACCCCGAAGAGCGTGCCGGCGTTGAACGTCAGCCAGTACCAGCGCGGGTAGGTGGCCCTGGCGAGCAGGCTCACACCGACGCAGATCACGATGCCGTAGGCGACGAGTCCCATCATCGGGTTCGGGAAGCCGAAGGCCGAGGCCTGGGCGCTCTTCATGATGTTGCCGCAGGAGACGACCGGGTTCAGGCTGCACCCGGGCACGAAGTTCGGGTTCTCCAGCAGCTTGAACTTGTCGATCGTGATGACCCACGCGGCGAGCAGACCGGCGGCGCCCGTGATCACCAGCAGCAGGGCGAGGGCACGGCTGCCGCCGACCGTCCGGGGAGCGGCGGGGCGTTCCTGGTCCGTCGGGGCGTCCTTGACTGTCGTCTTGCTCATCACGCCGTTTCCGTAGCTTCGAAGGGGCCTGCGGGCAGGCTCATTCTGCCGCACACGCCCGCCTGTCCACCGTTCGGTGGACATAAGAAGGTACGCAAGGCCGTCCCGGAGCGTTCGGTTCGGGGGGAAGCTCGTCGGCATGACAACACACGCGGACCAACTCGCGGTGGACGTACGGGGGCTGCGCAAGCAGTACGGGGACGTGACCGCCGTCGACGGCATCGATCTCGGCATCCGGCGGGGCGAGGTCTTCGGCCTGCTCGGACCGAACGGCGCGGGCAAGAGCACCACCGTGGAGATCCTCCAGGGCAATCGGCGGCGGGACGCGGGCGAGGTCTCGGTGCTCGGATCGGACCCGGCGACGGGCACGCGCGCGTGGCGCTCACGCGTCGGAATCGTCTGGCAGGACGAATCCGCGCCCGCCGAGTTGACGGTGGGCGAGACGGTGCGGCATTTCTCGCGTTATTACCCGAATCCCCGTGATCCCGAGGAGGTCATCGGACTGGTCGGGCTCGATGAGAAGGCGGGCAGCAGGATCAAGTCGCTGTCGGGCGGTCAGCGCCGCCGGCTCGACGTGGCCCTCGGTGTGATCGGCGGCCCCGAGCTGCTGCTCCTGGACGAGCCGACCACGGGCTTCGACCCGGCGGCGCGACGGCAGTTCTGGGAGCTGATCCGGAGGCTGGCCGACGAGGGCACCACCATCCTGCTGACCACGCACTACCTGGAGGAGGCGGAAGCCCTCGCGGACCGGCTGGCGGTCATCGCGCGGGGCCGGGTCGTCGCCGAGGGCGAACCGGCCGCACTGCGTGAGCGCTTCGGCACCGAGGCCACGGTCGAGTGGACGGAGGCCGACGGCAGCCCGCGCAGCGAGCGCACGGACACCCCCACCAGGACGGTCGCCGGGCTCACGCGGCGCTTCGACGGGGAGATCCCGGGACTCCGGGTGAGCCGCCCCACTCTGGAGGACGTCTATCTGCGACTGACCGGCCTGGAGGACGCGCGATGACCACGACCGACGCACGTCTGCGCACGAAGACCGCGGACGGCCGGCTGCCCGGCGCGTGGGGGCTGGGGCTGCGGCGCGGCGCTCTGGAGATCAGGCAGTTCTTCCGCCAGCGCGACCAGGTGGTGTTCACCTTCGCCTTCCCGGTCGTCTTCCTGTTCCTGTTCGCGTCGATCTTCAGCAACGACGTGAAGGGCGCGGGCATCACCGCCTCCCAGCTGTACGTCCCGGCGATGATGGCCGCGGGCATCATGTCGACGAGCTTCCAGTCCCTCGGCATCTCGATCGCGATCGAACGGGACGAGAAGGTGCTGCGCCGGCTGCGCGGCACCCCGATGCCGCCGGCCGCGTACTTCTTCGGAAAGATATGGCTCGTCCTCGTGACCGGCGCCCTGGAGACGGCGATCCTGCTTCTCGTCGGCACCACGCTGTACGACGTCGACCTGCCCTCGGACCCCGGCAGGTGGGCGGACTTCGGCTGGATCTTCGTCCTGGGTCTCACCGCCTGCGCCCTGCTCGGCATCGCGATCAGCTCGGTCCCGAAGACGGGCAGGAGCGCCACGTCGGTGGTCGTCCTGCCCTTCCTGGTCCTCCAGTTCATCTCCGGCGTCTACATCTCGGTCGACACCATCCCGGACTGGATGCTGAACATCGGCGCGCTGTTCCCCCTCAAGTGGATGTGCCAGGGGCTGCGCGGGGTGTTCCTGCCCGACTCCGCCAAGGTCCTCGAGCAGGCGGGCGACTGGGAGTTCGGACGGATCGCCCTGGTACTCGGGGCGTGGTGCCTCGGAGGACTGCTGCTCTGCCTGCTGACCTTCCGCTGGAAGAGCCGGCGCGACGGATGACGACTTCGGCCGCGCGCCCCGACCCGGCACCGGACGAGGCCCGAACAGGTCCGGCACCGGGCGGGGCCCGAACAGCTCCGGTGCCGGACGAGGCCCGAACAGCTCGGGTGCCGGGCGGGGCCCGTGCGTCGAACACCTGGGAGCTCTCGTTCCGGCTCTGGGACTCCTACTTCGCGATCGTGTGGGTGGCCACCCTGGTGTTCGTGCTCGGCACGGCGCACCCGGCGTGGCACGTCCGTCTCGCGGCCGGCGGGCTGCTCCTGCTGCTGATCCCCTGGTATCTGCTGGTCGGGCGCCCCGTCCTCACGGCCGATGCCCCCGACGAGCGCCGCGCCCTCGGATACATCGCGGGCGCGGTCCTGCTGTTCCTGCCGCCCGGGGTGCTGGTCGGCGAGACCCGCTTGATGACCTTCGCGCTCATCCCCCAGTGCTTCATCGCGCTACGGCTGCGCCGGGCGCTCACCGCCGCGACCGTCATCAACATCGCGCCGGTGGCGGGCTGGGCCATGCTGTGGCGGCCTTCGGGTCAGGACCTCTTCTTCAACACGGTCTTCGCCGTGGTCACGCTCGTGTTCTCGACGGCCCTGGGCAGCTGGATCATCCGCATCATGGAGCAGAGCCTGGAACGGGCCGCGCTGATCGCCGAGTTGGACGCCGGCCGCCACGAGATCGCCCGGCTCTCGGCCGCGCACGGAGCGCTGGCCGAGCGAGAACGGTTCTCCCGGGAGATCCACGACACGCTCGCGCAGGGCTTCACCAGCCTGTTGATGCTGGTCCAGGCCGTCGAGGCGGAGCTCGACCGCGACCTGCCGCAGGCCCGCCTGCATCTGGCGCTGATGGACGAGACCGCCCGGCAGAACCTCGCCGAGGCGCGGGCCCTGGTGAGCGGGGGTACGCCCGCCGACCTGGACGGCGCCACGCTGCCCGACGCGCTGCGCCGGCTGGCCGCCCGCCACGGCGCGAGCCTCGATGTGACCGGCCCGGTACGCCCGCTGCCCGCGGGCACCGAGGTGGTGATCCTCCGCTCGTGCCAGGAGGCACTGGCCAACGCCCGCAAGCACGCCGGGAGTTCCCCCGCGATCACCGTCACCCTCGCCTACACCGCCGACTCGCTGGCCCTCTCCGTACGCGACGACGGCCGGGGTTTCGACCCCGCCGTGCCGGTCGGCGGATACGGGCTGGCAGGCTTGCGCGCGCGGGCCGCCGAGGTGGGCGGTACGGCTCTGGTCCGCAGCGCGCCGGGCGACGGCACGACCGTCATCGTGTGCCTGCCCGTCCCCGGGAGTGACGCGTGATCCGGATCATCCTCGCCGACGACCATCCCGTCGTACGCGAAGGGCTGCGGGCGATGCTCAGCGCCGAACCCGATCTCGAGGTGGTCGGCGACGCGTCCAGCGGGCCGCGCGCGGAGGCGCTGGCCGCCGAACTCCGGCCCGACATCGTGCTCATGGACCTGCGGATGCCCGGGGGCGGGGGCGTCGAGGCGATCGAGCGGATGACGCGAGCCGGGCTGTCCTGCCGGGTGGTCGTGCTGACGACGTACGAGACGGACCGGGACATCCTGCGGGCCGTGGAGGCCGGGGCCGCGGGCTATCTGCTGAAGGATCTGCCGCGTGCCGAACTGGCGGACGCCGTACGGGCCGCCGCGCGGGGCGAGACCGTGCTGGCCCCGTCCGTCGCGGCCCGGCTGGTCGACCAGCTCCGCACCAGGCCGGAGCGGCCCCGGCTCTCCGAGCGGGAGACCGCGGTGCTGCGGCTGGTGGCCGAGGGCTGCACGAACGCGGAGATCGGACGTCGGCTCTTCATCGGCGAGTCCACCGTGAAGACACATCTGCTGCGGGTCTTCGGGAAGCTGGGGGTGGACGACCGGACGGCCGCGGTGACGAGCGCGATGCGCTTCGGATTGCTGGAGTGAGGCTCCCCCACCCTGTCCTGCCGCTTCCCCGAGGACGGTGGGGCTGAAGTCCCGCGGCACCACCGTCGTTCGCGGACGGGGGTCCGGGGTGAAGCCCCCGGAGCCGGGCGGACCGCGGAAAGCGTCCGCCCGGCTCCCTCGGGCCCGGTCCGCCGAGGCCAGGGCCGCCATCTCCCCGGGAGAACCCCGTCGCAGGACTCGGCCCGATATCTGAATCTGACCGGACCGGTCCGGAGACCGGCCCTGGCGGGGCGGCCGCCGAGGCGGCGGACCCGCCCCTCAGCCCAGGCGGGACCGCAGGTCGGCCACGATCTCGGCGACGCCGATCGCCGACTGCTCCCCGGACTCCATGTCCTTGAGCTGCACGACGCCCTCGGCGAGATCACGCTCGCCGGCGACGATCGTGAAGCGGGCCCCGCTGCGATTCGCGTTCTTCATCGCGCCCTTGAGCCCCTTCGCGCCGTACGA
The DNA here is from genome assembly GCF_042888885.1 of Streptomyces sp. NPDC002742. Taxonomy (NCBI): domain Bacteria; kingdom Bacillati; phylum Actinomycetota; class Actinomycetes; order Kitasatosporales; family Streptomycetaceae; genus Streptomyces; species Streptomyces sp. NPDC002742. The sequence goes on from NZ_JBIAQF010000009.1 coordinate 168,245, forward strand.
GAAGTCGGCGGCGACACCGGCCCTGCGCAGCTCCGTGACCACGCCGAAGAGCACGCGGCGGGCCTCCTCTCCGAGCGGCACCGCGAACACGCTGGTGGCCGCGGGGAGTTCGAGCTCCACGCCCTCCGCCTCCAGCGCCAGCACCGTGCGGTCGACGCCCAGCGCCCAGCCGACGGACGGCAGCGCGGGGCCGCCGATCATCTCGGACAGCCCGTCGTAGCGGCCACCGCCACCGACCGCGGACTGCGAGCCGAGACCGTCGTGCACGAACTCGAAGGTGGTCCGCGTGTAGTAGTCGAGACCGCGCACCAGCTTCGGGTCGTCCTCGAAGGAGACGCCCGCGGCCGTGATCAGGTCGCGCACCTCCTCGTGGTACGCCTTGCAGGCGTCACAGAGGTAGTCGCGCAGCAACGGCGCCCCGCCCAGCTGCTTCTGGACGTCCGGGCGCTTGTCGTCGAGCACGCGCAGCGGGTTGATCTCCGCACGCCGGAGGGTCTCCTCGTCGAGGTCCAGGCCGCGCAGGAAGTCCTGCAGTGCGGTCCGGTAGACGGGGCGGCACTCCTTGTCGCCCAGGCTGTTCAGCAGGATGCGGAAGTTCCGCAGGCCCAGCGAGCGGTACGCCTGGTCCGCCAGGATGATCAGCTCGGCGTCGAGCGCCGGGTCCTCGGCTCCGATCGCCTCGGCGCCCACCTGGGAGAAGTGGCGGTAACGGCCCTTCTGGGGACGCTCGTAGCGGTAGTACGAGCCCGAGTACCAGAGCTTGACGGGGAGGTTGCCCGCCTTGTGCAGGTTGGCCTCCAGAGCCGCGCGCAGCACCGAGGCGGTGCCCTCGGGGCGCAGGGCCAGCCTGTCGCCGCCCTTGGTCTCGAAGGCGTACATCTCCTTGGTCACGATGTCGGTGGACTCACCGACACCGCGCGCGAACAGCTCGACGTTCTCGAAACCGGGCGTCTCGATGTAGCCGTAGCCGGAGTTGCGCAGCGGCGCGGCGATGGCCTCGCGGACAGCGAGATACTTGGCGCTGTCCGGCGGAATGAGGTCGTACGTGCCCTTGGGGGCCTGGAAAGTACTCACGAAGGTCTCTCGTCACATTCCTCGTCGGGGAGCAGGCGAGGCTCCCTGGCCGGCGGCCACCTGCCGCAGATACGGGTTGGTGGCGCGCTCCTGGCCGATGGTCGTCTGGGCGCCGTGGCCGGACAGCACCACGGTCGAGTCGTCGAGCGGCAGGCACACACGGCCCAGCGAGTCGAGCATCTCGTCCATGTCGCCGCCCGGCAGGTCGGTGCGTCCGATGGAGCCGGCGAAGAGCAGATCCCCGGAGAAGAACACGGACGGGATGTCCGCGCTCTCGGGCATCCGGAACGTCACCGACCCCTTCGTATGGCCCGGCGCGTGCGCGACGGAGAGGTCGAGGCCCGCCAGCTTCAGCTCCGCGCCGTCGGTCAGCGTCCGCACGTCGTCGGGCTCCCCCACGGTCAGCTCGCCCATCAGCGGCATGCCGATGGACCGGCCGAGCGCCTTCTCGGGGTCGCTCATCATGTACCGGTCCTCGGGGTGGATCCAGGCCGGCACGTCGTGCGCCCCGCACACCGGGACGACCGAGGCGACATGGTCGATGTGGCCATGGGTGAGGATGACCGCGACGGGCTTGAGCCGATGCTTCTTGAGGGCGTCCTCGACTCCCTGGGCGGCCTGATGGCCCGGGTCGATGATCACGCACTCCTCACCCGCGGCGGGGGCGACCAGATAACAGTTGGTCCCCCAGGCCCCGGCGGGGAACCCGGCAATGAGCACGATCGTCCTTCGTGGTGGCGTACGCGCTGGTGTCGTACGGGCGGGTGGCTGTGGATCAGAGCCTACCGGCGCTGCCGATTCCTCAGCGAACCCATATACGGTACGGGTCACACGCAGGCGGTCGGCTCACGAGACGCACGCGTCCCAACCGACGTACGAGACGCACGAGGAGAAACCCGGTGGTCAGCCAGGAACAGCGGCGGCGTCAGCTCGCCCGGGAGAAGTTCTTGCGGCAGCAGCAGCGCCGCACATCGGCGCGACGCAAGACCCATACACGCAACGCGGTGATCGCGGCGGTCGTCGGCGTGGTCGTCGCGGGCGGCGCGCTGTCGTACTTGACCGGGGCCTTCAAGAGCGACGACAAGAAGGCCAACGCTGGCGCCGAGGTGACGCCGAGCGCCTCGCCGACGAGCAAGGCGCCGGATCCTTGCGAGAAGCCCGCCGCGGGCAAGGTGAAGCCGCTCACCTGGAAGAAGGAGCCGGCGGTCACCATCGACAAGTCCGCGGGCTACACGATGAAGATGGCGACGACGTGCGGTGACATAGACATCGCGCTCAAGGCCGCCGCCGCCCCGCACACGGTGAACTCGTTCGCGTTCCTCGCCGGCAAGGGCTACTTCGACCACACCAAGTGCCACCGGCTCACCACCGACGGCATCTACGTGCTCCAGTGCGGTGACCCGCAGGGCACCGGCGCCGGCGGTCCCGGCTACACGATCCCGGACGAGAACCTCAAGGACAAAAGCCTCAAGGGCAACGTGTACCCCGCGGGCACCGTTGCGATGGCGAACCAGTACAACGCCCAGACGCAGCAGGGCCGCCACACGGGCGGCAGCCAGTTCTTCCTCGTCTACCAGGACAGTCAGCTGCCGCCCGACTACGCACCGTTCGGAACAATTTCCGATGCGGGAATGAAGGCCCTCAAGAAGATCGCTGCCGCCGGTGCGCAGCCCGCCGATCCTCAGACGGGCAACACCGCGCCCAACGCGACCGTCGTCATCAACAAGCTGACCGTGACGAAATCCTGACCGCTCGCTGCTGAATTTCGGTCGCGCGGGATGCGGACAGCCGCCCCGCCGGTCGCCTATGTTGGCCGTGACGAAACTGTGGACGATGCCAGGGGGCGCTGACGCCCCTCACAGGCATCATGTGGAGGAGGCGCTGTGAGCAGCGACCCGTGGGGACGCGTCGACGAGACGGGGACCGTGTACGTGCGTACGGCCGACGGCGAGCAGGTCGTCGGTTCCTGGCAGGCCGGCTCCCCCGATGAGGCGCTGGCCTACTTCGAGCGCAAGTACGAGGGCCTGGTTGTCGAGATCGGCCTCCTCGAAAAGCGAGTGAAGACGACCGACCTGTCGGCGAAGGACGCGCAGACCGCCATCGATCACATCCGCGAGCAGGTGGTCGCCCACCACGCGGTCGGCGATCTGAACGCGCTGAAGGTGCGGCTGGACAAGCTCGTGGAGACGGTCGACGCGCGCCGTGAGGAACGCAAGGTCCAGCGGGCCAAGCAGTCCGACGAGGCGCGGCACGCCAAGGAGGCGCTGGTCGTCGAGGCCGAGGAGCTGGCGCAGAGCGACCAGTGGCGGGCGGCCGGTGAGCGGCTGCGCGCGCTGGTGGACACGTGGAAGGGGCTGCCGCGACTCGACCGCAAGTCGGACGACGAGCTGTGGCACCGCTTCTCGCATGCCCGCTCGGCGTTCTCCAAGCGGCGCAAGGCGCACTTCGCCTCGCTGGACGCGCAGCGCGAGGAGGCCCGCAAGACCAAGGAGAAGCTGGTCGCCGAGGCCGAGTCGCTGTCGGGCTCGTCTGACTGGGGCCCGACGGCGGCCCGTTACCGCGAGCTGATGGCGGACTGGAAGGCCGCGGGCCGCGCTCAGCGCGAGCACGAGGACGACCTGTGGAACCGCTTCCGCGGCGCCCAGGACGTGTTCTTCGCGGCGCGCAGCTCGGTCTTCGCGGAGCGCGACGCGGAGCAGACGGAGAACCTGAAGCTCAAGGAGGAGCTGGCCGAGGAGGCCGAGAAGCTCGTCCCGGTGCAGGACCTGAAGGCGGCCCGTGCGGCCTTCCGTTCCCTGAACGAGCGCTGGGAGGCCATCGGCCACGTGCCGCGCGACGCCCGGCCGAAGGTCGAGGGCCGGATGCAGGCGGTGGAGCGGGCCCTTCAGGAGTCGGAGGAGACCGAGTGGCGGCGGACGAACCCGGAGGCACGCGCGCGTGCCGAGGGTCTGACCGGTCAGCTGCAGGCCGCCGTGGACAAGCTCCAGGGGCAGATCGAGTCGGCGCGCTCCGCGGGCAACACCGCGAAGGCCGACAAGCTCCAGAGGGAGCTGGACGGCCGTCAGGCGCTGCTGGACCAGGCGCTGAAGGGTCTTCACGAGTTCGGCGGCTGATCGGACAACGGTTCGGCGGCTGAACCGTCGGACAGCACGCGAAGGGGCTCCCGTACGCACCGTACGGGAGCCCCTTCGCGTGGTGCCCTGCCGTGTGCCCGGCTGTTGCCGGGCAGACGGCGGGTGTCAGGCCTCGGAGGGCCTGCGGGCCGATGTCACGCGGTACACGTCATAGACGCCCTCCACGCCGCGTACGGCCTTCAGGACGTGTCCCAGGTGCTTGGGGTCGCCCATCTCGAAGGTGAAGCGGGACGTGGCGACACGGTCGCGTGAGGTCTGGACGGCCGCGGACAGGATGTTGACGTGCTGGTCGGACAGGACGCGGGTGACGTCCGACAGGAGCCGGGACCGGTCCAGGGCCTCGACCTGTATGGCGACCAGGAAGACCGAGGACTGGGTGGGCGCCCACTCGACCTCCAGGATGCGCTCGGGCTCACGCGAGAGCGAGTCGACGTTGACGCAGTCGCTGCGGTGGACAGATACGCCGCTTCCGCGGGTGACGAAACCGATGATCGGGTCACCAGGCACCGGCGTACAGCACCGGGCGAGCTTGACCCACACGTCGTCTACGCCCTTGACGACCACACCGGGGTCGTTGTTGCTGCGCCGCTTGCGGCCGCGGCCCCGCGCGGGCGGTACGGACTCGTCGATCTCCTCGGTGGCCGCCTCCTCGCCGCCGAGGGCCTGGACGAGCTTCTGGACGACGCTCTGGGCGGTGACGTGCCCCTCGCCGATCGCCGCGTACAGGGACGAGATGTCGGGGTAGCGCATCTCGTGCGCGAGGGTGACCAGGGAGTCGCCGGTGAGGATGCGCTGGATCGGCAGGTTCTGTTTGCGCATCGCGCGGGCGATGGCGTCCTTGCCGTGCTCGATCGCCTCGTCGCGGCGTTCCTTGGAGAACCAGGCGCGGATCTTGTTGCGGGCGCGCGGCGACTTCACGAAGCCCAGCCAGTCGCGGGAGGGACCCGCGCCGGCCGCCTTGGAGGTGAAGACCTCCACCAGGTCGCCGTTGTCCAGGGTGGATTCGAGCGGTACGAGCCGGCCGTTGACCCGTGCCCCTATGGTCCGGTGGCCGACCTCCGTGTGGACCGCGTACGCGAAGTCCACCGGCGTGGCGCCGGCCGGAAGCGCTATCACGTCGCCCTTCGGCGTGAAGACGAAGACCTCGTTGCGCGACAGGTCGAAGCGCAGGGACTCAAGGAACTCGCTGGGGTCCTCGGTCTCCTTCTGCCAGTCGAGCAACTGGCGCAGCCACGCCATGTCGTTGACGGTGTCCTGGCCCGCGCTGCCCTTGGCCGCCCGGGGCACGTCGGTGCGGATCTTGGAGGACCCGGCGACGGTCTCCTGCTTGTACTTCCAGTGCGCGGCGATGCCGTACTCGGCCCGGCGGTGCATGTCGAACGTACGGATCTGGAGTTCGACGGGCTTGCCGTTGGGGCCGATGACCGTCGTGTGCAGCGACTGGTACATGTTGAACTTCGGCATCGCGATGTAGTCCTTGAACCGGCCGGGGACCGGGTTCCATCGCGCGTGCACGGTGCCGAGCGCCGCGTAGCAGTCGCGGACGGTGTCCACGAGGACGCGGATGCCCACCAGGTCGTAGATCTCCGCGAAGTCACGGCCGCGGACGATCATCTTCTGGTAGACGCTGTAGTAGTGCTTCGGGCGGCCGGTGACGGTCGCCTTGATGCGGGCCGCGCGCAGGTCCGACTGGACCTCGTCGGTCACTATGGCGAGGTACTCGTCGCGCTTGGGGGCGCGCTCGGCGACCAGCCGTACGATCTCGTCGTACATCTTGGGGTAGAGGATCGCGAAGGCGAGGTCCTCCAGCTCCCACTTGATGGTGTTCATGCCCAGGCGGTGGGCGAGCGGCGCGTAGATCTCCAGGGTCTCGCGCGCCTTCTTCTCCTGCTTCTCGCGCTTGAGATAGCGCATGGTGCGCATGTTGTGCAGGCGGTCGGCGAGCTTGATGACCAGGACGCGGGGGTCCTTGGCCATCGCCACGACCATCTTGCGCACGGTCTCGGCCTGGGCGGCCTCGCCGAACTTGACCTTGTCCAGCTTGGTGACGCCGTCGACGAGCAGCCCGACCTGGTCTCCGAAGTCGCGGCGCAGGGTGTCGAGGCCGTACTCGGTGTCCTCGACCGTGTCGTGCAGGAGGCCGGCCATGAGCGTCGCCGGGTCCATGCCCAGCTCGGCGAGGATGGTGGTGACGGCGAGCGGGTGCGTGATGTACGGGTCGCCGCTCTTGCGCTTCTGGCCGCGGTGCCAGCGCTCGGCGACCTGGTACGCCTTCTCGATCTGCCGGAGCGTCGCCGTCTCGATCTTGGGGTCGTTGCTGCGCACTATCCGCAGCAGCGGTTCCAGAACCGGGTTGTACGGGTTCGAGCGCTGGACGCCGAGGCGGGCGAGCCGGGCGCGGACGCGGTTGGAGGAGCCGCCGGAGCGCGAGGGCTGACCTGCCGCGGGACGGACCGCCGGGGTGGTCGCCGGGCGCTCGGGCGAGGCCGGCTTGGGACGTGGCTGCTCGGCCGCCGTGTCCTCGGGCGCGGCCTGGGCGTGCTCGACGGGCCCGCTCGCGACGTTCCGTGCGGGCGTCCCCGCCGGGCCCGGGGCGGGCTCGGGCTGGGTGGAGGCGGTTCGCCCCAGGCGTTCCGCGCTGGGGGCGAGTGGCTGGGCCTCGTCTGGCAAGAGGGCTCCTCGTGCGCGATCCGGGTCCCCCGGTCAGGCTCCGGAAACCCCATGGTAGCGATCCTTCGCGCCGGACTCGCTGTCGGCCGCCGGGGGCGGCCTCGTACAGAGGGAACGCCAGAGGCGGGCGCCGGATTCCTCCGGGCCCGCCTCCACGGTGTCCTACGGGTGTCCCAGGCCTTTCGGGGGCCTCTACCGGGGCTGTCCCCCGGGTGGTGCGCGGACGGACCTCAGATCGTGAGGAGCGCCTGCAGGGGAGCGCCGGCCAGAGCCGGCTCCAGACGGCCGCGGCCGCCCAGGAAGCCGAGCTCCATCAGCACGGCGACGCCGGCGACCTCGGCGCCCGCCCGGCGGATGAGCTGGAGCGAGGCCTCGGCGGTGCCGCCGGTGGCGAGGACGTCGTCGACGACCAGCACGCGGTCGGCCGCGCTCAGGTCCTCGGCGTGCACCTCGATCTCGGCGGAGCCGTACTCCAGGTCGTACGCCTGCGACAGGGTCGCTCCGGGGAGCTTGCCCGCCTTGCGCACGGGGATGAAGCCGAGCCCCGCCCGGACGGCGACCGGCGCTCCGAGGATGAAGCCCCGGGCCTCCAGGCCGACGATCTTGGTGGCTCCGTTGCGCACGGCGATGTCCGCCAGGGCGCCGGTCAGCGCTCCGAACGCGGCCGGGTCGGCCAGGAGCGGGGTGATGTCCTTGAACATCACCCCCGGCTCCGGGTAGTCGGCCACGTCACGGATACGGCTGAACAGCAGCTCTTCGATGCCCGTCATCGGCGCTTCCCCGAGGGCCGGCCGCGGCCGCGGGTGCGGGACGCCGGCTGGTTGCGGGGACCGACGACCGCCGGCGTGACGTCATCCGACTCGTCGTCCGCGTACGGCTCGGTGACCCGCGGCTCCAGGGACTCGCCCTGGGCGGCCGCCTGGGCCCGCTTGGCGAGGACCCGCTTGCGCAGGGCCTTCATCTGCGGCTCGCGCTCCTTGAGGTCGGCGACGAGCGGCGTGGCGATGAAGATCGAGGAGTACGCGCCGGCCGCGAGGCCGACGAACAGCGACAGCGAGATGTCGTTGAGCGTGCCCGCGCCGAGGACGCCGCCACCGATGAACAGCAGGCCTGCGACCGGCAGCAGCGCGACCACCGTGGTGTTGATCGAACGCACCAGGGTGCTGTTGATCGAGCGGTCGGCGACGTCGCTGTACGTCCAGCGGGTCTGCTTGGTGATGTCCTTGGTCTGCTCCTTGAGGCTGTCGAAGACGACCACCGTGTCGTAGAGCGAGTAACCGAGGATCGTGAGCAGACCGATCACGGTGCCCGGGGTGACCTCGAAGCCGACCAGGGCGTAGATGCCGACCGTGATGGTGATGTCGTGGATCAGGGCGACCAGCGCGGCGATCGCCATGCGCCACTCGAAGGCGATGGCCAGGTAGATCACGACCAGGACCATGAAGATCGCCAGGCCCTCCCAGGCCTTGTTGGCGATCTGGTCACCCCAGCTGGGGCCGACCAGGTCGGCGTTGATCTGCTCGGAGTCGACCTTCAGGTCCGCGGCGAGCTTGTCCTTGATCGCGTCCGACTTGTCGGTGTCGATACCGGCGATCTGGACGCGCAGGCCGCCGTTGCCGAGCTTCTGGACGACCGCGTCGTGGCCGGAGGCGTCGCGCGCGAAGGTCTCCGCCTGACTCACCGAGACACTGGACTTGCCGGTGGTGAAGACGGCACCGCCCTGGAACTCGATGCCCATGTTCAGGCCGCGCACCGTCAGGCCGAGGATGGCCGTGATGGTGATCAGGATCGAGATGCCGTACCAGATCTTGCGCTTGCCGACGAAGTCGTAGCCGATCTCGCCGCGGTGGAGCCGGGCGCCGAGGGTGCCGAGTTTCGACATCTCACGCCTCCTTCGTGTCGACGGGGGCGGACGCGCGACGGGTGCGGCGCAGCGGCGGCTTGGCGCCCAGTCGCTTCGGGTCGAGGCCGGACCAGCTGTGGCCCTCCGCGAAGAACTTCCTGCGGGCCATGAGCGTCATCAGCGGCTTGGTGAAGAAGAACACGACGACGACGTCGAGCACGGTGGTCAGACCGAGGGTGAACGCGAAGCCCTGGACCTTTCCGACGGTGACGATGAAGAGCACCGCGGCGGCGAGGAACGACACGAAGTCGGAGACCAGGATGGTGCGCCGGGCACGCGGCCAGGCGCGCTCGACTGCGGGCCGAAGGGAGCGGCCCTCGCGGATCTCGTCCCGGATGCGTTCGAAGAAGACGATGAACGAGTCCGCCGTGATACCGATCGCGACGATCGCGCCACACACGGCCGGCAGGTTCAGCGCGAAGCCGATGGCCGGGCCGAGCAGTGCCATGAGCACGTAGGTGAGGATCGCGGAGACGCCCAGGGAGGCGATGGCGATGGCCGACAGGCCGCGGTAGTAGAGCACCAGGTAGACGATGACCAGGGCGAGGCCGATGGCGCCGGCGATCAGTCCGGCGTGCAGCTGCTCTCCACCGAGCGCGGCGGTCACCGTGGTGACGCTGGACTCCTTGAAGGTGAGCGGCAGCGCGCCGTACTTCAGCATGTTGGCCAGGTCCTGGGCCTCGGTCTGCGTGAAGCTTCCGGAGATCTCCGCGGAGCCGCTCAGCTTCTGGCCGACGGACGGGTCGGAGACGACGTCACCGTCGAGGACGACGGCGAACTGGTTCTGCGGGCGCTGGTTCTGGGCGAGCTTGCCGGTGATGTCGGCGAACTTCTTGGAGCCACCGGACGTGAAGTCCATGGTGACCTTCCAGCCCGAGGCGTTCTGCGTGTCGAAGACAGCGGCGGCCTTGCTGATGTCCGTGCCGGACACCGCGGCCGGGCCGAGCACGTACTTCTGCCACTGGCCCGAGGAGTTGCCACAGGCCACGGTCGGCTCGGTCTCCTTGGCACCGACACCGGCCTTGGCGCGGGCGGCCTTGTCGGAGCAGTCGAGCGCGGCGTACTCGGACTGCAGCTTCGCGGTCGCGGGGTCCACGCTGGCGCTGGCCGAGGGGGCGGCGCTGGAGGAGGCCGAGGAGCTCGGGGTGCTGCTCGCCGACGGCGAGGAGCCCGCCTTCAGCGCGTCGGTGACGACGCGGCCCTGGGTGGTGGCGGAGGCCGACGGCGTCACGGAGGACGAGGAGGACGGGGTCGCCTTGTCCGTGGACTTGCCGGAGGCACTGCTGGAGGCACTCGGCGACGGGCTGGCCGACGCTGCGCCCGCGGTGACCTCCGTGGCGATCACGGGACGGAAGTAGAGCTTGGCGGTGGTGCCGACCTGGTCGCGGGCCTGCTTGGAGTTCGTGCCCTTGGGGATGTTGACAATGATGTTGTCGGATCCCTGGGTCTGAACCTCGGCCTCGGAGACGCCGAGACCGTTGACACGGCGGTTCATGATGTCGACCGCGGTGTTCATGTTGGTCTTGTTGATCGCGTTGGGCTGGCCCGGCTCGTTCTTCGCCGTGAGCGTGATGCTCGTGCCGCCGGCGAGATCGATGCCGAGACGCGGAGTGGTGTGCCCGGAGGCGAACATCCCCCCGGTGAGCGCCGCGATGGCGATCAGGATCAGGGCCAGCGAGCGCCCCGGCCTGCTCTGGGCGCTCGCGCTCCGGCCCTTCTTCGGTGCTGCCACCTTCTCGTACTCCCTCTCGGGCCGCCCTGCGCCGGGTGAGCGCGTGAACGGCCATGCCATGGTGTCGGGACTCCGTGCGAGAACAGCACGTCCCGGGAGGTACTGGGCGCGAGCGGATCGCGCCGCGCTCCCGGGTCGTGACTACTTCGCGTCGGCCTCGCCGTCGGTCTTCTTCGGCTCTGCTTCGTCGACGTCCACGGCCTTGTCGGCCTTCGCCTCGACGACCTCGTCGGCCGGCTTGTCCGCCGCGTCCTTCTTGCCGAGGTCGAGGGGCTTGTCGTCGGAGGCGTCGGAAGAGGCGTCGGCGGCGGGCTCGTCGGTCTCGGTGAGGGAGGAGGCGTCATCGGGCACGACCGTGCCGTCGGCCTTCAGGTCGTGCTCGATGCCGTGGACGATGCGGTTGTACTCGTCGTCCGTGAGGACGGCACCGATCGCGTTCTTCGCGAAGAGCAGGTCAACACCCGGGGCCGCGTCGAGGAGGACCGTGTCGTCGTTGACCTCCTTGACAGTGGCGTACATACCACCGATCGTGCGCACGCCGGAGCCGGGCTGCAGCTCGTTGCGCATGGAAGCCGCCTGCTGCTGCTTCTTCTTGGCCGATCGGGTCATCAGGAACATGGCCCCGATGAGCACGATGAAGGGGAGAAGGGTGTAGGGACTCACGGGTCGGGACTTCCTTCTTCGACCGCACCAGGTGAGCGGCCTGCTGGATGGGGGTATGTATGCCGTCGACAAGGGCGGCATCGGCGGAGTCTAAGCGAGTCCGCACTCAGGGAACAACGCTCAGCATGGCACCGGGGTTCCTGCCCCGGTACGCGCCCACGCCCTCACGCCCCGAACAGGTCTTCTTGTCCGTTTCCGCCTGCTGACCGGCGGGGTGGCGTGAGGCCGAGATGTGCCCATGCCGCTGGTGTCGCCACCCGGCCACGGGGAGTGCGGGCGAGGAGTCCCTCCCGTACGAGGAAGGGCTCGGCGACCTCCTCCACCGTCTCACGCTCCTCCCCCACAGCGACAGCAAGTGTGGACAATCCGACAGGGCCGCCGCCGAACAGCTTGATCAGGGCTTCGAGGACACCGCGGTCGAGACGGTCCAGTCCCCGGGCGTCGACCTCGTAGACCTTCAGTGCCGCACCGGCGATCTCCCGGGTGACGATCCCGTCCGCTCTGACCTGCGCGTAGTCGCGTACGCGGCGCAGCAGGCGGTTGGCGATGCGGGGCGTGCCGCGGGAGCGGCCGGCGATCTCCGCGGCGCCCTCGGTGTCGATCTCGACGTCGAGGAGTCCGGCGGAGCGGTGGATGACGCGCTCCAGCTCGGCGGGCTCGTAGAACTCCATGTGCGCGGTGAACCCGAAACGGTCGCGCAGCGGCGGCGGCAGCAGTCCCGCGCGCGTGGTGGCGCCGACCAGCGTGAACGGGGGCAGCTCCAACGGGATGGCGGTGGCGCCGGGGCCCTTGCCGACGATGACGTCGACGCGGAAGTCCTCCATCGCCATGTAGAGCATCTCCTCGGCGGGCCGGGACATGCGGTGGATCTCGTCGAGGAACAGGACCTCGCCCTCCTGGAGCGAGGAGAGGATCGCGGCGAGGTCTCCGGCGTGCTGGATGGCGGGGCCGCTGGTGATCCGGATGGGGGCGCCCATCTCGGCCGCGATGATCATGGAGAGGGTGGTCTTGCCGAGCCCGGGAGCGCCGGAGAGCAGCACATGGTCGGCGGTGGCACCCCGCGCGCGGGCGGCGCGCAGGACCAGGTCGAGCTGCTCACGGACCTTCTCCTGGCCGATGAACTCGTCCAGGTCCTTGGGGCGCAGGGCGGCCTCGACGGCCTGGTCCTCGCCGTCGGCGACCGATCCGACCAACCGCTCCGCGGCGGCGCCGACGAGCCGCTCGTCGGCGGCTTCGTCTCTCGTGTCGTCCCAGTTCATCGGTGGTGCCTCGCGGTCTCGTGGTGATGGGGCGGTCGGCGGTGCGGCGGGCGCGGGCCGCACCGGGGCGCGCGCCCGGCCCGGGGGCCGGGGCCGTTCAGCGTGCTCGGTTCAGGGTCTGCAGGGCGGCCCTGAGGAGCTGCCCGACCTGCGGGGTTCCCTCTGCGGCCTCGGCCTGCGGGGCGACGGCGGAGACCGCCTCGTCGGCCTCCCGGGTCGCGTACCCGAGGCCGACGAGCGCGGCGTGCAGCTGGTCGCGCCAGCCGGTCGTGACCGCCGTGCCGATGGCCTGGCCGCCGGTGCCGAGAGGCTCGCCGAGCCGGTCCTTGAGGTCGAGCAGCAGCTTCTGGGCGCCCTTCTTGCCGATGCCGGGGACGGCGATCAGCGCCTTCTCGTCCCCACTGGACACGGCACGGCGCAGGGCGTCCGGGGTGTGCACGGCCAGCATCGCCTGGGCGAGGCGCGGGCCGACTCCGCTCGCGGTCTGGAGCAGCTCGAAGACCTGGCGCTCGTCGTCGTCGGCGAAGCCGTAGAGCGTGAGCGAGTCCTCGCGGACGACGAGGGAGGTGGCGAGTCTGGCCTGCTGTCCGGTGCGGAGCCCGGCGAGCGTGCCCGGCGTGCACTGGACGGCGATGCCGATGCCGCCGACCTCGACCACCGCTGAGTCGGGGGCGAGGGCGGCGACCGGGCCGCTGACGAAGGCGATCATGCGGTACGGCCTTTCGATGCTTGGTGCGAGGCGTGCGCGGCCGCGGCCTGCTGGAATCTGTTCTGCGCTACGGCCCGGTCGGGGCCGATCCGCGCTGCGGCCTGCTGGAGTCTGCTCTGGGCGGGGGCGCGCCAGATGTGACAGATGGCGAGCGCGAGGGCGTCCGCCGCGTCCGCCGGCTTGGGGGGCTCGGCGAGCCGGAGCAGGCGGGTGACCATCGCGCCGACCTGGGCCTTGTCGGCACGTCCGTTGCCGGTGACGGCGGCCTTGACCTCGCTCGGGGTGTGCAGGGCGACGGGGATGCCGCGCCGGGCCGCGCAGAGCATGGCCACGGCACTGGCCTGGGCGGTGCCCATCACGGTCCGGACGTTGTGCTGGCTGAACACCCGCTCCACGGCGACGCATTCGGGCTCGTACTCGTCGAGCCACCGCTCGATGCCCTGCTCGATGGCGACCAGGCGCAGGCCCAGCTCGGCGTCCGCGGGGGTACGCACGACTCCGACGCCGCGCATGGTCAGGGGCCGGCCGGCGACTCCTTCGACCACCCCGACACCGCACCGGGTCAACCCGGGGTCAACACCCAGCACCCGCAACCGAGCTCTCCTTCGATCTCCCTGGCCACTCCTGGGAGGTATCCCCAGTTCGTGCAGGCTATCGGGTGCCACTGACAGAGCGACGGGCCGACGGGTGTGTCCCGTCGGCCCGTCGCTCGGTGCAAGCCCTGGATCAGGCGTCGACCTTCTCCATGACCTCGTCGCTGACGTCGAAGTTGGCGAAGACGTTCTGGACGTCGTCGCTGTCCTCCAGGGCGTCGATCAGCTTGAAGATCTTCCGGGCGCCCTCCTCGTCGAGCTCGACCTGCATGGTCGGGACGAAGTTGGCGTCGGCGGAGTCGTAGTCGATGCCGGCCTCCTGGAGCGCGGTGCGCACCGCGACCAGGTCGGTGGCCTCGGAGAGGACCTCGAAGCTCTCACCGAGGTCGTTGACCTCCTCGGCGCCCGCCTCGAGGACGGCACCGAGGACGTCGTCCTCGGTCAGCTCACCCTTGGGAACGACGATGACGCCCTTGCGGTTGAAGAGGTACGAGACGGAGCCGGGGTCGGCCATGTTCCCGCCGTTGCGGGTCATGGCGACGCGCACGTCGGAGGCGGCGCGGTTGCGGTTGTCGGTGAGGCACTCGATGAGCACGGCGACACCGTTCGGGCCGTAACCCTCGTACATGATCGTCTCGTAGTCGGCGCCACCGGCTTCGAGACCGGCGCCGCGCTTGACCGCGGAGTCGATGTTCTTGTTCGGGACCGAGCTCTTCTTGGCCTTCTGGATGGCGTCGAACAGCGTCGGGTTGCCGGACACGTCGGCGCCACCGGTCCGGGCCGCGACCTCGATGTTCTTGATCATCTTCGCGAAGAGCTTGCCGCGCTTGGCGTCGATCACGGCCTTCTTGTGCTTCGTCGTAGCCCATTTAGAGTGGCCGGACATCTGCCTGTCTCCTTCGCGTAACCCAACCTGTACCGGACTCCCCCAGGCATCGCGAGCCTGGGAAGACCCCACAGATCCTACAAGGACGCCGGTGTCCGGTTCGCCCGCACCATCTCGACGAACAAACCGTGCACGCGGTGGTCGCCCGTCAGTTCCGGGTGGAACGACGTGGCCAGCGCGTTCCCCTGGCGCACCGCGACGATGTGGCCGCCGTGCTCGGCGAGCACCTCGGCCTCGGCACCCACGGACTCGACCCAGGGGGCGCGGATGAAGACGCCCTCCACAGGATCGCCCTCGACGCCCCGGACGTCGACCGCCGCCTCGAAGGACTCGTTCTGCCGTCCGAAGGCGTTGCGGCGCACGATCATGTCGATGCCGCCGATCGTCTCCTGGCCCGAGCGCGGGTCGAGGATCTTGTCGGCGAGCATGATCATGCCGGCGCAGGTGCCGTAGACGGGCATGCCGTCCCGCACACGCGCGCGCAGGGGCTCCATCACTCCGAAGAGGACGGCCAGTTTGGAGATGGTGGTGGACTCGCCGCCCGGGATGACCAGACCGTCCACCTCCGCGATCTCCTCGGGGCGCCGCACCGGCCTGGCCACGGCGTCCGCCGCGGCCAGGGCGATGAGGTGTTCCCGTACGTCGCCCTGGAGAGCCAGGACACCGATCACAGGAGTGCTCATGTGACTACCAGCCGCGGTTGGCGTAGCGCTCGGTCTCGGGGAGGGTGTCGCAGTTGATGCCGACCATGGCCTCGCCGAGGTTGCGGGACGCGTCCGCGATGATCTTCGGGTCGTCGTAGAAGGTGGTGGCCTTCACGATGGCGGCGGCGCGCTTGGCCGGGTCACCGGACTTGAAGATGCCGGAGCCGACGAAGACGCCCTCGGCACCGAGCTGACGCATGAGGGCGGCGTCGGCGGGGGTGGCGACACCACCGGCGGAGAACAGGACGACCGGGAGCTTGCCGAGCTCGGCGACCTCCTTGACGATCTCGTACGGGGCGCGCAGCTCCTTGGCGGCGGCGTACAGCTCGTTGTTGTCGAAACCGCGCAGCCTGGCGATCTCGTTCTTGATCTGGCGCAGGTGGCGGACGGCCTCGACGACGTTGCCGGTGCCGGCCTCACCCTTGGAGCGGATCATGGCCGCGCCCTCGGCGATCCGGCGCAGGGCCTCGCCCAGGTTGGTGGCGCCGCAGACGAAGGGGGTGGTGAACGCCCACTTGTCGGAGTGGTTGACCTCGTCGGCCGGGGTGAGGACCTCGGACTCGTCGATGTAGTCGACGCCGAGGGACTGCAGGACCTGGGCCTCGACGAAGTGGCCGATGCGGGACTTGGCCATCACCGGGATGGAGACCGCTTCGATGATCTCCTCGATCATGTTCGGGTCCGACATCCGGGCGACGCCGCCGTCCTTGCGGATGTCGGCGGGCACCCGCTCCAGGGCCATGACGGCCACGGCGCCGGCATCCTCGGCGATCTTCGCCTGCTCGGCGTTGACCACGTCCATGATCACGCCGCCCTTGAGCTGCTCGGCCATGCCGCGCTTGACGCGGGCGGTGCCGATCGCGGAGTTCTCAGCGGGCTGGGCGGAGTTGGAGAGCGTGCTGGACACGGGATGACCTCACTCGGGGAAAGAGGATTTGAGCTCTTCGAGGAAACGCGAGGCGACCAGGCCACTGCAAGGGCCAATGGGGAGGCGGTGGATCGTTTTCGTTCCCGGACACCCCCGCGGTTCAGGTCGTCGGGCGGTCCGCCAGGGCCGTCGGGGGCTCGTCGTCCATCTCGAAGGCCATCGGGAACGAGGCGTGGCCCGCGAGGCGGAACCAACGGACCTTGCGGTGGCGGCGCAGGGCGCGGGCGGCGCGTACGGCGTCGTTGTGGAAGCGCCGCGCCATCGGCACCCGGCGCACGGCCTGGGCCAGCTCGCCGGCCGCCTCCTCGCCACCGGGCACCTGGCGGACCGCCTCGACCTGCTGGGTCTCCCCGAACACCGCCCGCAGGGCCTGGCTCAGCTCGCTCTCGGCGACCTCGCGCTGCTCCTCCTCGGCCTGCCGCGCAGCGTGTGCCGCTTCGTAGAGCACGATCGAGGCGGCAGGGTCGAGGACTCCGGAGGTGGCCAGCTCCTGGGTCACGGAGGCCCGGCGCAGCAGCTGCGCGTCGAGGGCGGCACGGGCGGCGTCGATGCGAGCGTGCAGCCGGTCGAGACGCCCGGCGGTCCAGCTCAGGTAGAGGCCGATCGCGACGAGGCCGACGAGGATCCAGATGAGGGTTGCGGTCACGGGCGGCAAGGCTACCCGTGTGGGCGCGCGGGCCCTTCAGGTCCCGTACGCCGTGCGGGCCCCTCAGGTCCCGTGCGTCAGGTGGGCCGCCCTGTCGGGGCGAGGAGTCGGACGGGTTCCCGGCGGGGCCACGACGCGAGGTCCGCCGCTCGGTGTCCGCCGCGTGGTGTCCGCCGCGTGGGGCGGGGCGCCGGAGTACGGGCCGCCGCACCCCGTCGCTCGGGTCCGGGGATCCGCGGACGGCACCGCACACACCCGGATGGGCGGACCATGCCGTGTGACGCGAGGGACGGCGGGGTCCGCGGAGCAGCGGCCCGTCCCGCGCGTACCGGACGGTCGGGTTCAGGCCGTTCTCGGCTCGGGGGACCGTCGGTGTCCCGTCCCGGGAGCGGACCGGCCTGCCCGCGCGGAGGTTGCGGCTCCGCAGCGCCGCGCGCCCCGCCCGGGAGCTCGGTGCGGGGGCAGTCCGGCAGCTCGGTGCGGGGCCAGTCCGGGAGCTCGGTGCGGGGGCAGTCCGGGAGCTCGGTGCGGGGCCAGTCCGGGAGCTCGGTGCGGGGGGCTGGGAGCTCTGTGCGGGGGCCGGTCCGGGAGTTCCGTGCGGGGGCCGGACCGGTGGGCCGGACCCTTCCCGGCGCGAGCAGGACCGGCCTGCCCGGGCGCGAGGGCCCTGGTTCTACCGGGTGCCGGGTGCCGGGCCGCGCCAGGACGAACGGTCCTTCGCCACCCGGGAGTTCGGTGCGGGGGCTGCCGAGTCCGGGCGGGTACGGACTCGTTCAGTCCCGGGCCAGGCCGAAGCGGGCGCGGAGTCCTGTGCGTTCGTCCGTGGCCACCGCGGCCGCGCCGTCCGTGACGGTCTCGTACACGGAGAGAATGTCCGCGCCGACCGTCGACCAGTCGAAGCGACGCACGTGGGCGCTCCCCCGCTCGCGCAGTCCGGCCCGGCGCTCCGGGTCGGCGAGCAGGCGCACCGCGGCCGTGGCCAGGGCGTCCGCGTCCTCGTTGGCGAACAGCTCACCCGCGGAGCCCTGGTCGAGTACCTGGGCGAACGCGTCGAGATCGGCGGCGAGCACCGGCGCTCCGGCGGACATCGCCTCGACCAGGATGATCCCGAAGCTCTCACCGCCCGTGTTGGGCGCGACGTAGAGGTCGACGCTGCGCAGGAAGCGGGCCTTGTCCTCGTCGCTGATCATGCCGAGGAACTCGACGCGTGAGCGCATCTCGGCGGGCAGCGACTCCACGGCCTCCTTCTCGTCGCCGCGTCCGGCGACCAGCAGTCGCGTCTGCGGGCGCTCGGCCAGGATCTTCGGCAGGGCCTTCATGAGCACCGGCAGGCCCTTGCGCGGCTCGTCGATACGGCCGATGAAGCCGATGGTGTCGCCCTGCCACTCGGGCTTGGGCTTGGCGCGGGCGAAGAAGTCGACGTCGACGCCGTTCGGGATGACGACCGCGTCACCGCCGAGGTGTTCGACGAGGGTGCGCCGGGCGTACTCGCTCACGGCGATCCGCGCGCTGATCTTCTCCAGGGCGGCCTGGAGGATGGAGTACGCGGCGACCATCGCCCGGGAGCGCGGGTTGGAGGTGTGGAAGGTGGCGACGATGGGCCCTTGCGCGGCCCAGCACGCGAGCAGGCCGAGCGACGGCGAGGTCGGCTCGTGGATGTGGATCACGTCGAAGGTGCCGTCGTGCAGCCAGCGCCGTACCCTGGCCGCCGACAGGAAGCCGAAGTTCAGCCGGGCCACCGAGCCGTTGTACGGCACCGGGACCGCACGGCCGGCCGAGACGACGTACGGCGGCAGGGGGGTGTCGTCGTCCGCGGGGGCGAGGACGGAGACCTCGTGCCCCAGGCCGATGAGGTGCTCGGCCAGGTCGCGGATGTGGAACTGGACGCCGCCCGGGACGTCCCAGGAGTACGGGCAGACGATGCCGATCCTCACGGGGTCCTCTTCTCGGAGTCCTGCGCACTCGGCTCCTCCTGGGGAGCCTTCCCGGGGTCGAGGTCCTTGAGCCACAAACGCTGCAACATGTGCCAGTCCTCCGGGTGGTCGGCGATGCCGCTGGCGAAGGCGTCGGCCAGCGCCTGTGTCATGACAGACGTCTTCTCGGCACGGGTACCTGACTCGGGGACCTCGACGGGCGGATGCACCCGGCCCCGCATGACGGGCGAGTCGTCGTACCAGAGGGTCACGGGCAGGAGGATGGCACCGGTCTGCTGGGCCAGCAGGGCCGGCCCCGCGGGCATCCGGGTCGCCTCCCCGAAGAACTCCACCTCGACGCCCGAAGCGGACAGGTCCCGTTCGGCGACCAGGCAGATCAGTCCGCCGTCACGCAGCCGCCGGGCCAGCGTGGCGAACGCGGCACCCCCGCTGTGCGGCAGGACCTCCATACCGAGGCCCTCGCGGTAGGCGACGAAACGGTCGTACAGCGATTCGGGCCTGAGGCGCTCGGCGACGGTCGTGAACGGCGTCTTCAGACCGGTGGTGACCCAGGCGCCCGCGAGGTCCCAGTTCGCCATGTGCGGCAGCGCCAGAATGAGGCCCCGGTCCGAGGCGATCCCGTCGGTGAGGCGGTGCACGTCCTCGATCTCGAACCCGTTCCGCACCCGCTCCTCGCTCCACGCGGGAAGCCGGAACGACTCCATCCAGTAGCGCAGGTACGAGCGCATGCCGGCCCTGGAGAGCTCGGCGAGCCGCTCGGGTGTCGCGTCCGGCACCACGCGCGCGTAGTTGCTCTCCAGGCGCTGGATCCCCTTGCCGCGCTTCTTCCACGCGATGTCGGCGATCGTGCGGCCGAGGCGAACGGCGACCGGTTCGGGGAGCTTCTTGACGGTGCTCCAGCCGAGCGCGTAGGCCCCGTCGACCAGCCTGTCCCGGAGGCTGGTCACGAGGTGGCCTCACTGTTCTGGGCGGCTTCCGCGGCGTCGGCCTCGGCGGCTTCCCGGCGGACGGTGACGACCCGCTGGATCAGCGTCACGAGGCTGCCGACGGCGACGATCCACAGCGCGATGGGCAGCAGCACCTGGATGCCGGGCACGCCGAAGGTGTGCAGGCCGGCCAGACCGGCCGCGACCAGGGAGATCACCAGCCGCTCGGCGCGCTCGACGAGACCGTTGACCGCGACCGGCAGACCGATCGACTCGCCGCGGGCCTTGGTGTACGACACCACCTGGCCGCTGGCGAGGCAGAAGATCGAGACGGCGCACAGCACGTTGTCGTCGCCGTTGCCCGCGTACCAGAGCGCGAAGCCGCCGAAGATCGCGCCGTCGGCGACCCGGTCGAGCGTGGAGTCCAGGAAGGCGCCCCAGCGGCTGGAGCGGCCGAGCTGGCGCGCCATGTTCCCGTCGACCAGGTCCGAGAACACGAAGAGCGTGATGACGATCGTTCCCCAGAAGAACTCTCCCTGGGGGTAGAAGACCAGCGCGCCCGCCATGACTCCGGCCGTGCCCAGGAGGGTGACCGTGTCGGGGCTTACCCCCCGGCGGATGAGAAACGCGGCGAACGGTGTGAGGACACGCGTGAAGAATGCACGCGCGTACTTGTTCAGCATGGCCTTCCCGAGGGTCGGTGTCGCCGGACGGCCCCTGCTGGCCGTCGGCTGGCCCATCGTAGCCACGCGTGCGCTTGTGCGATGGTCGGGCACCCGCACCCCGTGTCACGACCCGATGCCGCTGGTGTCACGGCGCGATCGCGTCCACCGTATGGACGCACCATGACGCGAGTGCAAAGCTCGAAGACACCGCGGGCGTCACCGGAGCCGCCACCACTGGGGGTGCCCCCGGACGGAGTCTGGGGAAGGCCTCGGTATGTCCCGCGCCCACAGAGACCTCACCGTGCACGGGAGGCAAGGCCATGGGCGACAAGGCGAACACACACACCGGAGCCGCCGGCAGGGCTACGGCGGCCGACCACCCCGCGTCCGTACGGAATGTGGTGCTGGTCGGCCACAGCGGATCGGGCAAGACGACATTGGTGGAGGCTCTCGCTCTGACGGCGGGAGCAGTGAACCGGGCGGGCCGCGTGGAGGACGGCGGCACCGTCTCCGACTACGACGAGATCGAGCACCGGCAGCAGCGTTCGGTGCAGCTCTCCCTGGTACCCGTCGACTGGGACGGATACAAGATCAACATTCTGGACACACCCGGGTACGCCGATTTCGTCGGGGAACTGAGGGCCGGTCTGCGAGCGGCGGACGCGGCCCTTTTCGTCGTCTCGGCCTCGGACGGGGTGGACGGCTCGACCCGGATGCTGTGGGAGGAGTGCGCGGCCGTCGGCATGCCCCGGGCCATCGTCGTCACCCACCTCGAATCGGCCCGGTCGGACTTCGAGGGGATGACCCGCACCTGCGCGGAGGCGTTCGGCGGGGACGACCCCGACGCCGTACTTCCGCTGTACCTGCCGCTGCACGGCGCCGAGGCACCGGACGGGCACGCGCCCGTGACCGGCCTGATCGGACTGCTCACCCGGCAGCTGTTCGACTACTCCTCGGGGGAGCGCAAGGAGGCGGAGCCGGGACCCGAGCAGCAACCGCTCATCGAGGCGGCCCGCAACCGGCTGATCGAGGGGATCATCGCCGAGAGCGAGGACGAGACCCTCATGGACCGCTATCTCGGCGGCGAGGAGATCGACCTCAAGACACTCGTGCAGGACCTGGAACGGGCCGTGGCACGAGGGAGTTTCTTCCCCGTGCTGGCCGCGGCGCCGGCCGCCGACGGAGCCCGGCAGGGGCTCGGCACGGTCGAGCTCCTCGAACTGATCACCGGCGGTTTCCCCACCCCCCTGGAGCGCCCGGCTCCCACGGTGACCACGCCGGACGGCGCCGCGCGCGAGGTGAAGGCCTGCGACCCGGACGGGCCGCTGGTCGCGGAGGTCGTCAAGACCGCGTCCGACCCGTACGTCGGGCGCATCTCCCTGGTCCGGGTCTTCTCCGGAACCCTGCGCCCCGATGAGACGGTGCATGTCTCGGGGCACGGGCTGACCGACCGCGGACACGAGGACCACGACGTCGACGAGCGGATCGGCGCCCTGTCCGGCCCCTTCGGCAAACAGCAGCGCGCCCTCACGCACTGCATCGCGGGCGACCTCGCCTGTGTCGCGAAACTGAACCGCGCCGAGACGGGCGACACCCTTTCGGCCAAGGGCGACCCGCTGCTCATGGAACCCTGGCAGATGCCCGACCCGCTGCTCCCGCTCGCCATCGAGGCGCACAGCAAGGCGGACGAGGACAAGCTCTCGCAGGGGCTCGGCCGGCTGGTGGCCGAGGACCCCACGATGCGCCTGGAGCAGAATCCGAACACCCATCAGGTCGTCCTGTGGTGCCTGGGCGAGGCGCACGCGGACGTCGCCCTGGAACGGCTGCGCAACCGGTACGGCGTGCAGGTCGACGTGGTCCCGCACAAGGTCTCCCTGCGGGAGACGTTCGCCGACGCCTCCACCGGGCGCGGCCGCCATGTGAAGCAGTCCGGCGGGCACGGCCAGTTCGCGATCTGCGAGATCGAGGTCGAACCGCTGCCCGGCGGTTCGGGCATCGAGTTCGTCGACAAGGTCGTCGGCGGCGCCGTGCCCCGGCAGTTCATCCCGTCCGTCGAGAAGGGGGTGCGCGCCCAGGCCGCCAAGGGCGTGGCAGCGGGCTATCCGCTCATCGACGTACGGGTCACGCTGCTCGACGGCAAGGCGCACTCGGTGGACTCCTCCGACGCCGCCTTCCAGACGGCGGGCGCGCTCGCGCTGCGCGAGGCGGCCCGCGACACCAGGATCCATCTCCTGGAGCCGGTGGCCGAGGTGACCGTCCTGGTCGGCGACGACTACGTGGGCGCGGTGATGAGCGACCTGTCGGGACGGCGCGGCCGGGTCGTCGGCACCGAGCAGTCGGGCAACGGACGCACGCTCGTCCGGGCCGAGGTGCCGGAGATCGAGATCGGGCGGTACGCCGTGGACCTGCGGTCCGTCTCCCACGGCACCGCGCGCTTCGACCGGCGTTACGCGCGGCACGAGCCCATGCCTCAGCAGGTCGCCGAGCGGCTGCGCGAACAGGCCCCGGGCACCTGAAAGTCGGGGGAATCCACAGGGGACTTCGCTCGGGGCTTCATTCGTCGGTGGGCGGCTTCCGCCGTCCGCCGACGAATGTCGGCCCCGGCCGATACTCTGAGAACCTGATCAAGACGAAGACCTGATCAACAGGTGTGCGGGACACCGAAGTCGGGAAAGCCGCAGGAGCGGGTGCGGCGGCGATGGGGGCGGAAGTGGCGTTCGACGGTTTCGATTTCACTCCCGGGGCGCAGGTGCCGCTCACGGGCACCGCGGGGCAGACTGCGGCGACCTTCGCCCTGGCCTCGGCGGCGTACCGCGACAGTCCGGTGGAGGAGATCCTCAAGGCCGACAACGAATGGCACCAGTCCACGGTCAAGGCCGGGCGGATGAAGCTGTTCGCGCCGAACCTCGGCGAGGCCTTCGCGGGGGCCGTCACGGCCCGCATGCTGGGGGCGGGCCGCAAACCGCTCATCCAGTCCTTCGGAACCGAGCCGCAGGTCATCGTGGAGCACTGTCTCGCGGCGACCAACATCCGCCGGGAGCGCGACAACTGGCTGTCGGCCGTCATGGTGCTGTGCGGAATACTGTTCCTGCCCGGACTGCTGGTGTGGCTGCTCGTCTTCCAGATCCGTACGCAGATCGCCAAGCGCGCGGACAAGCGCGGTTCCGCGCTCGGCACCACACTCCTGGTCGCCGTCGGCGCGCTGGCCGTCCTCTTCCTCGTCCGTATGCCGTTCACGGGCTTCTGGGCCTGGTACGCGCGCGCCTCGGTGGTCCTGCCCGTCGTCGGCTGGCTGTGGGCGAAGCAGATCTGCGAGCGCACCGCCAGGGATCTGCGGGCGCGCTGGGACAACCTGCTGTCGGGCGGCGGAATCGGCGCCAAGATTCCCGAGGCGGTCCCCGGCAGCCCCGGTGAGACGGCGGCGGAGCGGCTGCGGCAGGCGCTCGCCCGGCTCACCGCGGAACAGCAGTCCAACTCGGTCTTCTACGCGGGCCCCAAGGGCATACTCGGCATGGGCACCCGGTGGGGCAGCTGGCAGCTGGCCGAGGACCTGGTGGCGCGGGACGCGAAGAAGGAGATCCACCCGTTCCGCAGCTGGGACGTCATCCGCAACATCCACGACCAGTTGCGCATGCTGGAGCGCGGCCCGCTCAACACCGGTGGTTTTCCGGCGCCTTCGATAAAGCACTGGATCGTCACACCGATCGGCGAGAACGCGAAGGAAGTGTCCCGGCCGGGCGGCACGGACGTCGACGCCTACACGATCAAGACGCACGCCGTGCAGGACATCTGCAACAAGCAGCAGTTCGGCAGCGGCGACCGGCACTATCTCGGGGTCCAGTGGACGCTCTGGGACGGCCAGTTGATCATCACCATGATGATCACGGTGACCGTGCTGCACCAGACGCTGCGCATCGAGGTGACCGGGCACGCGCTGGGGCCGGTGAACCCGCTCTTCACCAGCAAGCCGGAGGCCCCGACCAAGGAGGTCGCGAAGGCCGTCAAGTTCTGGGAGACCCGCAAGGTCAGTCTCCCGCTGGTCACCGCGGACGAGGTCGTGCGGCTCGCCGCACGGGCGCCCCTCACCTGGTATCCGCCGCTGCTGAACTGGCTCGGCGGGAGTCTGGCCCTGCCCGAGCCCTTCGGACTGCGGCACGCCTGGGCCGATCAGCCTTGGCGGCACCGCTTCATGGCGGACGACGCGCTGCGGGCCGCGACACCCGTGCTGCGCGTGGTGCACACGGCGGCGCTCAAGGTCCTCGATGAGAACGGCGTCGACACGGAGAAGTTCGGCAACCGCTCGGCCTTCCTCAGCACGTCGGTGCAGGACGCCTCGCCGCGCAAGGCCGACCTGTACGACGCGTAGACGCGCGGCGGGGAAGCCCGGGTGCCCGCCGTACGCGGGCGGGTCCGGCGGAGGACGGGGCGCCGCAGGAGGCGCCCCGGACCGGGCTACGCGGTCGGCCAGGCCTCGGCCAGCATCTTGCGGGTGTCCGCGAGGAGTTGGGGCAGGACCTTGGTGTGGCCGACGACCGGCATGAAGTTGGTGTCGCCGCCCCAGCGGGGCACGATGTGCTGGTGCAGATGGGCGGCGATGCCGGCGCCCGCGACCGAGCCCTGGTTCATGCCGATGTTGAAGCCATGGGCGCCGGAGGCGGTGCGCAGGGCGGTCATGGCCTGCTTGGTCAGCTCACCGAGTTCGGCGGTCTCCGGCCCGGTGAGGTCCGTGTAGTCGGCGACGTGCCGGTAGGGCACGACCATCAGGTGCCCGCCGTTGTACGGGTAGAGGTTGAGCACCGCGTACACCTGTTCGCCGCGCCTCACGATCAGCCCGTCCTCGTCGGACTTGGCCGGAATCGAGCAGAAGGGACAGCCGTCCTCGGCACCCGGACCGGTGGGCTTGTTCTCGCCCTGGATGTAGGCCATCCGGTGGGGCGTCCAAAGGCGCTGGAACGCGTCCCGCGTCCCCACTCCGATCTGCTGCTCCGGCTCACTCGTCATGTGTTGCAGCATATTGCTTCGCCCGTTCGCGGCGTGTCGGCGGGTGCCGGGCAACGGGGCCTCCGGCGAAGCTTTGGCCATGGACGACGACAGCCCGATGATCCGCTGGGAGCAGCGCACCGAGGTACCGCTGGGGGTCGCGTCGCTGCTGTTCCTCGCCGCGTACGCGGTCCATGTGCTGGCGCACGGTCTGCCCCAGGCCGGACGGGAAGCCTGCCTCGCGGTGATCGCGGTCACCTGGGCGGCGTTCCTCGTCGACTACCTGGTGCTGTGGCGGCTGAGCGGACAGGGCCCCCGCTTCGTTCACCGTCATCTGCTGGACACCGTGGTGCTCGTCCTGCCCCTCCTGCGTCCGCTGCGGGTCGTCAAGCTCTACGACGCCGTGCTGCGGCGCCGCGGAGAGCCACGGCTCCCGCTGTACGCGCGGGTGATGTTCTACGCGGGCATCGCGGTCCTGCTGCTCGGATTCTCGGGCTCCCTCGCCGTCTACCAGGCGGAGTACCAGGCACCGCACGCGACGATCGTCACCTTCGGCGACTCGGTGTGGTGGGCCGCCTCCACGCTCTCGACGGTCGGGTACGGGGACGTGACGCCGGTGACGCCGAGGGGGCGCGTGATCGCGGTCGTCATGATGGTGTGCGGTCTGGCACTGCTCGGCGCGGTGACGGGGTCGTTCTCCTCGTGGCTGCTGCAGGTGTTCCGCCGTGAGGGCGACGAAAAGCCCCCGGGGAGCTGAGCTTCCCGGGGGCTTCCCGTCATGTGCGGACAGCGGGTTCACACCTGCGCGGAGCAGACCCGCGAACCCGGCCTGCGCGGAACCGAGCCGCGGCCGATCAGACCTGCGCGCGCTCCTCGACGACCTTCGCGATCTTGGCGATGGCCTCGTCGAGGGGGATGCCGTTCTCCTGCGAGCCGTCGCGGTAGCGGAAGGAGACGGCACCGGCCGTCATGTCCTCGTCGCCCGCGATGACCATGAAGGGGACCTTCTGCTTCTGGGCGTTCCTGATCTTCTTCTGCATACGGTCCGAGGACGCGTCGACCTCGACGCGCAGACCCTTCTTGCGGGCCTCGGCGGCGAACTTCTGGAGGTACTCCACGTGCGCGTCGCCGATCGGGATGCCGATCGCCTGGACGGGCGCCAGCCACGCCGGGAACGCGCCCGCGTAGTGCTCCAGGAGCACGGCGAAGAAGCGCTCGATGGAGCCGAAGAGCGCACGGTGGATCATGACCGGGCGCTGCTTGGAGCCGTCGGGGCCGGTGTACTCCAGGTCGAAGCGCTCGGGCAGGTTGAAGTCGAGCTGCACGGTCGACATCTGCCAGGTGCGGCCGATGGCGTCCTTGGTCTGCACGGAGATCTTCGGGCCGTAGAACGCCGCGCCGCCCGGGTCCGGGACCAGCGGGAGGCCCTGCTTCTCGGCGACCTGGCGCAGCGTCTCGGTGGCCTCTTCCCAGACCTCGTCCGAGCCGACGAACTTCTCCGGGTCCTTGGTGGACAGCTCAAGGTAGAAGTCGGTGAGGCCGTAGTCGCGCAGCAGGTTCAGGACGAAGGTGAGCGTCTTGTCGAGCTCCTCCGCCATCTGCTCCTTGGTGCAGTAGATGTGCGCGTCGTCCTGCGTGAAGCCCCGGGCGCGGGTCAGGCCGTGCACGACGCCCGACTTCTCGTACCGGTACACGGTGCCGAACTCGAAGAGGCGCAGCGGCAGTTCACGGTACGAACGGCCTCGCGCGTCGAAGATCAGGTTGTGCATCGGGCAGTTCATGGGCTTGAGGTAGTAGTCCACGCCCTCGTCGAGCTGCATGGGCGGGTACATGCCGTCGGCGTACCAGTCCAGGTGGCCCGAGGTCTCGAAGAGCTTCCCCTTGGTGGCGTGCGGGGTGTAGACGAACTCGTAGCCCTCTTCCTCGTGCCGGCGGCGCGAGTAGTCCTCCATGACCCGGCGGATGACACCGCCCTTGGGGTGGAAGACGGCGAGGCCGGAGCCGATCTGGTCCGGGATGGAGAACAGGTCCAGTTCGTTGCCCAGCTTGCGGTGGTCGCGCTTCTCGGCCTCGGCGAGGAAGTCGAGGTGCGCCTTCAGCTCCTCCTTGGAGGGCCAGGCGGTGCCGTAGATGCGCTGGAGCTGCTTGTTCTTCTCGCTGCCGCGCCAGTACGCCGAAGCGTTGCGCATCAGCTTGAACGCCGGGATGTTGCGGGTGGTGGGCAGGTGGGGACCGCGGCAGAGGTCCTTCCAGCACAGCTCGCCGGTCTTGGCGTCGAGGTTGTCGTAGATGGTCAGCTCGCCGCCGCCCACCTCGACGTTCGCTCCGTCGTCCGTGGACGCGGCGCCCTTGATGCCGATGAGCTCCAGCTTGTACGGCTCGGCCGCCAGCTCCTCGCGGGCGCCCTCGTCGGTGACGACGCGGCGGGAGAAGCGCTGCCCGCGCTTCTGGATCTCCTGCATCTTCTTCTCGACGGCCTTGAGGTCCTCGGGCGTGAACGGCTTCTCGACGTCGAAGTCGTAGTAGAAGCCGTCCTTGACCGGCGGGCCGATGCCCAGCTTGGCGTCGGGGAAGAGCTCCTGCACGGCCTGGGCCATCACGTGCGCGGTGGAGTGGCGCAGGATGTTCAGGCCGTCCTCGGAGGAGATCTCGACGGGCTCGACCTCCTCGCCGTCCTGCACCTCGTACGCGAGGTCCCTCAGCTCGCCGGCGACGCGGGCCGCGATGATGGTGCGCTCGCCGGTGAAGAGGTCGGCGGCCGTAGTGCCCGTCGTCACCACGCGCTCTTCCCGCTCGGAATCGCGTTGGATGATCACACGGACGTCTGACACCGGACTCTCCTGACTGAAGGCGACTCCACACCACATACGACATGGCATGGCAATGCCCCGAATCCTACCGAGCCCGGGGTGTCCTCCGCGAAACGGTTGTGGACAGTGCGCCGTCAGTCCTCGCTGCAGGCCTCCTCGAAGAAGTCCAGGTTCTCCTGGAGCGACTTCATCAGCCGGTCCCGCTCGGCCTCGTCCACCTGTACGGGGACGACGCCGGAGGCGTCCGTGAGCCTGCGGAACCCGCCGCGGCTCTCCAGCCGCCCGTGCACCCGCACCGGCAGCCCGACCAGATGGGCCTGGCCCGCTATCCGGTACGCCTCCTCGTCGAGGGTCATCCGGACGTGCGGGACCTCGGCGCCCGCGATGACCCGCACGCGTACGGTGCCCTCCCCGCGCGGGCCCGACCTGCGCATCCGGACCACGGCGCCGGTGATCCGCACGGGCACGGAAGGTTCCTCGCGCAGATAGCGGGCCCCGGCCTCGCGCAGCACCGGCAGGTCCCCGGGCGAGAACTCGACGGGCTCGGCGGGGTTCGCGCCGCCCTCGGGAACGCCCGCGGCGGGCGACCACTCGACGGTGATCCGGGCGCCCTCGGTGCCGCGGACGAGTGCCACCAGGGCTTCCATCAGTTCATGGCTGACGCCTGCCTCGACGGCGGCGTCGAAGGCGTCCATGCCGCCGGTGGCCCGCTGGTAGTCGATGGCCTCACGGGCGGCGCACAGCGCCTCGTGCAGTCGTACGGCGAGCGGCCGGCCGGTGGTGACCGGCACGAAGGCGGTGAGGCCACGGCCGCCCGGTTCGGCGCCGACCAGGACGTTCTCCAGGGCGGCGCCGGCGGACCTGCGGTGGCGGGCGCCGTAGTAGCCGGCACGCGCGCGTGTGGCCAGCGAGCCGGCGAGCAGCATCTGGCGGGCGGCCCCGCGCAGCTGCTCCTCGACGGTCCAGGACGCCGCGCCCACCGGCCCCGTCGGCACCTCCCGCCACCAGCGGATCTCGTCGCTCGGCACGGCGAGGCCGACGAGCACGTCGCGCGCCGACGGCGAACCGCTGCGGGCGAGCGCGACGAGAGCCTCGCCGAGAAGGTCGTCACTGTCGGGGAAGGCCCGGTTCTCCGGCACCAGCAGGCTGGTGCCGCCGCCCCCGGGCCCCGGTGGGGTCCATCGGCCGTACCGTCCGGCCGCTCCCCCGCGGCGCTGCCAGCCGTGCCGCCGCAGCAGCGCGCCGAAGACGGTGGGGTCGACCTGGTCGGGCGTGGGCGGATCGTTCCAGAACGCTTCGGCGGGGTGCGGCCTGACCGGCCGCAGTACCTCGTCGGTGGGGCGGTGTGTCATGGTCTGCCTCCCGTCCCGACCCTCGTCATGATCTCGCAGAGGGCCCGGTCGTCGAAGATCCGCGCCGTCGGAATGCGGACGGTGGTCCGGCGCCGGCCGGTGATGGCGTGTCCGGCGAGGTTGATCCAGTAGCAGCAGTGCCGCAGGTCGAGCCGGTCGTGGCTGGCGCGCAGCCAGTCGTCCTGGGATCTGGGCACCAGCATCACGACCAGGATCTTGTGCACCGAGACCGGGGTGCGCGCGAGCTTCGCCAGGTGGTCGTTGTCGAGCGTGAAGGAGAAGGCGGGTCCCGGAGGGTTCGGCGGGATCTGGTACGTGCACTTGAGCTGCACCTTGATGGTGACTTCGTCGTCGACCGTGTGCCCGGGGGCGCTGTGGCTGACGTGCCAGTCGATGCCGTTGTCGGGAAACGGCTGGGACAGCGAACAGCCCGCGGCCGCCGCGACCGCGTGCAGGTAGCCGACCTGCAAGGTTTCCATGCAGGCGGTGGTGGCGAGCGATCCGCGATGGGGTGCCGTCCGCTGGGGCAGCAGCCCGCCCCGTTCGGGCTGCGCGAGTGCCATGAGTCCAACAGCCTTCCAGGCTTGATGTATCCCCGCGACGGGTCGCTGAACTGCAAAGACCCGTACCTCTGTTGTCTCCTTCCGGCGTACGGCGCAAACAGCACGGGTATCACCAAACAGGCAGAAGACGGCGCGTCAGCTGCCGTGGGTGAACGAGGAGTTGTGTACGTATGACGTGCTGGTACGAGGGCCCTTTGGCCGCGTTCGACACGGAGACCACGGGCGTGGACGTAGAGACCGACAGGATCGTGTCGGCCGCCGTCGTCGTCCAGGACGCCCCGGGTTCCCGTCCGCGGGTGACCCGATGGCTGGTGAACCCGGGAGTGCCGGTGCCCGCGGGGGCGACGGCGGTGCACGGGCTCACGGACGAACATCTGCAGCGCAACGGCCGCTGGCCGTCGCCCGTCATGGAGGAGATAGCCCGGGAGCTGAGTGAACAGGCCGCGGCGGGCCGGCCGCTCGTGGTGATGAACGCCCCGTTCGATCTGACGCTGCTGGACCGGGAGTTGCGCAGGCATCGCGCCTCGTCCCTCGACCACTGGTTCGAGTCGACCTCGCTGCGCGTGCTCGACCCCCGCGTCCTCGACAAGCACCTGGACCGCTACCGCAAGGGTCGCCGCACCCTGACCGACCTGTGCGCGCACTACGACGTGGTACTGGAGGGCGCGCACGACGCGGCGGCCGACGCGCTGGCCTCGATGGAGGTCGTCCGTGCGGTGGGACGCCGTTTCTCGGCCCGGCTGGAGCGGCTGTCGCCGTCCGAGCTGCACACGCTCCAGGCGGTGTGGCACGCGGCACAGGCGCGCGGGCTGCAGGCCTGGTTCGCACGCAGCGGTGCGCCGGAGGTGGTGGATCCGGCGTGGCCGCTGCGTCCGGATCTGCCGGCGGCCGCCTGACCGGGCGCGACGCCCGCGGGCACAACGAAAAACCGGTCCGTCGTCGACGGACCGGTCTTCCCCGGGTGGGCGATACTGGGTTCGAACCAGTGACCTCTTCGGTGTGAACGAAGCGCTCTCCCACTGAGCTAATCGCCCGGGAACGGACTGAACAATACAGGTCCCGGCGGGTGGGGTTCAAACCGCTTCGAGGCAAGCCCTCAGTCCGCGCCGTCCCGCGCGCATCATCAGGGCGTGGTTGGCACGGAAGAAGGGGCGTCCCGGCACGGCGAGCCGCCGCAGCAGCGGCGTGGTCACCCGCACTTCCTGGTCGTAACGGGCGCGGGTGCCGGGGCCGGCCGCGTCGAACGTCCAGCGCGCCCAGCCGTCGAGGTCGCCCGACATCGCGATCTCCAGGACACCGGCCGCCGGGTCCCGGCGCGCCGCACGCGCGGTGATGGTGATGTCGTACGGCAGGACCGAGCGGATCCGGATGACGCCGGTGTCGTCGTCCACGCGGGTCACCTCGCGCACCTGGGGCCACCAGCGCGGGTAGTTCTCGGCCTGTTCCAGGACGACGTACACGTCCGCGGGAGGCGCGGGCAGCTCCCACACGGTGCGAAATCGGTAGTGGGTCCAGTCCATGGACCGAGTCTGCCCACCGGCGGACCGGATGTACCGACCGCGCCCGTCCGCCGATCTGAGTACGGCGTGAGTACGCGCACTCATGCCCGGGGACGTGACCGGGACCACACTCCGGGATATGTCCCAGATCCCGTCCCCGGCCGAGGAGTTGCGCCTGCTCGACACCGAGCTGCGGCAACTCGACGCCCGCCGCGCCGTGTTGCTGAACCGCCGCGCCTGGCTGATCCACGCGCTCCAGCCGCCGGTACGGACCGCGCCCCTGGCACCCCCGGCGTTCCCGGCCCGTCGGCCGGAAGCCACGGCACCCGGTGTGCAGAACGCCCTGCTGCTCCTCGGCGGCATCCTGCTGACCATCGCAGCCGTCGCGTTCACGCTGGTCGGCTGGGGACACCTGGGGATCGCGGGGCGTTCGCTGGTGCTCGGCGCGGTGACGCTGGTCGCGCTCGGCGCGCCCGTGCTCCTGCTGCGGCGCGGGCTGCGCGCGACGGCCGAGGCGCTGGCGGGGCTCGGCCTCGCGCTGACGGTCCTGGACGCGTACGCGCTGTACGCGGTCGCGCTCCCCCGCACGGACGGCGTGGGCTACGCGGCGGTCGCTTCGGCGGCGCTGGCCGCGGTGTGGACGGCGTACGGACTCGCGGTGGGCGCGCCGGTCCGGGCGGCCGGAGCACGGGGGGCCGTCCCCGGCACCCCGGAACCGTCCCCCGCGGGCGCGGGCGAGCACCCGGCGACGGGACAGCGGGCGGCCGCCCCGAACCCCGGCGCGGACCGCGAGACCGGCGCCGTCGGCGACACAGGTGCGAACACAGGCACAGGTGTCGGCACGGGCGCGAATCGGGATGCGGCCACCGTCGCCGTACGGCCGTCGCTGCGGGTGCCCCTGCCCGCCGCCGTGGTCGCCGCGCAGTTGCCGCTGCTCCTGTGGGCGGTGGCCGCCGCCGCGGGTGCGCACACCGTCACGGCCGCCCTGCTGGTCACGGCGGCCTTCGACGCGGCGCTGGCGCTGCGTGCGCCCCTGAAGTCCGTCCGTGTCGTCGCCGCCGCCTGGGTGTTCGGGATGGGCGGCTGCGGCACCTTCGCCGCCGGCTGGCTGTCCTTGGCCGCCGCCGGCCCGAGCGCCGCCGCCCGTGCGGCGGCGCTCCTCCTCCTGTCCGCGTCGATCGCGCTGGCGGCGGCGTGGCGCGTCCCGAAGGCGGGCCTCGCGACGGGCGCGGCGACGGCCGGGGGCCTGATCTGCGTCGTCGCGTTCGGCGGGGTGCTGCGCACGTCCCTGCCGGGCGGGTGGACGGTTCCGGGTCATCTGGCCTGCGGGATCGCCCTGTTGGCCCTCGCGAGGACGGGACTGCCGACGCCGGTACGCCGCGGAGTCACCCTGGCCTCCGGCTGCGTGGGCGCACTCTCCGTGGCGTGGGCGCTGCCCGTGGTCGCGGTCACCCTGCTGGGACCGGTCGGCCTGGCGGGCTCGGTCTGGTCCGGTGCGCCCGCGAGCGCGCGGGACGCGGTGACGGCCGGCCTGCCGTGGCCCTCGCACGCGGCCGCGGCGCCGCTCGTTCTCGCGCTCGTCGCCGCGGCTCTGGTGGTGGCCGTCCGCGCCGCCGCATGGCGTCCGCACGCCGTCGTCTGTGCGCTGACGCTGACGTGGGCGACGCTGCTCATCCTCCCGGCGACCCTCGAACTCCCTTACGTGGCAGGGCTGTCCGTGCAGGGGCTCACCACGGTGGCTCTGCTCGGGTACGCCCGCCGGACGCACCCCTCGGTCACCGCGCCGGTGCTCGCCCTGCTCACCTCCCTCAGCCTCGCGTTCCTCGCGCTGGCCTCCGAGACCGCGACCCTGACCGTGCTCACCGCACTGGCCGTCCTGTTCGCGGCGGCCGCCGTACGGCCCGCCCGGCGGCCCGGCCTCGGCCCGGTCGTCGCACCCGCGTCCCTCGGGTACGCGACAGCCCTCGCCTGCGCGGCCGGCGCCTCCCTCGGCCTGCGGCCCCAGCACACCGCGTTGCTCGTACTGGTCGTACCCGTGGCCGCGGCGCTGCTCGCGGCGCGCGTCGAGGACGGACCGACGACCGTGTCGATCGAGGTCACCGGTGCCCTCGCGGGGCTGCTCGCCATCGCGCTCACGGTCACCGAACCGGCCATGCTGGCCACGGTCCTGGCCCTGTGCGCGGTGATCGCCGCGGGCACGGCCGTACGGCAGGACCGGCGCTCCGCGGGTTACGCGGCGGCCGCCCTGTTCGTGCCGGCCGCCTGGGTGCGCCTCGCGGCCTGGGGTGTCGGCTCCCCGGAGGCGTACACGCTGCCGGTGACCGTTCCGGCGCTGCTCGTGGGCGCGTTCAGGCGCCGCGCGGACACGACCGTGTCGTCGTGGACGGCGTACGCGCCGGGCCTGTCCGTGACGCTCGTGCCGAGCCTGCTCGCGGTGCGGGGCGACGCCCACTGGCTCCGCCCTCTGCTGCTGGGCTCGGCGGCGCTCGTCGTCACCCTGCTGGGTGCCCGGCACCGCCTGCAGGCTCCGCTGGTGCTGGGCGGCAGCGTGCTCGTCCTGGACGCTCTGCACGAACTCGCCCCGTACATCATTCAGTTGGTGAACGCCCTCCCGCGTTGGACGCCTCCCGCACTCGCCGGTCTGCTGCTGCTCGGGCTGGGTGCCACGTACGAGCAGCGGATTCGCGACGCACGGCGGGTGCGGGAGGTGCTGGGACGGATGGACTAGGACCTGTTGCTAGCGACCGGTCGACGAGGGGGCGCTCACGAAGGCATCCTGTCGCCCAGGAGCGCGAGGTTCTCGATGGCGGCGAGGCCGTACAACGCCGTGTCGTTCGTGTAGACCCAGTTGGCCTCGCTGCCCGGCACCAGCGTGACGGGACCGCTCAGCTTCTCCGTCTTCCACGGCGAGGACTCGGTGTAGCCGTCGGAGCTGTAGAACTTCGTCCACGCACGGGTGGCGAGGGCCGCCTCGCCGGTCTGCACGGCGGCGTACGCGTCGAGGCGCGAGTGGCCCTGGAAGAGCAGCAGGGTGCCGAAGTTGGTGCCGTACCGGGCCGCCTGTTCGGCCTTGGTGGCATTGAAGTAGCGGCAGTAGTCGAGATAGGCGCTTTTGAAGGCGGGCATGTCGACGAGATCGATGAGTTCGGCGCACAGTTCGTTCAGGCCGAAGACCGCGGAGAGGTGCGAGACGCCGACCACGGGCTCCGTGGCGACGGCGAACCGGCCGGTGTCGAGGTCGTAGAGGCCGCTGCCCTGGACGAATCCGTTGGGCTGCGCGGCGATGGTCTCCATCGTCGACAGCACGCGGGCCTTGGCCTTCTCCCACTTGGGGCCCTTGCGTTCCCACTCGGTCAGCCACGCCGAGACGAGCCCGCTCCAGTCGGTGCCGAAGCCGATCGACAGCGCGTGCCGGTCGGGCGTGTACGGCTCGGTGCGGAT
The DNA here is from genome assembly GCF_042888885.1 of Streptomyces sp. NPDC002742. NCBI lineage: Bacteria > Bacillati > Actinomycetota > Actinomycetes > Kitasatosporales > Streptomycetaceae > Streptomyces > Streptomyces sp. NPDC002742. The sequence continues at coordinate 203,316 of NZ_JBIAQF010000009.1, forward strand.
CTTGCGGATCGGGTCGAGCACGAGGAACGTCTCGTCGGAGTCGACGTTGGCGTGCATGAGGTCGCCGACGCGCTCGTCGGCGGTGAGGAAGTAGTAGTGGCGCCGGTAGGTGGTGTTGGCGATGCGCTGCTGTTTGGCGCTGTCGGCGTAGTGCTGCACACCGTGCCGGGTGCCGAGGCCCGCCCACTGGCCGAGGTGGTAGACGTCGACCTCGCCGGTGTGCCGGGTCATAGCCTCGGCGAAGCGGAAGATGTCCGCGCGGCCGCTGCGGAGGTACGCGAACCACAGCCAGAGGTCCGGTGACAGTTCGGAGTTGTCCCAGGCGTAGCCGCCGATGTCGTAGCGCCACTGGTGCCGGACCGGGTCGTACGAGTGCATGATGTCGCCGTAGTCCCAGAAGCCGTACCAACGGCGCATCTCCACCTGGTCCTTGTAGTAGGTGAAGAGGAAGTCGAGGTGGTCCTCGATCCTCGCCTTGGCGGGTGTGGACCGGTCGGGTTCGGAGTAGAGACCGGGGCCGAAGACCTTCGCCTTGATCAACTGCCTGGGCGGCGCGGCGAGCTGCGGCAACACGCGTACGGCGTCTACCTGTTCGGCGAGCTTCTCGGGCGTGGGTGTCGACTCGTTCGCCCAGAAGAGGAGTTCGGAGGTACGGGCGATGCCGTAGGGGGTGCCGAAGCCCGGCTCGTAGTCCTCGTAGGTGATGTTGAGGCCTTCGAGCTGTTCGGCGTACGTGTCCTGGCCCATGCCGTCGTGGTAGAAGCGCAGGTCCATGGGCCGGGCCTCGGGCGACCAGAGCCAGAGGGTGACCTCGGCCTCGTCGGTGTGGGCGTCGCGGATGTCGAGCTGGGCGGGGAACTTCTCCCAGAAGTCCCGCAGCCCGAAGGAGAATCCGCCGCTCGGCCCGCCGACGTAACCGAAGCCGGAGGCCCGCCGGCCGCCGCCGGCGCCGATCCAGCCGTACCCCTTCCTGGTGCGCTTGCGCAGGGTGAAGCCGTCGGCGGAGAGCTGGGAAAGGGTGTAGTCGCCCCACTCGGGGATGTACTGGAGCCGGGTGGTGACCCGTTGGTCCCAGGTGGCGGGGTCTGCGAGCTCCTCGCCCGCGAACTGGGCCGCCTGGACGGCGGCTCCGGGGTCGCGGCGGAGGCCGGTGATGCCCTTGACGGCCTCGCGGAGCAGGCCGGTGCCGTCGCCGCCGATGCGGATGTGGCGGTCGTAGGCGGCGTCCCGCATCGGTACGGTGAAGCGGACGCCGAGCCCGCGGACGAAGTCGCCGCTGCTCTTCCCGGGTTCCTGCTTTCCGTCGAAGGTGATCGTGTGCACCATGCGGAAGGAGTCGGCGCCCGCGTAGAAGTAGAGGCGGACCGAGAAGGGCAGCCAACTCCGTTCGCCCTTGCGGTGTTTGCCGTCGATGCGGACGACGGCCCGCACCGGGCCCTCCTGTTCGACCTCGACCCCGGAGATCGCGCTCTCGAAGCGCTCGGACTTCTCGGCGCCCTGGTCCTCGTCCTCGATCTCCGGCTGACGGATGAGGACGAGGCGGCCGTTCCTGGCGATCTCGGTCGTGCCGCGTGTCACGGACTTGACCAGCGTGGAGCCGTTCTTGCCGATCTTCGCGGTGATGACCCCGGTCGATATGTCGATGGTGCCGCCGCTCTTGTCGACGGTGACCTTCCGCTCCGGCGCGACGGGTTCCCCCGCGGTCAGCGTGAGCTTGCCCGCGTCCGGACTCACCGCGTGCGCGGTCCACTTGAGGGAGCCGTCCGGCCAGTAGGCGATCGGCCAGGACTGCACCGGGACGGCCTTGCCGTCGGCATCCGTGAGGGCGAACATCTGGTTCTGCTGGTAGGTGCCCCTCGGCCAGGGCACACCGACGGTGGAACCGGGGGCGGCGCCGAGGCCGCCGTCCTCCAGCCAGTCCAGGGTCACCGGGTCCGCGTCGGCGGCCACGGTTTCCGGGGCGGCCTGCGCGTTCGTGGCTCCGAGGGCCCAGCTGAACTGCGCGGCGGCTCCGGCGACGGCGGCCGCCTTCAGAAGGGACCTGCGGGGGATGGGAGACATGGCCTTTCCTTTCCTTACGGGACGGTCAGGGGCATGACAGACAGACAGGCAGGACGGAGACGGGCCGGGCGCTCAGTGCTCCGGCCCGTGGACGCGCGGACTCAGCGGCGTCGCCTGCGCTCCTCGACGGCGACGGCCGCCGCCGCGACGGCCCCGAGGACCGGGACCGCCAGCGGAGCGACGATCAGGGCGGAGCAGGCCACCACGGCCAGCCCGCCGACGAGCAGGAAGGATCCGGCGGGATCGAGGACCGTACGGCGTACGGCGTCGGCGAGCAGGCCGCGCCAGGCCGCCCCCGGCTCCCAGACCGCGGCCGCGCGCAGTCCCGCGACAGCTCCCCCGATCAGCGCGAGGAGCCCGACGGCTCCGACGAGTGGACCACCGGGGATTCCGGCGCGCACGGCCTGGACGTCCACCCGGACCGCCGCCGCCCCGGCCCATCCGGCGACTCCGACGAGCCAGCCGCCCCGTACGGCCGCCCGGAAGTCGGCCACGAACTCCCGCCATCCGCCGCCCTCATGAGCCGTGCGACGGCGCAGATGCCGCGCGCCGGCCGCGAACGCGGCGGGAACGGTGACGAGGGGCAGCGAGGCCACCGCGATCCACACACCGGTCAGCAGACACTCGGCGAAGACGGCGAACCTCTCGGCGATGACGGATTCCCCGGGAGTCCTGCGGGACTTGGCCGCCCCGGCCCCCCGCCCTGCGCCGCCTCGCACGGCCGTCCGGGCCCCGGCTCGGGATCTCGGCTGGGTGACGGCCATCTCAGCCCTTCAGTCCGGACGTCGCCATACCGTCGATCAGATACCGCTGGAAGGCGAGGAAGAAGAGGAGCACTGGCAGCAGCGCCACCAGGGACATCGCGATCATGCCGCCGTAGTTGGCGATCCCTTCCTGGTCGCGGAACATCATCATGCCGAGCGAGACCGTGTACTTGCCCGGCTCGTTGAGGTAGATCAGCGGGCCCATGAAGTCGTTCCAGGCGTTGATGAAGGTGAAGATCGCGCTGGTGATGAGGGCAGGACGGCACAGCGGCAGCACGATCGACCAGTAGATCCGCAGATGCCCGCAGCCGTCGAGCCGCGCCGCCTCGTCCAGTTCGCGCGGCAGGTTCCGCATGAACTGCACCATGAGGAAGACGAAGAACGCCTCGGTGGCCAGGTACTTGCCGATCAGCAGCGGCACATAGGTGTTGACCAGCCCCGCCTTCTGGAACATCACGTACTGCGGAATGAGCAGCACGTGGTACGGCAGCAGGAGCGTGCCGATCATCAGCGAGAAGAGCAGGTTCCGCCCGGCGAACCGGATCTTGGCGAAGGCGTACGCGGTGAGCGAGCAGGAGATCAGGATGCCGACGACGGAACCGAGCGCGTAGAAGAGGGAGTTCTGGAAGAACGTGGCGATCGAGATGTCGGCGATGCCGTTCGCCAGCCCCTTGAAGTTGGCGAGGATCGGGCTGGTGGGGAACAGCCGCAGGCTCCCGACGATCTCCCGGCTCGGCTTGAACGAGGCGCCGAGGACCCAGAGCACGGGATAGAGGACGACCGCGAGGACCAGCAGGGCCCCGAGGTGCCAGGCGAGCGAGCCGGCGCGCCCGCGTCCGGGAGTCCGTGCGCGTCCCGCGGCGGGGGCGGCGCCGGAGCCGACTGCCTTGCCGGTGATGCCGCTCATCGGGCGTCCTCCTCGTAGTGCACCCAGCGCTTCTGCGTCCAGAAGAGGACGGCCGTCACCAGCGCGACGGCGAGCAGCAGCATCCAGGCCATGGCGGACGCGAAGCCCATCTGGGACTCCTTGAAGCCCTTCTGGTACAGGTAGCAGGTGTAGACGAGTGTGGCGTCGGCCGGACCGCAGGTGGTGTTGGAGACCACGTACGCCGAACCGAAGATCTGGAACGAGTGGATGGTCTCCAGGAGCACGTTGAAGAACAGCACCGGGGAAATCATCGGCAGGGTGATGCTCCAGAACCTGCGCAGCGGTCCCGCGCCGTCCACCTCCGCCGCCTCGTACAGTTCCTTCGGCACCTGTTTGAGCCCGGCCAGGAAGATGACCATGGGGGCGCCGAACTGCCAGACGGTGAGCGCGACCAGGCTGTAGAGCACCCAGCCCGGGTCGCCGACCCAGCCTCCGGTGTGGAGGCCGAGGAACGACTGCGTACGGTCCACGACGGCGTCGTCGGAGAACAGCGCGCGCCAGACGAAGCCGACCGAGACGCTCGCGCCGATCAGTGAAGGGGCGTAGAACGCGGCCCGGTAGACGGCCTGGCCGCGGCGGCTCTGGGCGAGGAGCAGGGCCACGCCGAGCGCCAGCAGCAGTTTGAGCGGCGTGCCGATGACGACGTACTTGGCCGTCACCTCGACCGACTTCTGCCACCGGGGATCGTCGAACATGGTGGTGAAGTTGTCGAAGCCGATCCACCGCGGCGAATCGAAGAGGTTGTAGTCGGTGAAGGCGAAGTAGAGCGAGGCGGCCATCGGGCCCGCGGTCAGCAGCAGGAAGCCCGCGATCCACGGCGACATGAAGAGATAGCCGGCGAGATTCTCCCGGCGCCCCCGGCGCCTTTCGGCGGCGGGGGCCACGGGGCGCGTCCGCGGAGCGTCGGGCGGAGAGTCCTTGACTAGCGTCACGGCGGTTCCCATCAGGCGGCGAGGGCGGTCTTCGCCTCGGAGAAGAACTGCTTCACCGCGTCGGAGACCTTGGTGGTGCCCTGCGACATGTCGCCGCCGATGCGCAGGAAGGCGGATTCGACGGTGTCGGCGCCCGCAGGGTGCGGCGTGATCGTGCCGAGCACACCGGCCGCGGCGACATCCTGCTCGTACTGGGCGATGGCCTTGCTGGGGGCGTCGGCCGGCTGGAACGCGTCGAACTGCTCCGTTGTGGCGAGGATGCCGCGGTCGTAGCCCATGATCTTGCCGACCTCGGGGTCGTGGACCATGAAGTCGATGAACTGGGCGACTTCCTTGGGGTGCTTGGTGTGCGCGGAGGCGCTGAGCATCAGGGAGGCGAGGTACTGGCCGGTCTGCTTGCCGTCGGTCGTAGGGATCGGCGCCAGGCCGTAACTGCTGTCTCCCTCGGCCGTGTAACGGACCGTGAAGTTGTCCCAGGTGAACTCCGAGGCGGCGTGGCCCGCCGAGAGCGAGGACTTGGGCTTGTCCTGCTCGACCCGCTTGGGATCGGTGATGATGCCGGCCTTGACGCGGTTGTAGCCGTCGGTCCACCACTCCGTCAGATCGGCCTCGTCGAAACCGAGTCCGTCCTTGGTGAAGAACGCTTTGCCGTTCTGCCGGAGATAGAGGTCGTACAGGTACATGATGCTGAAGTACCCGGTGTCGCCCGCCACTTTCTGGGTGTCGTGAATCGTCTTGAGCGCCGCGAAGTACTCGTCCCAGGTCCAGCCCGCCTTCGGCTTGACGCCCGCCTTCTCGAACACCTTCTCGTCGATGACAAGTGACATGGTGTTGGACCCGACCGGAATACCGAGCTGCTTTCCGTCGACCTGCCCGACCTTCTCGACTCCCGCGCGGAAGCCTTTCAGGCTGAGATTTCCGGCGTCTATCTGAGACTTGAGGTCGAGCAGGATCCCTCGCTTGTCGTACTTCCGCAGGAATCCAACGGCGTTCTGGAATACGTCCGGCGGATTTCCGCCCGCGGCCTGGGTCTGGAACTTCTCCCAGAAGGCCACATAATCCTGGAAGTCCGTCTGCACCTTGATCTTCGGATACTTCTTCTCGAAGAGCGCGATGGACTGGTTGATCCGCTTCGCCCGCTCGTCGGCACCCCACCAGGCATAACGGATCGTCACCGTCCCGTCCCCGGCGCTGCCGCTGCCTCCGCCGCAGCCCGTCGCCGCGGCCAGCCCCAGCGTGGCCAGCGAAGCTCCGGCCGCCTTGAGGACCGTCCGCCTCTCGACACTCCCGTTGTTTCCCACTGCCGGGCCTCCCCGCAACGTCGACGCCGCCTGCATGAATCGTTTCAAGTAAGCGCTTGCTGGCACAAGGTACGGAGGGGTTTCCGGCACGTCAATGATTCGGACAGGAATTGATGTGCGGCCCTTGGATCCCGTCGCGCCGGGCCCTGCGACCAGGTCGGCGCGCACGGAGAGGAGTACGCAGGTCGGGCCCGCACGGTCGGCCTGTCGAACGTTCCCCGGGCGGCGAGGCGGACGGAGCGCGCGGCCGAAAATGTACTGCCGCCGGGGCTGTTGGCGGAGGGCGCGGAAACGGAGCGTGATGCGCGCGCGACTCCGGCGCGGCTCCGGAGCGACTCCGGCGCGGCTCCGGCGCGGCTCAAGTCGGCGTCCAGGTCCGACTGGTCGATCGGAGTCCGCCCAAGTCGGCGCCGTTCGATGCGACTCGGAGCACGCGACGCCTGTCCGCTCGACCCCGGGTCACCCGCCCCGGGCCAGCACGACTTCACCGGCTCGATCCGAGACCGTGGCTCAAGAGCCAGAGGCGAGAGCGGTGTTCGTGAAACCTGACGGACCATCCGACGCACGTCGGATGCACGTCGAACATTGAGGCGTGCGTACGCGTCGAATCGGGCCCCCGAGTCCCCCGACATCCACCCCTGGGATCAGCGCAGGTCAGGCGGTCGGCTGACGCATCCGGCGGACCACGAATCCGATACCGTACGGCGACACTCGTGCGCCGCGCCCCCAGCGCCTGCACGCCGCTCCGGACCACCGGCCCCCGGGGCCACCGACCGCACGCCGCGCCGAGGACGTCCGCGCCCCGCGCCCTCGTGCCACACAGAGGTGCCTGCTCTCCGCGCCCGCCCCGGCCGGACGACGGTCTCCGCGTTCAGCCCCAAACCACTTCGTCGGCCTCGGCGCCCTGGCGGTCCTCGCCACCCGCTCCCGCAACCGCGACATCGGCAGCACCGCGGAGCAGAGCGCTGCTCGCGCCCCGGACCGGAGGCCGGACCGGGCCGACGGCGCACCCGTGACGGAGGCCGGGACAGCGCGCCCACCCCGCGCACGCCAGGGGCCGGACAGGTGCGAGGTCCGGCGGCACCAGGCCGCGCGCGTCACACCCGAGCCCCGGCGCCGGCTTCCCGACCGGTCCGCGCCACGGCACGGTCCGCGGTCCGCACCACGGTCCGCAGTCCGCAGTCCGCAGTCCGCAGTCCGCAGTCCGACCTTCCACCAGTCCGCCCCGGCCCCGCGACGACGAAAAACGACCCCGGTCCACGGTGTCGTGGGCCGGAGCCGTCTGTCGTACGTGTGGGCGATACTGGGTTCGAACCAGTGACCTCTTCGGTGTGAACGAAGCGCTCTCCCGCTGAGCTAATCGCCCGGGCGCAGGGAGAACATTACCCCATGTCAGGGAGTGGCTTCGACCAGCGGAGACGGCTCGGAGGAGGCCCGGGCCGGCCTCGTCACTGCTTGACGTTCCACGGCATCACGAGGCCGAACTTCCACAGGTACACGCCGACCAGAACAGCGACGATCACGAGGCCGATCGCGGTGAGGATGATGTTGCGGCGCCGGACCTTGGGGTCGAGCGCCCGCTGCGTCGCCTCCGTGACCTTGCGTTTCGTCCAGCGGAGCACCAGCTGGGCCCAGACGAACTCGGTCGCCCAGATCGCCATGCCGCCGAAGATCACCAGCCAGCCGGGGCCCGGCAGCGGAAGCATGATCACGCCCGCCACGACCACCGCGAGCCCGACGATGAAAACACCCACCTGCCAGCTCACGTGCAGCGCGCGGCGCGCCTTGATGAATTCGGGCGCCCGTGAACCGAGCGCTCGCTCATTCTTCGCCCTGTCGTCCGCCATGGCGACCTCGCCCGGCTCGTCACTCCCCGTATTCATACGACCAAACCCTACCCGAGAGAAACCAGTCACCGGAATGGCCCTATCCGGAGAACGCGCCCTCGGCCGGATGAGTTACATAAAGACACGCAAAACACTCAGAGGGGTTTACAACGGCACCGTAGGTGGCATGTCGATTTCGCCGACGTGCGAATCCCCGAGCGCACACTGAGCGAAAGGCCCTGGCGCTTATGAACACCACGGTCAGCTGCGAGCTGCACCTGCGCCTCGTTGTGTCGAGCGAGTCCTCACTGCCTGTACCCGCAGGACTGCGGTATGACACGGCCGATCCCTACGCCGTGCACGCCACCTTCCACACCGGAGCCGAGGAAACCGTCGAGTGGGTGTTCGCCCGCGACCTCCTCGCCGAGGGCCTGCACCGGCCCACCGGTACCGGCGACGTCCGAGTCTGGCCGTCCCGGAGCCACGGCCAGGGCGTCGTATGCATCGCCCTGAGCTCTCCGGAGGGTGAAGCCCTGCTCGAAGCCCCTGCGAGGGCCCTGGAATCATTCCTGAAGCGAACGGACGCAGCCGTGCCGCCCGGCACGGAACACCGGCACTTCGATCTCGACACGGAGCTCTCACACATCCTGGCCGAGAGCTGACGCGTCACCACAGAGCCGCCCGGCGCCGTCCACTCGGGGAGACGGCTCGGGCTCAGACAACCGCACAGGGAAGGCACCGGCGCCGACGTCGCGGAAAGTCCGCGGCGGCGGCGCCGGTGCGCGTACACCGATGCACCCCGGGCCGGGCGCCTCCGTCCGCCCACCCACCCGACGGACCAGGCACCTCCGTCCGCCCACCCGGCCGACACAGCCGGGCGTTTCTGTCCGTCCACCTGCCCCGGGACCAGGCACCGCCCTCCGCCCCCCGGCCCACGGCCGGACTCCCCCGCCCCCCTCGTACACCGCTCTCCGGGGTGCCCCGAAGACTCGGCAGCCCACCCCGAAGGTCCTTCCGGGCACGGGCTCCCCGTTCCCCCGGCACCGCGCCCGCCTCCGCCGCGCCAGGAAGCCACTACCATCGGCCAGCATCGGGCGGGCGCCCTCGCCCGACCCCCAGGCCAGGGAGCGAAACGTGCTGATCACCCACGACACCCGGTGCGCACTCGACGCCGTGGTGGATCTGGTGAACACCGCGCCGGAGGACGAGACGGCGGACGGGCTCGCCGATGTGCCGTCCCTCGCCGATTTCGTACGAAAGCACGAGATCAGCGATGTCGGTGTGCTGTCGGAGCGTGACCTCAGGGCCGTACGCGACGTTCGTGGCCTGTTCGCCGGGATCTTCGCCGCCGACGATCCGCGGGTCGCCGCCTCGCTCATCAACGAACTGGTCGCCGCCGCCGGCACCACGCCGCGGCTGACCGACCACGACGGCTACGACTGGCATGTCCACTACTTCGCGCCGGGTGCCTCGGTCGCCGACCACCTCGCGGCCGACTGCGGGATGGCGCTGGCCTTCTTCGTGGTCGCCGGAGAGCAGGAGCGACTGCGCCGCTGCGAGGCCCCGGACTGCCGACGGGCCTTCGTCGATCTCTCCCGCAACCGCTCCCGCCGTTACTGCGACAGCCGCACCTGCGGGAACCGGCTCCACGTGGCCGCCTACCGGGCGCGCCGCAAGGAAGCCGCGGGCTGACGGGGCTGACGGGGCTGACGGGGCTGACGGGGCTGACCAGGATCGCGCACGCCCGCCCATGGGGGTCGTACGCCGTGGAGAACGAGACGGCCGGCCGACGCCCCGGAGGGGCCGGACCGACGGAGCCCTCGGCGGGTGACGCCAGGGGCTCCGTGTACAGCTCAGAGCAGCAGCAGGTCGTGCAGCGAAGCCATGAGCAGCAGACAGCCGATCACCGCAAGGAAGATCATCAGCGGCGGCTGGGAGAGCGCGAAGAGACAACCGCGCCGTTCCTCGGGCGGAGCAGCGGTGTCGCTCGTTGTTGTGTCCAGCATCTCGCGGGCGATGATGACGCAGAGGACACCGGCTTCGCGATCAACACGCCCGGAATATACGGGAGTTCGCTGGATCATGTGACGAGCGCGCTCGAACGTGAACGGTTCCGCGCGTTCCCTGCGACACGCGTGCGATCCCGTGTCGCTTCAGCCGGTCATATGCCGTGCTTCTTCAGGATCGCCTCGATGTCGCTGAAGTCGTCGCCGGAGCCCTTGGCCCTCGGTGTCGCGGCCGGCCGGGCGACGGGGCCGCCGCCCTGGCCCAGCGACGGGGCCGAAGCCGCGGGAGCCACCGTCCCGCGCTCGGCGGCGGCCTTCGCGGCCTTGCGTTCCTTCCGCGTCCCGCCACCGCGGCGCTCCACCGCGCGGGTGATCATGAACAGTGCCCAGGCGCCGCCGAGCACCACGAATCCGGCCCACGCGGTCGGGCTGAACGCGGTGTCGGCCAGCCAGCCGACCACTCCGGTCATGACCAGGCCGATCGGCACCAGCGAGTAGGCGGCTATGCGAGCGGCCTTCAGGAAACGCTTGCGGTAGGCCGTCACCGCGGCGATGCCCAGGCCGGCGACGGAAGCGGCGGAGCAGACGGTCTCTGCGATCATTCCGGTCCTCCAGGCAGGGCTCGGTGGGACGGGGTCTCGTACGTCCCTTCCATCCTGCACCGCCCCATGCCCGTTATGCCATGGTCCGGGCAGACCTCAGGGACATCTCGGGGTCGCCGTCCTCCCCAGGTCCCGGTCGAGCCGCCCCCTCAGCGGACTGGGAGACTGGATCCCATGAACGACTCCTCCGACTCCTCCACCGCACGCCCGGCCCCCGTCGTCCTGGACGTGTGGTGCGAGCTCCAGTGCACCGACTGCCGTGGCGCCCTCGTCGACCTGAGCGCGCTGCGTGCCCGCTACGGCGAGAGGCTGGAGCTGCGGCTGCGGCACTTCCCCCTGGAGAAGCACAAGCACGCCTTCGCCGCGGCGCAGGCCGCCGAGGAGGCCGCCGAACAGGGCAGCGCGTGGCCGTACATCGAGGCCGTGCTCGGTCGTGTCGAGGAGCTGGACCGCGAGGGCGAAACCTTCCTGGTCGAGGTCGCGCGGGAACTCGGTCTGGACGCCGAGGAGTTCGACACGGCCCTCATCGACGGCCGGCACATCCTGATCGTCGACGCCGACCAGGCCGAGGGCAAGGCGATCGGCGTCACCGGCACGCCGACCTACGTCATCGGCAATGAGCGCCTCGACGGCGGCAAGAGCCAGGAAGGACTGCGCGAGCGGATCGAGGAGATCGCCGACCGACTGCTCGCCGAACAGGCCTGACACCCGCGCCGATCCGCACAGCCGACCTGCCGGTCCGCACACCCGACCTGCCGACCTGCCGCGAGGATTCGTCGAGAAGCCGGGGGTCTTCGCGCAACCCAGGGTTCCGCGAGGACCTCAGGACGCTTCGAAGAGCCCGGACCCGGTTACTACAGCGTCTTGTACAGGCAGTACTCCGTCGTCCCGTAGCCGAGTGACTCGTAGAGCCGCTCGGCCGGGGCGTTCCCGGCGAAGACGTTGAGAGCGATGCGGTCGAGTCCGGCGGCCATCGCCTGTGCCTCGGCGAGCCGCATGAGCGTCCGGCCGTGGCCGCGCCCGCGCTGTTCGACGCGGACCCCGACGTCGTAGACGAAGGCACTCCCGCCCCGGCGTCCCAGCCAGAGATCGCCCACGGGGACACCCTCGTGCTCCAGGACACCGAGCCACGTGTTCGCGGTGGCCGGGCCCTGCGGCAGCGCGCCGCCGAAGTCCCGGCTCGCCTTGGCGAGCGCGTCGGCCACCGGCACCCCGCGGCTGATCCAGTCCTCGGCGTACTCCCGCCTGCCCGCCCGGTCCCAGATCTCGTACTCGTCCCGGGTCATGGGCCGGGCGGCGCTGTCCGGAGGCAGTACGGGCACGGGGCCGTCGAGCACCTTCTCCATGAGGCGGTTGCGCAGGACGTAACCGAGGGTCCTGGCGAGCTCCAGGACCCCGGCGACGGCGCCGGGAACGGTCACCTCGATCTGCCGGCAGCCCCAGCCGCGGGCCACCTCCTCGGCCGCCAGCGCGGCCACGGTGCCGCGGCCGCGGCCGCGGTCCGGCTCCTCGATGCGGAGTTCCTGGATCCGGGCGACGGACGGTCCCGAGCCCGGGACCGTCGCGAGGTGCACCCGGCCGACGGGACGGCTGTTCACGCACACGTGGTAGCGGCGTGAACGCGTCCCGTCGTCGGCGCGCTGAAGCGGCTCGGTCGGCCGCAGGGTCGTGGTCATCAGTGGTGTTGTACCCGCTGACGCGTGCGAGGTCAGCCGAATTACCCGGCGATCAGGAGCCGATGGCCCCGGAGACCCGTCAGGGATCGAGGTCGTCCCCGGCCCGCTCGTCGAAGACGCGCATCGCCTTGGCCGTCACCGGGCCGGGTACGCCCGGCAGTTCACGGTCGTCGACCCGGTGCACGGCCTGCACATCGCGCAGCGTGGAGGTCAGGAACACCTCGTCGGCGCGCTCCAGGACGTCCAACGGCAGGTCGGTCTCCTTGGCGCCGGTCCATTCGACCGTGAGCGCGCGGGTGATGCCGGCGAGGCAGCCGGAGGCGACCGGCGGGGTGTGGATCTCGCCGTCGAGGACGACGAAGACGTTCGACCCGGTGCCCTCGCAGAGTTGGCCCACCGTGTTGGCGAACAGCGCCTCGGAAGCCCCGTGTTCACGCGCGCGGGCCAGGGCGACCACGTTCTCGGCGTACGAGGTGGTCTTGACGCCGGTCAGGGCGCCGCGCTCGTTGCGGGTCCACGGGACGGTGACGACGGCCGTGGAGTCGGGGCGCGGGGCGGAGGTGCCGAGCGCGACGACGAGGGTCGGACCGTGCTCGCCGCGGTCGGAGCCGAGCGGGCCGTGGCCGCCGGTGTAGGTGATGCGGAGCCGGCCGAGGGGCATCGGGTTGGCGTCGAGGACGGCGGCGCAGGCGCGGCGCACCTCGTCGGCGTCGGGCTCGGGCAGACCGAGACCGCGTGCCGAGCGGGCCAGCCGGTCGAGGTGGCGGGTCAGCGCGAAGGGCCGGCCCTCGACCGCCTTCACGGTCTCGAAGATGCCGTCACCAACGGTCAGCCCGTGGTCGAAGACGGAGACGCGGGCGGCCTCGATGTCCTGCAGCCCGCCGTCGAGCCAAAGTTTCACTGGTCCCTACCTCGCATGCTTGATGTGCCGGACGGGTCGCCGGGCGGGCCGTTCCGGCAGCCCAGGTTCGCGGCTTGTCCCCGAAACCGGGTCGGTCCGTAGCCGGTCCCTGCTCGGTCCCTGGCCGGTCCCTGCTCGGTCCCTGGCCGGTCCGTGGCCGGTCCCTGGTCAGTCCGTGGCCGGTTCCTGGTCAGTCCGTGGCCGGTTCCTGGTCAGTCCGTGGCCGGTTCCTGGTCAGTCCGTGGCCGGTTCCTGGTCAGTCCGTGGGAGTCCCGTCACCCGCGTCGTACGCTCCCGACGCTACCGCGAGCAGCCGGGACGCCTTCAGCTCGGTCTCCCGCCACTCCCCCTCGGGGTCGGACCCCCAGGTGATGCCCGCCCCCGTACCGAAGCGCAGGACGCCCTCGGCGCGGTCGATCCAGAACGTACGGATGCCCACGGCCAGCTCACCGGTGCCACGATCGGCGTCGACCCAGCCGACGCCTCCGCAGTACGGGCCGCGCGGCGCCGTCTCCAGGGCGTCGATGATCCGCAGCGCGCTGGACTTCGGGGCGCCGGTGACGGAGCCGGGCGGGAAGGCGGCCGTGAGCAGTCCGGGCCAGCCGACGCCCTCGCGCAGTTCGCCGCTGACGGTGGAGACGAGGTGCACGAGCCCCGGGTGCTTCTCGACGACGCACAGATCGGGCACCGTCACGGTGCCGGTGGCGCAGACCTGGCCGATGTCGTTGCGGACGAGGTCCACGATCATCACGTTCTCGGCGTAGTCCTTGTCCAGGAGGTCCGCCTCGGTGCGCCCGGTGCCCTTGATCGGGCCCGACTCGACGGAGCGGCCGGCGCGGCGCACGAAGAGTTCCGGGGAGGCGGTGGCTATCTCGACGCCGTGGCGGGGCAGCCGGATCGTTCCCGCGTACGGTGCCGGGTTGCCGCGGGCCAGCAGAGCCGTCAGCGCGTCGACGTCCGCGTCCGGCGGGACGGGCGCGGAGAGCACACGGCAGAGGTTCGCCTGGTAGACCTCGCCGGCCGCGATGTGTTCCCTGATACGCCGCACACCGGCCGTGTACGCGGCGCGGTCGAGCGACGACTTCCAGTCACCGGCCGCCGGGCCGCGCCACTGTCCGGGCACCGGAGCGGGCACCGGCTCCTCTCGTACGTCCCGGAAGCGGGCGCAGGTCAGACCTCCTTCGAAGTCGGCCGAGACGGCCCAGAAGCCGGTCGAGTCCAGGGCCGCGGGATCGCTGGTGACATCGAGGAGACCGGTCGCCGCGAGGCCACCGAAGCGGGCGAGAGGAGGGAGGTCGAGCACGCAGACGAGTCTAGGGCGGGTGTCCTGCGAGTGCCCTGACCATGTCCTCGGGCGGACAGAGGGCAGCACGCTGCACAAACGCGTTTTTGTGCTGGCCCGGGAATCCGCTAGAGTTCAACTCGTCGCCGGGACGCGCAAGCGGAACGGAACCGACAAGCGGACGTAGCTCAGTTGGTAGAGCGCAACCTTGCCAAGGTTGAGGTCGCCAGTTCGAACCTGGTCGTCCGCTCGCAGGAAGTGGGGGATTCTTCCCGAACCCGCACTCCTGGTGGAGTGGCCGAGAGGCGAGGCAACGGCCTGCAAAGCCGTCTACACGGGTTCAAATCCCGTCTCCACCTCCAAGGACGATTAGCTCAGCGGGAGAGCGCTTCCCTGACACGGAAGAGGTCACTGGTTCAATCCCAGTATCGTCCACTGGTCCGCAAGGACTCGATCCGCGAGGATCCCCGCGCGATTAGCTCAGCGGGAGAGCGCTTCCCTGACACGGAAGAGGTCACTGGTTCAATCCCAGTATCGCGCACGCAAGTCCAGCAGCAAGCGTGGCTCCAGCCGCGTGACCCGCGCGATTAGCTCAGCGGGAGAGCGCTTCCCTGACACGGAAGAGGTCACTGGTTCAATCCCAGTATCGCGCACAAGCAAGCCCCCGGTCGTCTCGGCGACCGGGGGCTTCGTCGTCCCCCGGCCTGCCTGCCGGACCTGTGTGACCTGACCCACGGGGGCCTGGACACGCCGAAGGGGCCCCTCCGTTCCGGAAGGGCCCCTCGGGTGGCTCAGGACGAGAAGAGCATGTGGCCGAAGCTCTTGTGCCGGTGGTGGCTGCCGTGACCGCCGTAGTGGCCACCGCCGTGGCCACCGTGCTGCGGTGCACCCCAGGCGGGCGCCGGGGCGGACGGGTACGCCTGCGGAGCACTCGGAGGCGGCGGCGCGGGCTGGGACCACTGCGACTCCACGCGGGTCAGCGCCTCGAGCTCGCCGTAGTCGAGAAATATCCCGCGGCAGCCGCTGCACTGCTCGATCTGGACGCCATTGCGGTTGTACGTGTGCATCGGCGCATGGCATTTCGGACACTGCATGCTCGGCTCAACTCCTCGCCGGTCGGTACTGCTTCCGCCAGGACAGACACTGCCCTGCTTCGATCGGTTGCACCCTACGTCGCGCGACCTCGGGTCAACTCGGGCGGGACCGCACTCATTCGGTCACAGGCGTCGACCACCGCCTGCTGCACCTCGTCCAACGGCCGGTCCGCGGCGGCGGACTTGGCGACGGCCAGGGCCGCGGTCTGGACGGTGAGAGCGCGGGCCGCGGCGTCCAGGGCGGGCCAGGGATCGCCGTCGGCGGGAACGGCCGGGCCTCCCGCGTCCCGGTACGCGGTCAGGAAGCGGAGCCACTCGTCGGGCGGCAGCAGCCCGCAGGCGTACCAGGCGGCGGGACGGGCCAGGTCCCAGGCCGGGACGCCGACACCCAGGTCGTCGATGTCGATGAGGAGCCAGGAGCCGTCCGGGGCGGGGTGGCGTACGAGCTGGCCGAGATGCAGGTCACCGTGGCACAGGGTCGTGGCGTCCGGCATCGGGTCCTCGGCCCGCGCCCAGCCCGGCAGAGCCGCCCAGGCACGCAGCACCGGGGCGGCGGCCGGGTGCGGGCCGGCGGCCCTCAGCCGGGCGATCGCGCGGGCCGCTTTGACGGGCCCCCGCATGGACGGCAGCCCGGGCGGCGCGGGAGCCCGGTGCAGGCCGGCCAGCAGGGTCGCGGCCGCCTCCCAGGGGGCCGCGTCGGGGATGTCGGGGTCGACCGGGCCGCCGTACGGCCAGACGGTCACCCGGCGGCCGAGGAGATCGGCGGGGGTGGGGTCCAGCGGCGGCAGGAGGACGCCGCGGAGACTCGCGGCCGCACCGAGGCGGAGGGCGAGCGCGGCGGGGTCCGTGTCCGGGGCGTGGGCCTTGGCGACGAAGTCGCCGTGCCGGACCACGGTGCCGTCGTCACGGTCCGCGAGGAGCGTGTCCTCGGCACCGCAGGGGCAGCTGCCACGGGGTCCGGGCACGCTCCTCGCCGGGTGAGCCGGGTGAGCCGCGTGGCGCACCGCGGCGGTCAGCGCGGGCACCAGGCTGCCTGCGGTCACGGTTCCCCCCTGGGGCTGTACGACGGGCCTGTACGGCATCTGCCGGTGAGGGTACGCACCCGGAGGCGGGACCCGGCACGGCGACGCCCCTCGCCCGCACTCACACCGGGGCACGCTGCGCCCCGCACGGCGACGGCCGAGCCCCCGCCCCCGCCCCCAGCCCCCTGGGGCCCGGCACGCGGCACGCGGCAATAAAGATGCCCGCGCAGCTCCCCAGCTGCGCGGGCATCTTCGTGCCGTCCGCCGCACCCCCGTCCCCACGGGGTTTCATGGCCGGATGTCCCCGCCCGGACCGCTCTTCCGGGCCTGGGGCGCCGCTCAGCGCCCCAGCATCACGCCCACGGACGACGCCTGTGTGACCACCGCGTCCCAGCCGCCGAAGACGACTACGAGCAGGGCCGCCAGGGGAAGGACCATCGCTGTCGCCACCAAGGGGTGGCGCTGACCCTGGCGAGTGCCGAACGCAGCGGTGTACGCCCTGCGTCCCTGCGCGCGGAGCTCCGTCCGCGGTGCCGTCTGGGCCATGGTCCCTCTCCTGACCGAGTTTCTGTCGAGCCTGGCAGCGGCGGGTGTCTGACCTCGGGGGACGAGTGCTGCACCCGCCGCTTGACATCAAATCTAGGCGCGTGGCGACGTGGAGTCGTCATGCCCTCGTACCGATTGCCGGGCCTCCCGGAGGATGAGCGATGACCTGCTGAGTACTACCGTGGGTGGAGGCGCGGACGCAGGTCTCAGGGTCTTCCCGGAGGGGCCGCCCGAAGTGCCCCTACTGTTCCGAGCTGTCCTCCCGGGGAACCGGCTGCTCGACCAGCGCCAGCACCCGAGTCGCCATGAAGCGGGCGGTCCGTACCACTGTTCCGTTTCGAGTGACTTCGCTCACTTCTACGACACCTCGGCGCACCGCCGTCTCCACCCGGCGACCCGCCCTGCTCGCCACCACCTCATAGGTCCGCGTCGTATCCCCTGCGTCCACGACTATCTCCACGCGGTCACCCTTCACGGGATCAATCCCCCTTCTGCGATGGATGGTTGGGATCACAGGCGGCCCAAAGAGGCCCTGTTCGCACGCTCTCTGACCACCTCTCAAGTTTCCCACCCGGCACTGACAATCGATCGGAACGAGAGGGCGCGGCCTCTGCGCGCACCCGGCCGCGGAAACGTAAGCTGTGGCTCGTCAAACGGACCGGGCAGCGGGGATGGACATGGCGATGATGCGCCTGAGGCGCGAGGACCCGCGTGTCGTCGGCTCGTTCAGGCTTCACCGACGGCTCGGCGCGGGCGGTATGGGTGTTGTCTACCTGGGCTCCGACCGGCGTGGCCAGCGGGTCGCGCTGAAGGTCATCCGGCCGGATCTGGCAGAGGATCAGGAGTTCCGCTCGCGGTTCGCACGCGAGGTCTCGGCGGCACGGCGGATCAGGGGGGGCTGCACGGCCCGGCTCGTCGCCGCGGACCTGGAGGCGGACCGGCCGTGGTTCGCCACGCAGTACGTGCCCGGCCCCTCCCTGCACGACAAGGTCGCCGAGGAGGGACCGCTGTCGGCCGCCGACGTGGCCGCCGTCGGTGCCGCCCTCTCCGAGGGTCTGGTCGCGGTGCACGAGGCCGGGGTCGTCCACCGCGACCTCAAGCCGTCCAACATCCTGCTGTCCCCCAAGGGGCCGCGGATCATCGACTTCGGCATCGCGTGGGCGACCGGGGCGAGCACCCTCACGCACGTCGGCACGGCGGTCGGCTCCCCCGGCTTCCTGGCGCCGGAACAGGTGCGCGGTGCCGCCGTGACCCCGGCCACGGACGTGTTCGCGCTCGGGGCCACGCTCGCGTACGCGGCGACCCAGGACTCGCCCTTCGGACAGGGCAGTTCCGAGGTGATGCTCTACCGGGTGGTGCACGAGGAGCCGCATCTGCACGGGGTTCCGGACGCGCTCGCGCCGCTCGTCCGGGCCTGTCTGGCGAAGGATCCCGAAGAGCGGCCCAGCACTCTCCAACTGTCCTTGCGGCTCAAGGAGATCGCGGCTCGTGAGGCCCACGGCATGGCGGACGCGCGGCCGCCCGCGCCGCGCGCGGATCCGGACCGGCCCACGGGGCGCCTGGCCGAGCAGTACGCCGAGCAGCGCACCCAGCGGCGTCCGGGGACCACTCCCCCGCCGCGCACCGGCGGGACGAACGGCGGGTCACGGTCGGGATCGCGACCGGCGCCCGTCCGCAACACCGGCCGCAACACCGGCCGCACCGGGAACAGGCCCGCGCCCCGCGGCGGCACCGGACGGCCCGGTCCGCGCACGACCGGAACCGGCAGGCGGCCCGCCAATCCGCGGCTGCTGCGTCAGCGGCTCTTCGTGTTCGTGGTGGTGACGCTGCTGGTCGCGCTCGGTATCGCGGCGGCCCAGGGGTGCCAGGGGCCGTCCCGCGGACTGGACGACGGCCCGCGCGGCGGCGTACACCAGGAACAGAGAGCTCTGGGGCGCCCGGGGACGGACGGTCCGTAGGAACACCGGAGAACCGGTGTCGGACCGAAGACCGGGCGGTGCGGGGGGGGTGACCCTCAGCTCTCCGGGCGTCCCGTCGCCACCGCGTAGAAGGCGACCGCGGCCGCCGCGCCGACGTTCAGGGAGTCGACGCCGTGGGCCATCGGGATGCGGACCCATTCGTCGGCCGCCATCAGGGCCCGGGTGGACAGACCGTCGCCCTCCGCGCCGAGCATCAGCGCGACCCGGTCCATCCGGTGCGGGGCGGCCTCGTCGAGGGACCTGGCCTTCTCGTCCGGGGTGAGGGCGAGCAGGTTGAAGCCGGCGTCGCGCACCGATTCCAGGCCCTTGGGCCAGGTGTCGAGACGGGCGTACGGGACCGAGAAGACCGCGCCCATCGAGACCTTCACCGAGCGGCGGTAGAGGGGGTCGGCGCAGTCCGGGGAGAGCAGCACCGCGTCCATGCCGAGGGCGGCGGCGGAGCGGAAGATGGCGCCGATGTTGGTGTGGTCGTTGACCGACTCCATGACGACGACCCGGCGCGTGGACCTCAGCAGTTCGTCCGCCGTCGGCAGCGGCTTGCGCTGCATCGAGGCGAGCGCGCCCCGGTGCACGTGATAGCCGGTGACCTGCTCGGCGAGCTCCGGGCTGACCGCGTAGACGGGTGCCGGGAGCTCGTCGATGACGTCGCGCATGACGTCGACCCACTTGGCGGACAGGAGCATCGAACGCATCTCGTACCCGGCGTCCTTGGCCCGTCTGATGACCTTCTCGCCCTCGGCGATGAACAGGCCCTCCGCGGGTTCGCGCTTGCGGCGCAGTTCCACGTCGGTCAGGCCCGTGTAGTCGCGCAGACGCGGGTCGTCGGGGTTCTCGACGGTGATGAGATCGGCCACAGGGTGATACTGCCTTGTCCTGGGAGTGGTGCCAACGGCTGGGAACGGGTTGGGTTACCCGGGGTTACTCGGGAAGTCCGGAGCCGACGTTCACGACCTCGCCGATGACGACGACCGCGGGCGGCCGCACGTCCTCGGCCTGGACGGTCTCGGCGACGGTGGCCAGGGTGGCGTCGACCCGGCGCTGTGCCGCGGTCGTGCCCTCCTGGACGAGGGCGACGGGGGTGTCGGCCGGCCTGCCGTGGGCCACGAGCGTGTCGGCGATACTGCCGATCTTGTCGACGCCCATGAGGACGACGATGGTGCCGCGCAGCTTGGCGAGGGCGGGCCAGTCGACGAGGGAGCGCTCGTCGTCGGGGGCGACATGACCGCTGACCACGGTGAATTCGTGGGCGACACCCCGGTGGGTGACCGGGATGCCCGCCGCACCCGGCACCGAGATCGAGCTGGAGATGCCGGGGACGACCGTGCAGGGGATGCCCGCCTCGGCGAGCGCCTGTGCCTCCTCCATGCCGCGGCCGAAGACGAAGGGGTCGCCGCCCTTCAGCCGGACGACGGACTTGCCCTGCTTCGCGTGCTCGATGAGCGCGTTGTTGATGGCCTCCTGGGCCATGAACCGGCCGTACGGGATCTTCGCCGCGTCGATCACCTCGACGTGCGGCGGGAGTTCGGCGAGCAGGTCGCGGGGGCCGAGGCGGTCGGCGATGACCACGTCGGCCTCGGCGAGCAGCCTGCGGCCGCGGACCGTGATCAGGTCGGGGTCGCCGGGACCGCCGCCGACCAGGGCGACACCGGGAGTACGGGTGCGGTGGTGCGGAGCGACGAGCGTGCCGTCGCGCAGCCCCTCGACCACGGCGTCGCGGATGGCGGCGGTGTGACGGGGGTCGCGGCCCTTGGCGTTCGTGGTGAGGACGGCGACGGTCACGCCCTCGCTGTGGCCGGTGGCCGGGGTCCACGCGGTCGCCGCGTCGGCGTCGTCCGAGCGGACGCACCAGACGCGCCGGCGCTCCGCCTCGGCCGAGGCCTCGGCACTGGCCGTCGGGTCGCTGGTGGCGATGAGCGCGTACCACGCGTCGGCGAGGTCGCCCTCCTCGTACGGGCGCCTCGTCCAGGTGATCTCGCCCGCGTCCGCCATCGCCTCGACGGACGGTGTCGCCTCCGGTGACACGAGGTGGACGTCCGCGCCCGCCGCGATGAGTGCGGGGAGCCGGCGCTGGGCCACCTGGCCACCGCCGAGGACGACGACGCGACGGCCGGCGAGGCGGAGGCCTACGGGGTAGGCGGGGTGTTCGGCCATGGAGGTGCGGCTCCTCGTAAGGGCAGGCGGTGCGATGGGGGCGCGCTGCGGCTCTGGAGCGGCCCTGACGTGGAGTTCTTCGGCAGGGGCCCGGACACGGGTCCAGCCTACGGCGGGCCGGGTGGGCAGCTCGGGACGCCTGCCCACCCGCCGGTGCCGTCGGGACTACTTCTCGGTCACCCCGGCCGAGTCGAACGTCGCGACCTCGTGCATCGCCCGCGCCGCGCTCTGGACGATGGGGAGGGCCAGGAGGGCACCGGTGCCCTCGCCGAGGCGCAGGTCGAGGTCGATCAGGGGGCGCAGGCCCAGCTTGTTCAGGGCGGCCACGTGACCGGGTTCGGCGCTGCGGTGACCCGCGATGCAGGCGGCGAGGACCTCGGGGGCGATGGCGCGGGCCACCAGGGCGGCGGCACCGGCGCTGACACCGTCCAGGATCACCGGCGTGCGCAGGGACGCGCCGCCGAGGAGGAGGCCGACCATGGCGGCGTGTTCGAGGCCGCCGATCGCCGCGAGGACGCCGATCGGGTCGGCCGGGTCCGGCTGGTGGAAGTCGATGGCACGGCGGACGACCTCGGTCTTGCGGGCCAGGGTCTCGTCGTTGATGCCGGTACCGCGGCCCGTCACCTCGGCGGGGTCGGCGCCGGTGAAGACGGAGATCAGGGCCGCCGACGCGGTCGTGTTGGCGATGCCCATCTCGCCGGTCAGCAGCGCCTTGTTGCCCGCGGCCACCAGGTCGCGGGCCGTCTCGATGCCCACCTCCAGCGCCGCGATCGCCTCTTCGCGGGTCATGGCGGGGCCCATGGTCATGTCGGCGGTGCCCGGGCGGACCTTTCGCGGCAGCAGGCCCGGCGTGGCCGGGAGGTCGGAGGCGACACCCACGTCGACGACACAGACCTCGGCGCCCACCTGGTTGGCGAACGCGTTGCAGACCGCGCCGCCGCCCAGGAAGTTGGCGACCATCTGCCCGGTGACCTCCTGCGGCCAGGGCGTGACGCCCTGCGCGTGGACGCCGTGGTCGCCCGCGAAGATCGCGACGGCGGCGGGCTCCGGGATCGGCGGCGGGCACATCCGGGACAGGCCCGACAGCTGCGCGGAGATGATCTCCAGCATGCCGAGGGCGCCCGCGGGCTTGGTCATCCTCTTCTGGCGCTCCCACGCCTCACCGAGCGCCTTGGCGTCCAGCGGGCGGATGTTGGAGACCGTCTCGGCGAGCAGGTCGTGCGGCTCCTCGCCGGGCAGGGCACGGCGGCCGTACGTCTCCTCGTGCACGACCCAGGACAGGGGGCGGCGCTTGGACCAGCCGGCCTGCATCAGCTCGGGTTCCTCAGGGAACTCGTCGACGTACCCGACGCACAGGTAGGCGACGACCTCCAGGTGGTCGGGCAGGCCCAGGGCGCGGACCATCTCACGCTCGTCGAAGAAGCTGACCCAGCCGACGCCGAGACCCTCGGCGCGGGCGGCGAGCCAGAAGTTCTCCACGGCGAGCGCGGCGGAGTACGGGGCCATCTGCGGCTGGGTGTGCCGACCGAGGGTGTGGCGTCCGCCGCGGGTCGGGTCGGCGGTGACGACGACGTTCACCGGGGTGTCGAGGATGGCCTCGATCTTCATTTCCTTGAACTGCTTCGCCCGGCCCTTGGGAAGCGACTGGGCGTAGGCCTCGCGCTGGCGCTGGGCGAGTTCGTGCATGCTGCGCCGGGTCTCGGCGGAGCGGATGACGACGAAGTCCCAGGGCTGGGAGTGGCCGACGGACGGCGCGGTGTGCGCCGCCTCAAGGACGCGCAGCAGCACATCGTGCGGGATCGGGTCGTTGCGGAAGCCGTTGCGGATGTCACGGCGCTCGCGGATAACGCGCAGGACCGCCTCGCGTTCGGCGTCGTCGTAGCCGGGGGCCGCCGGACCGGTGGACTCTCGTTCGTCTTCCACCACGGCCGTGCTCTCTTCCTGGTCGGCGGCCTGCGTGTGCAGGTCCTCCGCTTGCTGTGCGGCTACGGGTTCCGGCTCCGCGGCGAGCGGTTCCGTCACGGGGACGGACACGGCCTCGGGCACGTCCTCGGGCACGGCCTCCGCTTCCCGGGGGGCGGGCACGGGCGCCTGGGCGACCGGCTCCGCCGCCGGCCCGGCGATCTCCTCGGCCGGGGCGGGTGCCATGACGGCCGCGGCCTGCGCGGACTCCTGGGCCTGCGGCTGCTCCTCGACGGGCGACGGCACGGTCATGCCGTGCGGCGGGGTCGCGGCCTGGTGCGGGACCGTCGGCACCGTGCCCTCGACGAGCACGAACCGGCCGAGGCTCTGGTCGGTCTGGGGCACGAGAGGCGCGCCCGGGAATCCGGGGGCACCCGCCGTGTCCAGGGCACTCGCGTAGTGCTGGTCCCCGTGGGCCGGGTGGAGCTGGTCCCCGTGGGCCGGGTGGTGCTGGTCGCCGTGGGAGTGGCCCGTGGCGGGGTGGGCGGCCTCCGTGTGCGCTGCCACGCCCACCGGGACGCCGTGCGGGGCCTCGGTGGTGCCCGGACCGGAGAAGGCGACGCCGTCGTGGGAGTACGCGGCGTCCTCGGAGTGGGCGGCACCGTTCTCGGCGAACGCGGGCCGGTCGTCGAACTGCTGGGCCGGGAACTCTTCGAGGCCGGCCTCCTGCCCGCCCTGCGAGGCTTCCGCCGAGCGCGCGGAGAGCGCCGACAGCGCGGACTCGGGGGCCTCGAAAGCGTGCGGGGCCGCGGCACCGACGGAGTGCTCGGTCCCCGGCAGGGACTCCTCGTCCGCGAATTGGACAGCCGGCTCCGGCATGTGGACGCCGGGCTCGGCGAACCCGGCGTGCTGGGCTCCGGGCCCGGACGGCTCGGTTCCGTACGCGTCCTGGCCGGGGGCCTGCGACGGGACCGGTGCGGCGGCGAGGTCGTCCTCGGCGGGGGCGAGGTGCTCCACGGGCACGACATGCCCGGAGTCCTCAAGGATCTGCGCCGGTGCGGTCTCGTGCGCGGACGTCTCCGCGTCACCGGCGGGCTGTCCGGCGACGTCGGTGGCGTCCGGAGCGTCGAGGGCGTGCGGGGCGTCGAGGAACTGCGGGGCGTCGAGGAACTGCGAGGCGTCGAGGACCTGGAGGGCGATCGAGCCGTCCGTCGCGGACGCGGCGGCCTCGGATGCCTGCCCGCTCTCCTGGTTCTGCGGGTGGAGCGACGCCTCGTCGGCCCCCGGCATCGGCGGCTGGGCCGCGTCGTGCGCCGGGGCCGGGTCATGGACGAAGGGTGCCGCCACGAACCCGGGCGCCTGCTCGGCCTCCGCGGCCTGCGGTACTCCGGGAAGCGGTCCGGCCTCCACGCCCGCCACGGATCCGGGCATCCGCGCCGCCTCCGGGACGACCGTTTCTGCAGCCGTGGCCTCGTCCTCCACCGACGGAGTCCCCCACGGCACGGCGCCCTGCGGCAGTGCCTCGCCGAGCCGGGGCACGTCCAGGTACTCGGGACCGACGGTCGGCGGACCGGCGTGGCGCAGGGGAGTGACGGGGCTGGCCATGGAGCCGGTGCGGGAGCCCGCGGGTCCGCGGTCGGCGAGGGAGCGCACCGGGCTGGAGGAGCCGTCCGGCGTGGGCGGGCCGAGGTGCAGCGGACGGCGCGGCGGCACGGGCTGCGCGGCGGGCTGGGGAACGGGCGCCGGGCTCGGCGCGCGGACGGCGGTGAGGTCGATCGCGCCGCTGTCCCGTCCGTCGCTCTCGTGCGGGCCGGGCTCGTCGGTGAAGGGCATCGGGGCCGGCGGCGGCACCTCGTTGCCCCAGGCACCCTGGGCACCGGGTGCGCCCGGCATCAGAAGCAGGTCGTCGTCCTCGACGGGGCTCTCGGAGGGGTCGAGGAAGGTGTACGCGCCCGGCGTGGTGTCGCCCGGCTGCTCCACCATGCCTGCGTTCTCCGGCAATCCCTCGCCCGGGACCTGGCCGGTGTCGGTCATGCGTACCCCTCGCCCATCGGTTAGTGCTTCCAAGTCCAGCTCGCCCGGAACGGCGCACCGACCGCCCCACAGTGAAGAACGAGCGTGCGTGCCCAGCGGCACGAACGACCGGCCAACAAAGACGACAAAGCCATTAACTGGCATTGTCCCGGTCATCCCGCCCTCGCGACAGCGTGATCCGCGAGTGGCCGCTGTGGACTGCGCCACGTTGCGCGTCCTCCGGTTCTGCCGTACCACACACGCCTCAAAACGGGCGGGTTTTCCGGACATTGGCCTACGAAAGGCCGACACCCCGGGAGCGGTACAACGATCGGCCAGCCTACCGCGCGCGGCAGGACGACAGGATCACGGGGCGCGATCCGGCAGACGGCCGCTGAGCAGGAACGCGACGCTCCGCTCCTTCTCCGTCCAGGCCCTTGTGTCGAGTTCGACCGACTGAATGAGGGCGCACTCGACGTCATAGCCGTGCTCGGTCAGATCGCGGCCGATGAGTTCGGCGGCGTCGCGGGTGGCGGCGTGCGCGACGATCCGCTGGGGCCGGCGGTCGGCGACGGCCGAGACGACGGCCGCTCCCCCGCCGCCGACACGGACGACATCGGGTTCGGGCAGGTCTTCCAGGATGTGCGGGGCGCTGCCGTGCACGATCTGCATCTGGACGCCGTAGCGGCGGGCCGAGTGCTCGGTGCGGGCACAGGAGCCCGGACTGCGGTCGACCGCGATGACGGCGGCACCGGTGCGGGCGGCCTCGGTGGCGAAGGCGCCGCTGCCGGCGCCGATGTCCCAGACGAGGTCGCCGACGCGGGGTCCCAGCCGGGCGAGTTGGGCCGCGCGCAGCAGATCCGACTCGCCTTCGCCGAGTGCGCCGCCGTACGCCCCGGCGGGCAGCGCCCAGCCGCGCGGCCCGCCGCCGGGCTCCCGGCCGGCGATCCAGCCGCCCCCTTCGGCGGCGGCCACGAAACCACCGATGACGATCACGACGTTCGGGTCGCGCCAGGTGTGGTCGGCCGCCTTGTCGGAGGTCAGGATCGTGACCTGTTCACGGGTGGTGCCGAGTTCCTCACAGATGACGAAGGTGCGGTGCACTCCTTCGAGAAGCAGCCCGAGTTCGGCGGGTCCGGCGCCAGGCGAGGTGAGCACAGCGACCTTGGTGTGGGCTCGACACACATTCACCGCGCGTCGCAGGGTGCGGCTGTGTGCGACGACCACCTGTGCATCGTCCCAGGGCATTCCGGCGCGGGCGAAGGCGGCGGCCACCGAGGAGACGGCGGGCACGACTTCGACCTCCAGGCCGAACTCCGGTGCGCGCAGGGTGCGTACGACGCCGAAGAATCCGGGGTCCCCGTCGGCGAGGACGACGGCGGTGCCGCGGTGGCTCGCGATCCGGCGGGCGGCGAGGGCGACACTGCCGAGCCGAACGCGTTCGGCGCCCTCGGGCACTTCGGGGAGCGCGAGATGGTGGGCCGCGCCGGCCACCAGCGTGGCGGCACCGAGAGCGGAGCGCGCCGCGACGGTCGGCGGCGAGCCGTCCCAGCCGATCACCGTGACCCGGTCGGCCATCGTCGTCAGTCTCCAGAAGGTCTTCGCAGGTCGTCAGGTGCAGCCCGGGCGGGCTCCGTGAGGGTACCTGGTGCGGCCGGGCGATGCCGTGCCGGTCGGCGTGGTGCGGAAGCGGTCCGGCCGCGTCCGGGTCACCCGTCCGATCCGGCGGACCGGGGTCCGGTGAGCCGACTCCCGTACACCCATGTGACTCGACGCGACCGTACATGACTCACCGCGACCGTTCCGCTGCGTACGCCGGTGAGGGCACGGCGCGTGGAATGCCGTACGACTGCCCGGCCGCTCAGGCCCAGTCGTTGAAGGACGTGAAGCCGCCGGTGTCGGCGAAGCGCCCGCCCATGCCCTCGAGGTCCTCCGGCACCAGACTCCATACGATGAAGTCGGTGCGCAGATCGACCCAGGCGCCGTCCTCTGTCCGGGTGCGCGCTATGCAGGCGTTGCGCAGCACGCCCTCGCTGATGCAGCCGATCTTCTGGGCGACCTGCTGCGAGGCGGTGTTGCCGGCGGCCGTGCGCAGTTCGATGCGCTCGAACTTCTGGTCGCGGAACAGCCATCGGGCGGTGGCGAGCGCGGCTTCGGACGCGTAGCCCTCGCCGCGCGCCCAGGGGGCGATGATGTAGGAGAGCTCGGTGGAGCGAACGCGCCAGTTCGTCTTGCCGAGCTGGATGATGCCGACCAGACGCTGGGTGAGGAACTCGGTGACGGCGAGGTCGAGCCCACGTCCCTCCGTGCGTTCCGTGGGCGCGTAGTCGGTGATCCAGTCGCGGGCACCGTCCTCGGTGAACGGCTGCGGGATCGACGTCCAGGCCGCCACCATCTCGTCGTTCATCATCTCGGCCAGCGGGGAGACGTCGTCCTCGTCGAGCGCACGCAGGACCAACCGCTCCGTGCTGATGGAGATGTCGGGGAAGGTGCTCGTCATGCGACGCTCCGTAACCGTCGGGGACTTCGGACCTGATATACCGTCGGGTCCGCTGAACTGCCCAGCATGCAGCATGAAACCACCGAACGGCACAACGGGGTCCACTCCGGGTAATGGAGTGGACCCCGTGCGGTGACGAGGGCGGCCGCCGGTCGTGAGCGGTCCCGTTCCAGGCCTACTTGAAGGACGGGATGACGGAGCCGGCGTACTTGTCCTCGATGAACTTCTTGACCTCGGGCGAGGTGAGGAGCTTCGCGAGCTTCTTCACGCGCGGGTCGTTCTCGTTGCCCTTCTTGACGGCGAGGAAGTTGCCGTACGGGTTGTTCGTCGCCGACTCCAGGACGAGGGCGTCCTTGGCGGGCTTGAGGTCGGCGGCGATGGCGTAGTTGCCGTTGATGACCGCCGCGTCCACGTCGTCCAGGGAGCGCGGGGTCTGCGCCGCCTCGATCTCCTTGAACTTGAGGTTCTTCGGGTTCTTCGAGATGTCCTGCGGGGTCGCCGTGCTGCCGGCGTCGTCCTTGAGGGTGATGAGCCCGTTGGACGCGAGCAGCTTCAGGGCACGCGCCTCGTTGACCGCGTCGTTCGGGACCGCGACGGTCGCTCCGCTCTTCAGGGCGTCGGCGCTCTTCACCTTGTGGGAGTAGAGGCCGAGCGGCTCCAGGTGCACCGTGACGACGGGCACTATGTGCGTGCCGCGCTTCTGGTTGAAGTCGTCCAGGTACGGCTGGTTCTGGAAGTAGTTGGCGTCCACCGAGCCGTCCTCGGTCGCCGTGTTCGGCACGATGTAGTCCTGGAACTCCTTGACCTCCAGGTCGAGGCCCGCCTTCTTCGCCAGGTGGTCCTTGATGTAGTTGAGGATCTCGGCGTGCGGGACCGGGCTGGCGGCGACGACGAGCGGGCCGCTCGTGTCGGCCGAGGAGGAGGCCGAGTCCTTGCCCGAGCCGCAGGCGGAGAGCCCGAGGGTGAGGGCTCCGGCGGCGAGGACAGCGGTGGTGATCTTGGCGGTGTTACGCACGAAAAGTGCCTTTCCTTTTGGGCGGAGCTGCCCCGTCATGGGTGAACGGGGAAATCTGCGGGAGGGAGGGCCGGGGGACCTGGGGAAGGCCGCCGGAGGTTTTCAGGCGGCCTTGCCGACCTCCGTGCCGACGGGCTCCCCGGACTTCAGGAACCGCAGCTTCGGGGTGGAGCCGGATCGCCCGCCGCGGCGGTGCAGGCCGCGGGCCGCGTAGTCGCCGGCGAACTGGATGAGCGAGATGGCGACGGCCAGGATGGCGACCGTGATCCACATCATTCCGGTCTCGAACCGCTGGTAGCCGTAGCGGATCGCGATGTCGCCGAGCCCGCCGGCGCCGACGGTGCCGGCCATCGCCGAGTAGCCGATGAGGGCGACGACCGTGGTGGTCGCGGAGGAGATCAGCGACGGCAGCGACTCGGGTACGAGGACGCGGCGTACGACGGTCCAGGTGTTGCCGCCCATCGCCTGCACGGCCTCGACGAGCCCGCCGTCCACTTCGCGGACCGAGGTCTCGACCAGCCGCGCGAAGAACGGGATCGCGCCGACGGCGAGCGGCACGATCGCCGCGTCGCGCCCGATGGTCGTTCCCGTGATCGTGCGCGTGAAGCTCATCAGCGCGACCATCAGGATGATGAAGGGCAGCGAGCGGGCGACGTTCACGACCTGCCCGACGGCCTTGTTCACGACCACGTTCTGCAGGAGTCCGCCGCGGTCGGTGAGGACGAGCAGGATGCCGAGCGGCAGACCGCCGACGATCGCGATGAGCGTGGACCAGCCGACCATGTAGAGCGTGTCCCAACACGCCTGGGACAGCAGTGGCTGCATCTCCGACCAGGTCACAGGGCACCTTCCTTCACCAGAACGGGCTCCTGGCCCTGGATGTCGATCTGCAGGCCCTGCTCGCGCAGGAAGCCGATCGGCACGACGTTCTCCTCGTAGCGGCCGGGCAGTTCGATCCGCATCCGGCCGACCTGCTTGCCCGCGACGGTGTCCATCGCGGCGCCGAGGATCGAGATGTCGATGTTGTAGGTGCGCGAGAGCTGCGAGATGACGGGCTGGGTGGCCGACTCCCCGTGGAAGGTGACGTCGATGACGGTGCGGTCGTCGCCGGAGGCCTCGCCGCTGACCGGGAAGAGCGCGGAGGCCAGCTCAGAGCCGGGCGTCGCGAGGAGTTCGCTGACGGTGCCGGACTCGACGATGCGGCCGTTGTTCATCAGCGCGGCCGAGTCGCAGACCGTCTTGACGACGTCCATCTCGTGGGTGATGAGCAGGACGGTGAGACCGAGCTGGCGGTTCAGGTCGCGCAGCAACTGGAGGATGGAGCGGGTGGTCTCCGGGTCGAGGGCGCTGGTCGCCTCGTCGGAGAGCAGCACCTTCGGGTCGCCGGCCAGCGCGCGGGCGATGCCGACGCGCTGCTTCTGGCCGCCGGAGAGCTGGGCCGGGTACGCCTTGGCCTTGTCGGACAGGCCGACCAGGTCGAGCAGTTGGAGCGCCTTGCGGCTGCGCGCCTTCCCCGAAGAGCCGAGGATCTCGAGCGGCAGCTCGACGTTGTCCTGGACCGTCCGCGACGACAGCAGGTTGAAGTGCTGGAAGACCATGCCGATCCGGCTGCGCGCCTGACGGAGCTCCCGGCCGGCGCGCGGGCCGCGCCCGGCGAGGGCGGTGAGGTCCTGGCCGGCGACGGTGACCGTGCCGGAGGTGGGACGCTCCAGGAGGTTGACGCAGCGGATGAGCGAGGACTTGCCGGCGCCTGACTGGCCGATGACGCCGTACACCTCGCCTTCGCGGACATGCAGATCGACGCCGTCGAGGGCGGTCACTTCACGGCCGCGCGAGCGGTAGACCTTGGTGAGGCCCGTTGTCGTGATCACTGGGAATTCCGTCACTGTCGAGTGCGGGGCGTGGGTGTGCGCCGGGCACGGGTGCATTCGGTCGGGAACGCGGCACGGTTCTCGCGTTGGCGATGGAACCGGAAGGAGAACGTGTGCGCGGGGCAGCCCGGTCACGTAGGCGGTACGGACGCAGGGCGCGACGGTCCCGCTTCGGGGCGCGGGATCAGGCGGTGGTGCGAGGGCCCTCTAGCAGGCGCACATTCGACACATACAACGAGCACCGGGCGTCGTGGTCGCCTCGGCCGCAAGGATGCTGCTGCTCGTCGTGGTCATGGAAAGAAGTAAAGCAGACCGGGGGCCGGGGGCCGCCACCGTTGTCCGAATAGCGGACAACGGTGGACGCGGCTCAGCCAGGACGGAGTTCTCCACTCCGGCGTCCGTCACCAGTACCGACAGGGCGGAGAGGTCATCGACCACGCGGTCCGCGTCCAGCTCCTGGGCCTGGTGTGCTGTGGCCGACGCCACGGTGGCCACGCCCGCGGAGCGACCGGCCCGGAGCCCGGCGGGGGCGTCCTCGAAGTCGACACGGCGGCCCGGTCGACGCGCGGCTCACGGGCGGCGAGCGGACAGGGCCCGGGGTCGGGCCTGCCCCGGGTGATGTCGTCGGCGGTGATCCCGCCCTCGTCCCCGCGGGGGCAGCCCGGGGGCGAGCGCATCAGGTCTTTTGGCCCGTAATAGGGTCACGGCATGTTTGTTGCCCTGACGGTCGCGACGGCCGTCGCCGCGCTCGCGCTCGCCGCCTGGTGCGGCTGGGCCGCCCACCGCGATCAGCCCACCAAGGACTGGCACTTCATCGGCATGGCCGTGGTGACCGTGCTCGCCCTGGTCCAGCTGGTGGTCGGCGTCGTCCAGCTGGCGCGCGGCGAGAAACCGGAGCAGGGCACGACGATCTTCGTGGCGTATCTGATCGGCGCCTTCGCGTGCGTTCCCGCCGCGGGGTTCATGTCACTGGCGGAGCGCACTCGCTGGGGTTCGGCCACGGTGGCGGCCGGCGGCGTCGTCCTCGCCGTGCTCGAAGTACGGCTCTACGACATCTGGGGAGGCTGAGATGACGGCCACTGAGGAGAACACGAGCGTGCCTCGCGATGAGCAGGACGAGCGCGACGAACGCGACGAGCGGGGCGGGAAGCCGTCGGCGGGGTCCGCCGACCAGAAGCGCACCCGGCTCATCAGCGGCCCCGGCATCCTGCTGCTGTGGCTGTACGGAGTGATGGTGGTCGGCGCCGTCTCGCGGTCGGCCGTGCAGATCTCCACGCAGTTCGACAAGGCACCGCTGGCCTACTCGCTCTCCGCGGTCGCCGGTCTCGTCTACGGATTCATCACGTATTCGCTCGTGCGCGGCGGTGAGACGGCGCGCAGGGCGGCGCTGGTGTGCTGCGCCGCCGAGCTCGCGGGCGTTCTGATCGTCGGGACCTGGACAGTCGTCGAGCCGTCCGCCTTCCCCGACGCGACGGTGTGGTCGGACTACGGCATGGGCTATCTCTTCATCCCGGTCCTGCTGCCGTTGTCGGCGATGTATTGGCTGCGCAAAGCGCGTACGACCGCCGACTGACGACTGCCGCCGAAGCCGGCCGCGCTCAGGCGCTGGCGGCGTACGCGCCGGTGTCGGCGCCCTTGGCCAGGGTGACCAGCGTCATGCGCTCGCCGACCTGTTCCCGCGAGACGGGCGCGTAGCCGTGCTTGAGGTAGAGGCGCAGGTTGCGCTCGCTGCGGTGGCCGGTGAACAGCTCGAAGGACTTGGCGGTTCCACCGGCGCCGAGACGGGTCTCGATGGCGTCGAGCAGGCGTCCGCCGAGTCCGTGCCGCTGCATGCGCGGATGCACGATGAGTTTGTTGATGCGGGCCGTGCCGTCGGCGTCGACGGCGCCGCGCACCGAGGCCACCACCTCGTCGCCGAGCCGGGCCACCAGTACGGTGCCGCCCGCCAGTTCCGCCCTGAGCGAGTCGAGCGGCTGCGTGAGCGGCTCGATGCCGTAGTCGCCGTACAGCTCGGCCTCGCTCTGATAGCAGAGGTACTGCAGCTTCAGGATCTGTTCCGCATCCTGCTCGGTCGCCGCCGAGATGGTCACGCTCATGCCCATGTGTGCATGCCTCCCGCTCACCTGTTCCACCGGTCGTCCCCCACTCCTATCCCCGTCGTCAGCGAGCCGCAACCTCCGTCGTCAGCAATCGACGCAGACATCCAAGACATCTGGAACGTTCCGGACCGAGACTGCCCTGTGAGATACCCAACTCATCCGCGATCTCCCGGTAGGTGAGGTCTTCCGGGGAGAGCAGGGCGGCCATCAGGCGCGGGCAGCGGCCGGGCAGCCGGCGCACGGCGTCGTGCAGTTCGCGACGGCGGGCGGCGGCCATCGCCCGCTGTTCGGGGCCGGGACCGCCGTCGTCGTCCGCGGGCTCGGTGGCGTACGGCCGCTCGACGCGTGCCGTGCGACGGCTGCGGCGGGCCTCGGAGCGCACGGCCCGGCGCACCCAGCCCTGCGGGTCGACGGGTGGCCCTGTCGTGTCCAGGCGCTCCAGCAGGCGCAGCCAGACGGCCTGTTCCAGGTCGTTCCGCTCGGCGCCGGAGGCGTGGGCCTCCGCGGATGCCTCGGCGGCGAGCAGCGGCCGCAGCGTGGAAACCAGCTCGTGGGTCATGTGCGGCACGACGCGGCCGCCCCGGCGAGAGGTTGCCGGGGCGGCCGGTTCTCATCCCATCCGGGGTGGCCTGGTCACGTGTTGACGGATACGGACACCTGTCTCGCTCCTCGGACGCGTGCGTCGACGGTCCGGTGAGGCGCGGTCATCCCTTGAGGAAGTCCGCGCGGGCCAGCACCGCGGTGTCCGCGTTGTCGGAGAAGACGCCGTCGATGCCCGTCTCGAAGTAGACCTTGAAGGCGCCGAAGGGGTCCCCGTAGGCGTCCACGGCGGTGCCCTTGCGGAAGCCCGTGGGCAGGAAGGGGTTCTCGTTGCGCATGGTGTACGGGTGCAGGATCAGGCCCGCGTGGTGCGCGTCGGCTACCAGCGTGGTCGCACTGGTGAGGTTGCCGTCCGCGTCCTTCGGGATGACCAGGTCGAGGGTGGGACCGATGCCCTGGGCGTACGAGGCGATCCACTTCAGGCCCTCGGGTGTGACGAGGTCGGCGACCGTGCGGGGGTCGCCCGCCGCGACGAAGTCCCAGGGACGGCTGTTCGCGGCGGACAGCAGGACGACGAGCGGGTTGCCGACGAGCTTGTCCAGGCGCTGGATGCTGCTCGGCTCGAAGGACTGCAGGATGACCGGCGAGTCCTTCTTGTCCTTGCCGTACTTGCGCAGCAGTTTGGCGACCCGCTCCTCCAGACCGAGGCCGAGCGCCCGGAAGTAGGTGGGGTGCTTGGTCTCGGGGTAGATCCAGACCTGCTTGCCGCGCTTGCGGGTCTGCTCGTCCTGCCAGCGGAGCACCTCTTCGAAGGTGGGGATCTCCCAGCGGCCGTCGTAGAGGGTGTTGTGCGGGCGGTTGGCGGGGATGCGTTCGACGGCGCGCAGGGTCTTGAGCTCGGCGAGGGTGAAGTCCTCGGTGAACCAGCCGGTGGTGGGAACCCCGTCGAGCGTCTTGGTGGTCCTGCGGGCGGCGAACTCGGGGTGCGCCGAGACATCCGTGGTCCCGCCGATTTCCGGCTCGTGACGGCATACGAGGTGGCCGTCCCTGGTGGGCACCAGGTCACCGGCCTCGACGACGTCGGCGCCCAGGTCGAGGGCCAGCCGGTACGAGCCGAAGGTGTGCTCCGGCCGGTAGCCGCTGGCTCCCCGGTGTCCGATCACGGTCGGTCTGGGCAGGCTCCGGTAGCCGCCGCCCCCGTGGCGTTCGTCCGCCGCCGCCGCGCCGGGCAGGCCGAGGACCGCTCCGCCCGCCCCGAGCACCGCCGCTCCGAGCAGCGCCCGCCGTGCCGTGCCCCGCTCCTGACCGTTCGACTCCTGCGCCCCCATGAGCGCTCCTCCCGCCGTAGGTGCCCCGCCTGTCGAAGCGGGACGATCGTAGGGGCCCCCGTGTGACGGGAGGGAGGCCCGCGGCGGAACAGTGGGCGACGCCGGATGTCGTACGGGATGCGGAACCTGACGGTCCGTCGGCATCGGCCGGGCGGTCGGGGGTAGGCGTGGGACTACGGCGACCGGGCGGCGATTCATGGCGGGATCACCCGTTCGCCGGTACGGCGCGCGATGTCCGTCACATCGACTCGCCCCCGCGTCCGCCGCTCACAGGCACGCAACCGCAGGTAAACGTAGGTCAACAGTGCGTATCCAGTCGGTGAACCGGATGTGCAATCATCCGGGAACCGCGAGTATCGTCCTCACCTGCACATACTCCATACCGATCCCTTGACACCGGAGGGCCTGTTGTCCCGCTTCGCGCTCATCAAGGCAGTGCTCGGACCGATCATGCGCCTGATGTTCCGCCCACAGGTGGAAGGCGTGGAGCACATCCCGGGCGAGGGCCCGGTGATCCTGGCCGGCAACCACCTCACGTTCATCGACTCGATGATCCTTCCGCTGGTCTGCGACCGGCAGGTGCTCTTCATCGGCAAGGACGAGTACGTCACGGGCAA
The DNA here is from genome assembly GCF_042888885.1 of Streptomyces sp. NPDC002742. Classification (NCBI taxonomy): domain Bacteria; kingdom Bacillati; phylum Actinomycetota; class Actinomycetes; order Kitasatosporales; family Streptomycetaceae; genus Streptomyces; species Streptomyces sp. NPDC002742. The sequence continues at coordinate 238,272 of NZ_JBIAQF010000009.1, forward strand.
GGGCCTCAAGGGCCGCCTGATGGCGTGGTTCTTCACCGGCGTCGGCATGATCCCGGTGGACCGGGACGGCGCCAACGGTGGCGTGGCCGCGCTGATGACCGGCCGCCGCGTCCTGGAGGAGGGCAAGGTCTTCGGGATCTACCCCGAGGGCACCCGCTCCCCCGACGGCCGTCTGTACCGCGGCCGCACCGGCATCGCCCGGCTCACCATGATGACCGGCTCCCCGGTCGTCCCGTTCGCGATGATCGGCACGGACAAGCTCCAGCCGGGCGGCGCGGGCATCCCGCGGCCGGGCAAGGTCACCGTCCGCTTCGGTCCCGCCATGGAGTTCTCGCGCTACGAGGGCATGGACCGCGACCGGTACGTGCTGCGCGCCGTGACCGACTCCGTGATGACCGAGGTCATGCGGCTCTCCGGCCAGGAGTACGTCGACATGTACGCCACCAAGGCGAAGGCCGCCTAGCACCTCGGCCACGCGCCGAAGGGCACCCGGCTCTTCGCCGGGTCCCGCGACATCGCACAGGGGTGGCCCCGATCGGCGATCACCGATCGGGGCCACCCCTTTTGCGACCCCGGCCGATCGGCGGACCGTGCCGGGCCCCGGCCGGGGCCCGGAGCGTCCGAACGGCGTTCCTACGTCTCCAGTTTCTGGCCGCGCAGCAGGAACCACGCCGCCACCGCCGTGGCGAGCAGGACAGCCGCGCCCGCGCCGGAGGCGAGCGCCAGGCCGTCCACGAAGGACTCCCTGGCCGCTGTGAGCATGGTCTCGGCGGTGTGCTCGGGCAGACTCCCGGCGGCCTCCATCGCGCCGCCCAGCGAGTCGTGCGCCTCGGCCGGGGTGCCCGCGGGGCCGGTGAAGCCCGCGTAGACGCCGGTCACGACGGAGCCGAGCAGGGCGATGCCGAGAGCCGCGCCGAGTTCGTACGCCGTCTCGGAGACGGCGGACGCGGCGCCCGCCTGGTCCTTGGGCACGGCGGAGAGGATGACGTCGGCGGTGACGGTGAACGAGAAGCCCGCGCCGATGCCGACGACCAGCAGTGCGGCGCCCAGCAGCGGATAGCCGGTGGACCGGTCGAGCGCGGTGAGCGTGCCGAGCGCGAGGCCCACCGCGGCGAGTCCGGCGGACACGACGGTCCGCACGGAGTACCGCCGCGCGACCCGTCCCGCGACCAGACCCGCCGCCACCGCGCCCACGGCGGCGGGGACTTCGGCGAGTCCCGCCTCGAACGGGCCCCGCCCCTGCACGAGTTGCAGATACTGGGAGAGGAAGAACACGAGTCCGGACATCCCGAGCACGGTGAACAGGTCGGCGAGCACGGCTCCGGAGAAGCCCCGGTTGCGGAACAGTCGGACGTCCAGCAGCGGGACGGGAAGCGTCAGTTGGCGGCGCACGAACCACAGGAGCGCGCCGGCGCCCAGCAGGCCCGAGGCGAACGCCTCGCCGCTCGGTCCGTGCGCGGCGAGCTCCTTCACCGCGTACACCAGCCCGATCACGCCGACGAGCGAGAGCGTGACGCTGATCAGGTCCCAGGGTCCGGGGTCCGGGCTCTTCGACTCGGGGAGCAGCTTCCGGCCGACGAGGACGAGCACCACCATCACCGGAAGGTTGATGAGGAAGACCGAGCCCCACCAGAAGTGTTCGAGGAGGAAGCCGCCGACGACGGGACCGACCGCCGTGCCCGCGGAGGCCGTCGCGCCCCAGATGCCGATGGCGAGGCTGCGCTCGCGCGGGTCGTGGAAGATGTTGCGGATCAGGGCGAGGGTGGCGGGCATCAGGGTCGCGCCCGCGACACCGAGCAGCGCCCGCGCCAGGATCATCAACTCGGGCGTCGTGGCATAGGCGTTGAGCACGGATATCAGGCCGAACGCCGTCGCGCCGACGAGCAGCAGCCTCTTGCGGCCGATGCGGTCACCGAGACTGCCCATGGAGACGAGCAGACCGGCGATGACGAAGGAGTAGACGTCACCGATCCACAGGAGCTGGGTGCCGGAGGGCTTGAGATCCTCACTGATGTACGGGGTCGCGAGGCCGAGGACGGTCGCGTCGACGGCCACCAGCAGCACGGCGAGGACGAGGACGCAGAGCGCGAGCCAACGGCCCGGGCGCTTGCGCACCTCCGTCACGAGTGCCGGCTGCAGGGTGCTGGTCATGGTTCCTCTCTCCTGAGCGCGCCGCCGAGCAGCAGCTCGACGATCATGTGGTGGAAGTCCTTGGCGGCGACCCGGCCCTCGGCCACGGCCCAGGCCGCAGAGGCCATCAGCCCGTAGAGCGCCTCGGTGAGCCAGGCCGGGGTGAGGTCGATGCGGAACTCGCCGCTCTGCTGGCCGCGCCGGAACAGCGCGGCCATCCGGGCGTCGAGCCGGGCCCAGCCCTCGTGCTGCCCGTCACCTTCGAAGAGCTGGTTCTCCGTGTAGAGGAAGGCGAGCAGTCCGGCCACCTTCTCCAGCTCCCTCACCAGGCGGCGCACGGCTTCCTGGGCGGTGCCTTCGTCGAGGCGGGCCGCGTCCAGAGCGGCCTCGCACTCCTCGATGCCGAGCGCCTCCAGCGCGCGTACGAGCGCGTCGCGGCCGGCGAACTGACGGTGCAGTGTGGCCCGGCTGATCCCGGCGGCCTTGGCGACCTCGTCCATGGTCGCGGTGGATTTCCGGGTGAGCAGGGCGGCTGCGCTGCGCAGCACGTGGTCACGGTCGACAGCCATGAGACAACCATACTGCAGATGAGACAACAATGTCTCAAAAGGGGCGTGCGTGTCTCACGCCCGTACTGTTGAAGGGGTTCTCAAGACGGTCTCGAAGCCCTGCTTACGTACCTCCTGGCTCGCTCAGTGCCAGGGCAGCTCCCCGCGTCGCTCCCAGTACGCCCGCGGTTCCTCCACGAGGACGGCGAGCCGGGACAGCTGGTCGTCGTCGAGGTCGACGACCGCGGCGTGCAGGTTCGAGGCGAGCTGGTTGGCGGTGGCCGCCCCCGACAGCACGACACCCGCCCAGGGCTGCCGCAGGATCAGCGCGAGGGCGACCGCGTCGCAGCCGAGGGAGATCTCCGCGGCGACGGCGCGCAAGGCGTCCGGCGCATGGGGCGCGGCGAGCCGGCCGTTGGCCATGCCCTCCTTGACGATCACCGTGAGTCCGGCGTCGTGGGCCTCGGCGAGCGCCGGGCCGGCCGAGGTCTCCAGAAGGTTGTACGTGGACTGGACCGTACGGAAGAGCGGCTCGCCGTCGACCGTGACGGCGAGCGCGGCGCGGATCGTCTCCGCCTGCGCGGGCCCGCTGGTGGAGAAGCCGATCGACAAGCCTCCCGCGGCCGCTTCGGCGAGTGCCGAGTGCAGCTCCTTGTCGGTGAGGGCCGGGCTGTCCGGGGTCACGGAGTGGATCTGGTAGAGGTCGAGCCGGTCGCCGAGCAACTGCGCGGTCTCGGCGCGCTGCCGCTGGTACATGGCGAGGCCGTGGTCCTTCACCTCGTGCGCCTCGGCGTCGGTGCGCCAGTCCGCCGTGTACCGGTAGCCCCACTTGCTGCCGACGACGATGTCGTCGATGTCGGGGCGGCCGCTCAGCCAGTCGGCGAGGAACTCCTCGGAACGGCCGTAGGAGCGGGCGACGTCGAAGTAGCGCACGCCCTGGGCGTAGGCGGCTTCGAGGAGTTCATGGGTGCGCTCGCGCAGGGCGTCGACACTGCGGTCGGCCGGGAGGTCCTCCTCGCGCCCGAGGTTGATGTAACCGGGACGGCCGACGGCGGCGAGCCCCAGGCCGAGGTGGGCGGTGGGAGTCGTGGCTGAGGCGAGACGTGCGAAGGGCATCGCGGCTCCGTTCGGTCGGCTCCTTTACGGCTCCCGGCCAACGTAACCCGCGACGCCCTCCGTCGTACGGCACCCGCCCCCGCTCACGGGCCGTGTCCGCTCCTCCGAACGGGCTACTTCTTGTGCTTCGCCACGGCCCACACCTGCTGGGCGGCGACGTCCGTCTTGATCTCGGCGAGCTGGACGGCGACCGCGCTCGGCGCCGTACCGCCGCGGCCGTCGCGGGAGGCGAGGGCGCCCGGGACATTGAGGACGGACCGCACCTCGGGCGTCAGACGCGCCGAGATCTTCGCGAACTGCTCGTCGGTCAGCTCGTCCAGTTCCTTGCCGTCCGCCTCGGCGACCTTCACGCACTCACCGGCGACCTCGTGCGCCACACGGAACGGCACACCCTGCTTGACCAGCCACTCGGCGATGTCGGTGGCGAGCGAGAAACCGGCCGGGGCCAGTTCCTCCATGCGCTCGCGGTGGACCGTCAGCGTGGCCATCATGCCGGTGAAGGCGGGGAGGAGGACCTCCAGCTGGTCGCAGGAGTCGAAGACCGGCTCCTTGTCCTCCTGGAGATCGCGGTTGTACGCGAGGGGCAGCGCCTTGAGCGTGGCCATCAGCCCGGTCAGATTGCCGATCAGCCGGCCCGACTTGCCACGCGCGAGTTCGGCGATGTCCGGGTTCTTCTTCTGCGGCATGATCGACGAGCCCGTGGAGAACGCGTCGTGGAGGGTGACGAAGGAGAACTCCTTCGTGTTCCAGATGATGACCTCCTCGGCGATCCGGGAGAGGTTCACGCCGATCATCGCGGTGATGAAGGCGAACTCCGCCACGAAGTCGCGGGAGGCCGTGCCGTCGATGGAGTTGGCGACGCTGCCGTGCTCGAAGCCGAGGTCCCTGGCCACCGCCTCCGGGTCCAGGCCGAGGGAGGAACCGGCCAGGGCGCCGGAGCCGTACGGCGAGACGGCCGTCCGCTCGTCCCACTGGCGCAGCCGCTCCGCGTCCCGGGACAGCGACTGGACATGGGCCAGGACGTGGTGCGCGAACAGCACGGGCTGGGCGTGCTGGAGGTGCGTGCGACCGGGCATCGCCACGTCCGGGTGCGCCTCGGCCAGGCCGATCAGCGCCTCCTGGAGATCGGCGATCAGACCGCCGATGATCCGGGCGTGGTCGCGCAGGTACATCCGGAAGAGCGTGGCCACCTGGTCGTTGCGGGAGCGGCCGGCGCGCAGCTTGCCGCCGAGGTCGGGGCCGAGACGCTCCAACAGGCCGCGCTCCAGGGCGGTATGGACGTCCTCGTCGGCGATCGTGCCCACGAAGGAGCCGTCGGCGACAGCCGACTCCAGCAGGTCGAGGCCCTCGATCATCCGGGTGAGCTCGTCCTCGGTGAGCAGGCCCGCACCGTGCAGGACGCGCGCGTGGGCACGCGAACCGGCGATGTCGTACGGCGCCAGGCGCCAGTCGAAGTGGACCGACGCGGACAGCTTGGCCAGGGCCTCGGCGGGACCGTCGGCGAAACGTCCGCCCCAGAGCCGGACGTCACCGCTGTTGCTGCTCACTTGCGTTACTCCTCGAAAGGTGTGGATGTGCCACCGCCTCCCCACGCGCGAGTGAGGAGGCGGCTGTCAGGCTAGTGCGGTCGGGAGGCTTCGAGGCGGCGGACACGACCACCGCCCGCACCAAGTCCCGTACGGCTTACGCCAGATCCCGCTTGGCGGCGATCTTCGACGACAGGCTGTAGATGTCGATGAAGCCCTTGGCCGCGGCCTGGTCGAAGGTGTCGCCCGTGTCGTACGTCGCGAGGTCGAAGTCGTAGAGCGAGGTGTCGGAGCGCCGGCCCGTGACGACCGCGCGGCCGCCGTGCAGGGTCATCCGGATGTCTCCGTTGACGTGCTGGTTGGCCTCGTCGATGAAGCCGTCCAGGGCGCGCTTGAGCGGAGAGAACCACTGGCCGTCGTAGACCAGTTCGCCCCAGCGCTGCTCGACCTGCCGCTTGTAGCGGGCGAGTTCACGCTCGACCGTGACGTTCTCCAGCTCCTGGTGCGCGGTGATCAGCGCGATCGCGCCCGGAGCCTCGTACACCTCACGGGACTTGATGCCCACGAGCCGGTCCTCGACCATGTCGATCCGGCCGATGCCCTGGGCCCCGGCACGCTCGTTGAGCTGCTGGATCGCCTGGAGCACGCTGACGGGCTTGCCGTCGATCGCGACCGGGACGCCCTGCTTGAAGGTGATGATCACCTCGTCGGCCTCGCGGTGCTCGGCCGGGTTCGAGGTGTACTCGTAGATGTCCTCGATCGGCGCGTTCCAGATGTCCTCCAGGAAGCCCGTCTCGACCGCGCGCCCGAAGACGTTCTGGTCGATGGAGTACGGGGACTTCTTGGTGGTGGCGATCGGGAGCTGCTTCTCCTCGCAGAACGCGATCGCCTTGTCCCGGGTCATGGCGTAGTCACGGACCGGGGCGATGCACTTGAGGTCGGGGGCGAGGGCGACGATGCCGGCCTCGAACCGCACCTGGTCGTTGCCCTTGCCGGTGCAGCCGTGGGCGACCGTGGTGGCGCCGTGCTTCTGGGCGGCGGCGACGAGGTGCTTGACGATCGTCGGCCGGGAGAGGGCGGAGACCAGCGGATAGCGGTCCATGTAGAGGGCGTTGGCCTTGATCGCCGGGAGGCAGTACTCGTCGGCGAACTCGTCCTTGGCGTCCGCGACCTCGGCCTCGACGGCGCCGCAGGCGAGCGCGCGCTTACGGATGACGTCCAGGTCCTCGCCGCCCTGGCCGACGTCGACCGCTACGGCGATGACCTCGGCGCCCGTCTCCTCGGCGATCCAGCCGATGGCGACGGAGGTGTCCAGACCGCCTGAGTAGGCGAGTACGACGCGCTCGGTCACGGGATTCTCCTCACAGTGCATTCGCTGACATGCATGAGTATGCAGCACTCTGCATGGTTCGTCAATCGCGGCCCGCGCGGCGGCGCCGGCTTCCGGACGCCGGGCGAGAGAGTTCCGGGCGCCCGGGACGGGGGCTCTCCGTCGCCGGGGGACGGAATCTCCTGGCCCCCCGGCGACGGAATCTTCCGGTCGCTTGAACACCCGAAACCGCTTTCGCGTATCTCCCGCTGAACGCAGGCGCCGCGTTCGCGTACGGCAGGCACACGAACGACGACCGACCGGACGAACACCGGGCGGTCGTCAGCCCCCGACCCGAGTGAGGATTCCGCATGTCCAGGGCCCTTCCGAAGTACAACAAGCGGCGCGTCGTGATGATCGGCGGAGCCTCCGCCGTGGTGCTGTCCGCCGCCGTGATCGCCGGCAGCGCACTGGCGGGCGAGACGCACGGGAACGGCGCGCAGAACGCCACGACGAAGGCCGCCTCGGCGGGCACGGTGAACTGCCCGGCCGTCGCACCGAGCCTGCCCGCGATCCCCGCCACCGCGAAGGCCGAGGTCGACCGCAACCTCACCCTGCTGAACACCCAGATCGCGGAGGCGGACAAGCGGCTGGTCGACACCGTCGGGCAGGGCGGTCCGAACTTCGTCCAGAACGCGATCCTCGGCCCCCTCAAGGACAAGCGCGTCGCCACCATCAACCGCATCGCGACGGCCATCGGACGCACGGCCGCCAAGCCGCAGGGCCTGGACTCGCTCGCGCCCTGCACGCTCAACGGCGTAGGCGCCGCCGCGGGCGGTGCGGCCACCGGCGCCGCAGCGCCCAGCGCGACGGCCACCGCACCGGCGGGCGGGGCCACCGGCGGGACAGGCGCCGCCACCGCGGCCGGCACCATCACCTGCCCTGACGTCGCGTCCCGGCTGCCCGCCGTCCCGGCCTCCGCGAAGGCCGAGGTCGACCGCAATCTGGCACTGCTGAACACCCAGATCGGCGAGGCCAACACCCGGCTGGCCAACACCGTCGGGCAGGGCGGACCCAACTTCGTCCAGAACGCGATCCTCGGCCCCCTCAAGGACAAGCGGACCTCCACGATCGACCGCATCGCGATCTCCATCGGCCGCACCGCCGCCAAGCCGACCGGACTGGACACCCTCGCCACCTGCACGCTCACCCAGTGATCCGGCAGGCTCCCCGGCCGTTGCGCCGATGCCGGCCGGGGAGCCTGCCACGGGTTCCGGCGGTGCCCCTGAACGATGCCGCCGGAACCGCAATTCCTTAGACAGGCGAAAGGCTTTCCCTGATAATCGTTAGACATGGGAAAGACCTATGAGCGCATCGACGGCCGCCTCCGTACCTTCATCGAGGCACAGCCCCTCTTCTTCACCGCGACCGCACCGCTGTCCGAGGACGGCACGATCAACCTCTCCCCCAAAGGGCTCAGCGGTTCGTTCGCCGTACTCGACGAGCGGACCGTGGCCTATCTGGACTTCGCCGGGAGCAACGCGGAGACGATCGCGCATCTGCGCGAGAACGGCCGGATCACCCTCATGTGGTGCGCCTTCCAGGGCCCGCCCAACATCGTCCGGGTGCACGGCCGCGGCGAACCGGTCTTCCGCGACGACCCGCGCTTCAAGGAACTCCTCACCCGCTTCACCACCATCGACCCGACGTCGCACGGGCTGCGCGCGATCATCGTCGTGACCGCCGAACTCGTCCGCGACACCTGCGGCTACGCGGTCCCCTTCATGTCGTACGACGAGGACCGCGATCTTCACGCGAGGCGCTTCGCGCGCGAGGACGACGCCTCACTGAGCGAGTACTTCACCAAGAAGGAGCACATCGCGACGAGCCTGGACGGACTGCCCGGGCTGCCGCTTCCGTTGCCCCCCAGTACGGTCTGAGCCATGCGCCTCGGAGCCGCCGCCCTCGCGTCCGCGTCCCTGCTCGCCCTGGCCCCGGGCGGGCCGCCGCCCCCTGCCGAGCTTCCCGCGCGGCTGGCCGACACCGGCGGCGGAACCCAGCTGATCACCGCCGAGGCACCGCGCGAGGACACGACGGCCGGGACGCTCACCTGGTGGGACCTGCGGAACGGACGATGGGTGCGGGCCGGCTCCGCCCCCGCCCGGTTCGGGGCGCGCGGACTGGTCGAGGGCCGGGCGCGGCGCCAGGGCACGAACACCACACCCACCGGGCTGTACGAGCTGCCGTACGCGTTCGGGACCGCGGCGGCGCCCGCCGGGACCTCGATGCCGTACCGCCGGGTGGGCCGGGACTCCTGGTGGTGCCAGGACAACGCGTCCCGGTCGTACAACCGGTGGACCGAGCCGCGCCCCGCGGACTGCCGGGCCGGGGAGTCCGAGCATCTGATCGCCTACGAGAAGCAGTACGCGTACGCCTTCGTCATCGGGTTCAACTACGACCGGCCGGTGCGCGGGCGCGGCGCGGGGATCTTCCTGCACGTCAACGGGAGCGGGCCCACGGCCGGTTGTGTGTCCGTGCCGGCGGACGCGATGCGGCGGATCCTCGCGTGGGCCGATCCGGCGCGCGGGCCGCGCATCGCCATCGGCACGACGAACGGGGCGACGGCGGTCACCCGGTACTGACGGACCGGATGCCACCGAGCGCCACCGGATGACACCGACCGGATGACACCGGATGACACCGAGGGGCCGCCGGACTGAGGGACCCTCGGCCCGGCAGACTCTCGAACCGCCGAACCGCCGAACCGCCGAACCGCCGAACCGGCGGACCGGCAGACCGGCAGACCGGCAGACGACTGACCGGCGGCCCCGGTTCAGGCCGCGGGGAGCCGGACCGTGAACGTGGTCGCTCCCGGGCGGCTCTCCAGGGTGACCGTGCCGTTGTGTGCCTCGACCACGGCCGCCACGATCGACAGGCCGAGCCCGGCCCCGGCTCCGGCGCCGTCCGCGCGGCGGCGGTCCGCCCGGGTGAAGCGTTCGAAGACACCGGGCCGGACGTCCTCGGGAACCCCGGGCCCGTCGTCGTGGACCTTCAGCACGGCCTCCGTGCCGACACTCTCCAGGGACACCGCCACCCGGGTGCCGACAGGTGTGTGCACTCGGGCGTTGGCCAACAGGTTGGCCAGCACCTGCTGGAGCCGGTGGGCGTCGCCCGCGACCGTCACCGGCTCCTCGGCCAGCTCCAGGACCCAGCGGTGGCCGGGGCCCACCGCGCGGGCGTCGGTGACCGCGTCGAGGACGAGGTGGGTGAGGTCGACGGGCAGCCGTTCCAGGGGGCGCCCGGCGTCGAGGCGGGCGAGCAGCAGCAGCTCGTCGACCATCTCGCCCATGCGCGCCGACTCGGCGGCGATCCGTTCGAGGGCGCGGGTCACTTTCGGGGGTACCGGGCCGGGGTGCAGCAGCGCGAGCTCGGCATGGCCGCGGACCGAGGCGACCGGGGTGCGCAGTTCGTGGCTGGCGTCGGCGGCGAAGGTGCGCAGCCGTTCCTCGCTCGCGTGCCGCTTGGTGAGCGCGTCCTCGACATGGCCGAGCATGCGGTTGAAGGCGCTGGCGACACGGCCCACCTCGCTGCGCGGGTCGGATTCGGGCGCCCGTGGGGGCAGCGCCACCTCGCCGCTGGCGAGCGGGAGTTCACTGACCCGGGTGGCGGTCGCGGCGACCCGGTTCAGCGGGCGGAGCGACCAGCGCACCCACAGGGCCCCGGCGACTCCGGCGACCACGAGGGCCAGGCCGAGGACCAGGGAGGCGACAAGTTCGAGGCGGTGGACGGCCGCGTCGACCGGCTCCGTCGGCAGCCCGGTGATCATCACGTCACCGTCCTTGCCGGGCGTCGCCAGCACGCGGTAGTCGCCCAGAGCGGACAGGCAGACGGTGTGGGCACGTCCGTCCGCCGGGACCGCGGCCAGCCGCGCCTCGTCGCGGGCGGTCAGACGCACGTTCCGGACGGCCGTGCCAGCACCGGGCGGCACGACCGCGGCGTTGGTGACGTCCTCGCCGACCAGACGCGCTCCGAAGGTGCCGGTGCTCTGCCGACGGGTGTCGCCGTGTTCGTCGCCGTCGTGGTCGGGCGGCTTCGTCGAGCTGTGTTCCAGGCTCGCCGGGAACCGCGCCCCGGCCTCCTGCAACTGCTGGTCGAGGCGGCCGGTCAGGAAGCCGTCCAGTTCGTACACCGCGGCCACGCCGACGGCCGCGCAGCTGACGGCGAGCAGCACCACGAGCCCGGCGGTGAGGCGGGCGCGCATCGTGCGCGGTCGCGGCAGCGCGCGCAGGGCCGCCGCCGACCGGAGCCACCAGCGCCTGCCCAGCGCGCCGGCCCTGGCCCGCATGCTCGCGCTCACCGGCCCGCCGCGGGCTTGATGACGTACCCGGCGCCCCGGACCGTGTGGATCATCGGCTCGCGGCCCGCGTCGACCTTCTTGCGCAGGTAGGAGATGTAGAGCTCGACGACATGGGCCTGGCCCCCGAAGTCGTAGGACCAGACACGGTCGAGGATCTGCGCCTTGCTGAGCACGCGGCGCGGATTGCGCATCAGGAAGCGCAGCAGCTCGAACTCGGTCGGCGACAGCTCGATCAGGTCACCGCACCGGGTCACCTCGCGGGCCTCCTCGTCCATCGCCAGGTCCCCGACGACGAGCCGCGGGCCCTCGTCGGTCCGGCGGGCCATGCCGGCGCGGCGCAGCAGTCCGCGCAGCCGGGCGACGACCTCCTCCAGGCTGAACGGCTTGGTGACGTAGTCGTCGCCGCCGGCCGTGATGCCGGCGATGCGGTCCTCCACGGCGTCCCGGGCGGTGAGGAAGAGGACGCAGACCTCCGGCAGCACGGTGTGCAGGTCGCGCAGCACGGCGAAGCCGTCGGTGTCCGGGAGCATCACGTCGAGGACGACGGCGTCGGGCAGCAGCTCGCGCGCCTCGGCGGCCGCCGAGGCGCCGTCGCCCGCGGTACGGACCTCCCAGCCCTCGTAGCGCAGGGCACCGGAGAGGACCTCGGCCAGGTCCGGATCGTCGTCGACGACGAGGACGCGCACCGGGGTGCCGTCGGGCCGGGTGAGCGAGGGCGGCCTTCCGGTCCCTCGGGACGGGACAGCACCGGTGCCGGTGTCCAGGTCGCCGGAGGTGCCGGGGTCTGGGGTGGGAGTGTTCATGTCGCCTTCCAGCATCGCCCCTCCCGACGGCCGCACCTTGCCACACGGCCTCTGAGTTTCCTCTGAGTCACCTCTCCTCCGAGTCACCTCTCCTCGGAGGACCCTGTTTCCTCGTTTCCTCGTTTCCTCGGTCTTCCCTTCCTCCTCCCCTTCCCCGTGGCTCTCAGTTCGCTGTGAGTCCGCTCCGAACGGGCCGGTTCAGAGCCTCCTCAGAGGTTCCGGACGCAGAGTTTCCTCCCGGAGTGCCGGACGAAGGACGGAAACATGACCACGGTGTACGAGCGGGCGGCGGACCCGCGCACGACACGAGGACGCGGGCGACCGCGGCCCTCGCCCGCCGGACCACTGCTGGCCCTGCTGTGGGCGGGAGCGGCCGCGGTCCTCGCCCTGTGGTGGACCGACACACAGTCGGTGGTGGGCCCGGCCGGCTGGCTGACGGACGCCGGGCGGATCGCCGGGCTGCTGTGCGGCTACAGCTGCGCCGTCCTGGTGGCGCTGATGGCCAGGGTCCCGCTCCTGGAGCGGCGCATCGGCTCCGACCGGGTGGCCCGCTGGCACGCCATGGCCGGCCGCTACACGATCTGCCTGCTGGTCGCGCACGTCACCCTGATCCTCTTCGGCTACGCCGCCCAGGACGGGACGGGCATCGTGCACGAGACGCTGAGTGTGGTGTTCGACTACCCGGACATGCTCATGGCGACGGCCGGCACGGTCATCCTGTTCGCCGTCGGGATCACCTCGGCGCGCCTCGCCCGCCGCCGGATCAGCCACGAGTTCTGGTACTACGTGCATCTGCTGACGTACGTGGCGGTCTTCCTGGCCTTCTTCCACCAGCTCGCGCTCGGCTCCGACCTCGTCGGCAACCGGGCGGCGCAGGCCGCCTGGTACGCGCTCTACCTCGGTACGGCCGCGCTCGTCGTATGGTTCCGGCTGCTGGCCCCGGTACGGCTCAACCTGCGCCACCGGCTGCGCGTCGAGTCCGTGTACCGGGAGTCCCCCGGGGTCTTCTCCGTCGTGATCCGCGGGGAGGGTCTGGACGAGCTGAACGCGCGGGCGGGCCAGTTCTTCCGCTGGCGGTTCCTCGCGGACGGGATGCGGTGGACCTCGACGCCGTACTCGCTGTCCGCGCCGCCCCGGCCGGACCGGATGCGGATCACCGTGAAGGCGCTCGGCGACCACAGCGCGGCCGTCGGGCTGCTGCGTCCCGGCACCCGGGTGTGGGCGGAGGGGCCCTACGGCTCGCTGACCGCAGACCGGAGCACGGCGTCGAAGGCCCTGCTGATCGCGGGCGGCGTCGGCATCACGCCGCTGCGCGCCCTGTTCGAGACGCTGCCCGGCCGGGTCACGCTCCTCTACCGGGCACGCACGGCCGAGGATCTGGCGCTGGGCGGCGAGCTGGACGACATCGCACGCTGGCGCGGGGCCCGCGTCCTGTACGCGGTCAACGCCGCCGACGGCTCGCGCCCGCGGCTCACCGCCGAGTCGCTGCGCGAGGCCGTGCCGGACATCGCCGAGCACGACGTCTACCTCTGCGGACCACCCGCGATGGCGCGGGACCTGTACGGGGCACTGCGCACCGCGGGTGTCCCCGACCGTCGTATCCACCACGAGTCGTTCGAGCTGTGAGGCCGCCGTGCACGCCCTGAAGAAGAACCGTCCGCTGCGCCGGATGACGCTGGCCGCCGCCACCACGGTCACCGGTTTCGTCCTGCTGCTCTCGCTGAAGCCGCACACACCGCCGACACCGGCCTCGGCCTCCTCGTCCGTGAGTCATTCGCCCTCCTCCTCGGAGAGCTCGTCGGGGAGCTCCTCGGGAAGTTCCTCGGGCACGTCCGGGGGTTCGAGGAGCACGGGGACCAAGACCGTCACCGGGGATACGGTGCAGACCCGTTGGGGTCCGGTCCAGGTGCGGATCACGCTGAAGGACGGCAGGATCACGGATGCCGCCGCGGTCGCCTATCCTTCGGACAATCCCAAGGACCAGGAGATCAACAGTTACGCGATTCCCCAGCTCAGGCGTGAGACGCTGGCCGCGCAGAGTGCCCAGATCGACTCGGTGTCCGGTGCCACTTACACCAGCGGCGGATACAAGCAGTCGCTCCAGTCCGCACTCGACTCGGCGGGCTTCTGAACGCACGGGCGTCGTGGACCGTATCTCTGGGCCAGGGGGCCACTCCCCTCACCCCGTCTCTCCAGGACGAACACGGAGGAACCGTGTCCACGATCGCCGGTGGTCGCGCCGCGCGGCGCCAGACCATGCGCCGAATCCGCCCTCGCCGCTCGCCCGCCGTCCCGTTGCTGCTCGCCGTCTGGGCCGGCGCCGCCGCGGTCATCTGGCTGTGGTGGATGGATACCCCGTCCATCGCGGACAACAACAGCAGGATCCTCAACGCCGGCCGGATCACCGGGCTGCTCGCCGGGTATCTGATGGCGCTCGTGGTGCTGCAGATGGCCCGCGTCCCCGCCCTGGAACGCCGGGTGGGATCCGACCGGGTGGCGCGCTGGCACGCCATGACCGGCCGTTACACCATCTGCCTGGTCCTCGCCCACCTCTTCCTGACGATGTGGGGCTACGCCCTGCAGGCCGGCAAGGGGCTCGGCCAGATCGTGCAGCAGACCATCGACTCGGTGAACCAGCTGCCCGACATGGGCAAGGCCGCGATCGGCACGGGCCTGCTCGTGCTCATCGGGTTCATCTCCGTCGGCTGGCTCCGTCGGCTGATCCCGTACGACACCTGGTACCACGTCCACCTGCTGACGTACGCCGCGGTGTTCCTGACGTTCTGGCACCAGCTTTCCACCGGCAACGACTTCGCGGTGGAACCCGTCGCCAAGACCGTCTGGTACGGGCTCTACGGATCGGTGACCGCGCTGGTCATCTGGTACCGAATCCTTTCTCCCATCCGGCTGAACCTGAAGCACCGCATGCGGGTGCAGGCGGTCATCGAGGAGACGCCGGGCATCGTGTCGGTGCTCATCAGCGGGCGCAAGCTGCACCGGATGGGCGCGGAGGCCGGACAGTTCTTCCGCTGGCGTTTCCTCGCGCCCGGGATGCGTTTCAGCTCCCACCCGTACTCGCTCTCGGCGGCGCCCCGCCCCAACATGCTGCGCATCACCGTGAAGGCGATCGGCGACCACAGCGCCGCCCTGCGTGACCTGGAGCCGGGCACCCGGGTCTGGGCCGAGGGCCCCTACGGCGCGCTGACCGCCGGCAAGCGCAGTCGGGGCAAGGTGCTCCTGGTGGCCGGCGGTGTCGGCATCACGCCGATGCGGGCGCTGTTCGAGACCCTGCCCGGCGCGTCCGGCGACCTGACGCTGCTCTACCGCGCCAACACCACCCAGGACCTCGCTCTGTGGGACGAGCTCGCCGCCATCTCCAAGGAGCGCGGGGCGCGGCTGATGTACGCGGTGAACAGCCCCGAGGGCGAGCGGCCGGACATCTCGGCGGAGTCCCTGCGCCGCAAGCTGCCCGACATAGACCACCACGACGTCTTCATGTGCGGGCCGCCCGGGTTCGCCCAGGAGGTGTACGCGGCACTGCGCGGCGCGGGGGTCCCCGCCCGCCGCATCCATCACGAGTCGTTCGAGATGTGAGCGACGGGAGTCAGGAACGATGAAGAAGAATCACCCCATTCGGCGGTTCGTGCTCGCGAGCGCCGCCACCGTGTCCGGAATCGTGCTGCTGCTGGCCCTCAAACCGGCCTCCGACCCGGCGGCCGCGTCGGCGCAGGCCGGTGCGGCGCCCCAGCAGACGGCGGCCGCGCAGGGTGCGGCGCAGGGCGGCACCGCCCAGCAGTCGGGTACCAGCACCGTCCTCGGTGACGTGGTGCGGACCGAGTACGGGCCGGTCCAGGTGCGGCTGACCATGAGCGGCGGGAAGATAACCGAGGCGGACGCGGTCCAGGCCCCCAAGGGCGGAACCAGCGACCAGAAGACCGCCCTCTCGGTGCCCAAGCTCAACCAGGAAACCGTCACGGCACAGAGCGCCGAGATCGACGCCGTCTCGGGGGCGACCTACACCAGCGGGGGCTACAAGAAGTCCCTGCAGTCGGCCCTGGACAAGGCGAAGGCCGCCGGCGGCACGTCGGGGTCCGCAGGATCCACCGGGTCCTCGGGCAAGGCCGGGGCGTCCTCGGCGGCACCCGCCGCGCAGGCGCGCGTCGTCACCGGGACCGTGTCCGACACCCAGTACGGCCCCGTCCAGGTCCGGCTCACCCTCGACGGCAAGAAGATCACCAAGGCCGAGGCGGTCCAGGCCCCCAAGGGCGGCATCAGCGACCAGAAGACCGCCCTCTCGGTGCCCAAGCTCAACCAGGAGGCCGTCGCGGCGGGCAGTGCCCAGATCGACACCGTCTCCGGCGCGACCTACACGAGCGAGGGCTACAAGAAGTCCCTGCAGTCGGCCCTGGACAAGGCCGGTGTCTGAGCCCGCGCCGGACGCACCGCGGGAACTGCGCCACGCCGAGGAAGTGATGGGCACCGTCTTCTCCTTCGACGTGCGCGGCGGGGAACCCGAGCTCGTGCGAGCGGCGTTGGAGGAGGCGATCGCCCAACTCCACCGTGTGGACGAGGTGTTCAGCACCTACCGCGAGGACAGCCAGATCTCGCGGCTGGTGCGCGGGGAGCTCACCGTCGAGGAGTGCGACCCCGAGGTCGCCGAGGTGCTCGGTCTGGGCGCCGAGGCGGAACGCGTCAGCGACGGCTGGTTCAGCACACGGTACGAGGGACAGCTCGACCCGACGGGCATCGTCAAGGGCTGGGCGGCCGAACGCGCGGCCCTGCACCTCGCCGCGGCCGGGGCGAGCGGGGTGAGTGTCAACGGCGGCGGCGACGTCCAGCTGTGCGGCATCCCCGGACCGCACCGCCCCTGGCGGGTGGGCGTGTCCGACCCGCTCCGTCCGGGCTCGCTCGCCGCGGTGGTCTCCGCGGCCGGGGTGGACGAGCTGGCCGTCGCGACCTCCGGCACCGCCGAACGCGGCGCCCACATCGTCGACCCGCGCACCGGCAGGTCCGCGGTCACCGACCTGCTCGCGGTGACCGTGGTGGGCCCCCGTCTGACCTGGGTGGACGCCTGGGCGACCGCGGCCTTCGCGATGGGCTCGCGGGCGGGCCTCGACTGGCTGGAGTCGCTCCCCGACGTGGAGGCGCTGCTCATCACGGCCGGCGACGAGGTCAGATGCACGGGAGGGCTCGCCCAGCGTCTGGGCTGACCTGCGCGGACCCCACCGCACCCCTGGTGTACGACGGTGGGGGCGCGCCCCGGACGGGGTGCGCCCCCACCGTCGTACACCGGGTCAGTGGTCGTTCTGAGCGAGCCGCAGCAGATGGTCGGCCAGTGCCTGCCCGCCCGTCGGACCGCGGCTGATGAGCAGCAGGGTGTCGTCCCCCGCGATCGTCCCCAGGATGTCGTGCAGCTCCGCCTGGTCGATCGCCGAGGCGAGGAACTGCGCGGCCCCCGGCGGGGTGCGCAGGACCACGAGATTGGCCGAGGCCTCCGCGGAGATCAGCAGCTCCGAGGAGAGCCTGCGCATCCGCTCCTCCTTCGCCGACTCCCCCAGCGGCGCGCGCGGGGTGCGGAACCCGCCCTCGCTCGGCACCGCGTAGATGAGGTCGCCGTCGTTGTTGCGGATCTTCACCGCGTTCAGCTCGTCGAGGTCCCGGGAGAGCGTCGCCTGTGTGACGTTCAGCCCGTCGTCGGCGAGAAGCTTCGCCAACTGGCTCTGCGAGCGCACCGGTTGCCGGTTGAGGATGTCCACGATCCGGCGGTGGCGTGCGGTGCGGGTCTGCGGCACGGCAGGCCCTGCGTGCTCGTGGTCCTGCGCCTGACTCATCGTCGTCGTCCCATTTCCCGGGATCATCCGTCCCCGTTGGCTGCGTCGAGGATGCCGGGAAGGGCCCGGAGGAACGCGTCCACTTCGTCATCGCCGAGATTCAGCGGCGGCATCAGCCGTACGACATCGGGGGCGGGCGCGTTCACCAGGAAACCGGCGTCCTGAGCCGCCTGCTGCACCTGGGGCGCGAGCGGCTCGGTGAGCACGATACCCAGGAGCAGCCCCGCACCCCGGACATGGTCGATCAACGGATGGCCGGAACCGTCACCGGCGCCCTCGATTCCGTCCCGCAGTTTCTCGCCGGCACGCTTCACGTTGTCCAGGAGTCCCTCGGACTCGATCGTGTCGAGCACGGCGAGTCCGGCGGCGCAGACGACCGGGTTGCCGCCGAAGGTCGTGCCGTGGTGGCCGGGCTTCAGCAGCCCGGCGGCGCGGCCGAAGGCGACGGTGGCGCCGAGCGGCAGTCCGCCGCCGAGACCCTTGGCGAGCGTGACGATGTCGGGCAGGACGCCTTCGTGGGCCTGGTACTCGAACCAGTGGCCGGTGCGGCCGATGCCGGTCTGCACCTCGTCCAGGACGAGCAGGGCGCCGGTGGCCGCGGTGATCGCGCGGGCGGCCTTGAGGTAGCCGGGAGGCGGTACGACCACACCGTTCTCGCCCTGGATCGGCTCGATGATCACCAGTGCGGTGTCCTCGGTGACCGCCTGGGCGAGGGCCTGCGCGTCGCCGTACGGAACATGCGTGACGTCACCGGGCAGCGGCAGGAAGGGCTCCTGCTTGGCGGGCTGGCCGGTGAGCGCGAGGGCGCCCATGGTCCGGCCGTGGAAGCCGCCGGTGGTGGCGACCATGTGGGTCCGGCCGGTCAGCCGGCCGATCTTGAAGGCGCCCTCGTTGGCCTCGGCGCCCGAGTTGCAGAAGTACACCCGGCCCTCGCGCCCGAAGAGCTGGAGCAGTCGTTCGGCGAGGGCGACGGGCGGTTCGGCGACGAAGAGGTTCGAGACATGGCCGAGGGAGCGGATCTGCCGGCTCACGGCTTCGACGATCGCGGGATGGCCGTGTCCGAGCGCGTTGACCGCGATGCCGCCGACGAAGTCGAGGTACTCGTTGCCGTCGGCGTCCCACAGCTTCGTTCCGGCGCCGCGGACGAGGGGCAGTCGCGGGGTGCCGTAGTTGTCCATGAGCGCGCCCTGCCACCGCTGGGTGAGCTCCGCGTTGGTCGCGGTGCCGGTCATGCGACGTCCCCCGTTTCCTCTTCGTCCGGCACGACCATCGTGCCGATGCCTTCGTCGGTGAAGATCTCCAGCAGGATCGAGTGCTGGACCCGGCCGTCGATGACCCGGGCGGTGGTGACGCCGTTGCGCACGGCGTGCAGACAGCCCTCCATCTTCGGCACCATGCCGCTGGCCAGCTCGGGAAGGAGTTTCTCCAGCTGGGTGGCGGTGAGGCGGCTGATCACCTCGTCGCTGTTCGGCCAGTCCTCGTAGAGGCCCTCGACGTCCGTGAGGACCATGAGGGTCTCGGCGTCCAGCGCGGCAGCGAGTGCCGCAGCCGCCGTATCAGCATTGACGTTGTAGACATGTCCGTCGTCCTGGCTCCGGGCGATCGAGGAGACGACCGGGATCCGGCCGTCGGCGAGCAGAGCCTCGATCGCGCCCGTGTCGATCGCGGTGATCTCGCCCACCCGCCCGATGTCGACCAACTGGCCGTCGATCGTGGGCTGGTGCTTGGTGGCGGTGATGGTGTGCGCGTCCTCGCCGGTAAGGCCCACGGCGAGGGGTCCGTGCTCGTTGAGGAGCCCGACCAGCTCGCGCTGGACCTGTCCGGCCAGCACCATGCGGACGACGTCCATCGCGTCCTCGGTGGTGACCCGCAGGCCCGCCTTGAACTCGCTGACGATGCCGTGCCGGTCGAGGGCGGCGCTGATCTGCGGACCGCCGCCGTGCACGACGACCGGCTTGAGGCCCGCGTGGTGCAGGAACACGATGTCCTGGGCGAAGGCGGCCTTCAACTCGCTGTCGATCATGGCGTTGCCGCCGAACTTGACGACGACGGTCTTGCCGCGGTGCCGGGTCAGCCAGGGCAGCGCCTCGATGAGGATCTGCGCCTTGGGCAGAGCGGTGTGCTTGCGGGTCACATTGCTCATGAGGAATACGCGCTGTTCTCGTGGACGTAGTCGGCGGTGAGGTCGTTGGTCCAGATCGTGGCGGTCGCGTCGCCCGCGGCGAGGTCGGCGACGATGTGGACCTCGCGGTAGCGCATGTCGACGAGTTCGCGGTCCTCGCCGACCCCGCCGTTCTTGCAGACCCGGACGCCGTTGATGGCGACGTTGAGCCGGTCCGGTTCGAAGGCGGCCTTCGTGGTGCCGATCGCGGACAACACCCGCCCCCAGTTGGGGTCCTCGCCGTGGATGGCGCACTTGAGGAGGTTGTTGCGGGCGATGGAACGGCCCACCTCGACGGCGTCGTCCTCGGTCTCGGCGTTGATCACCTCGACCTTGATGTCCTTGCTGGCGCCCTCGGCGTCGCGGATCAGCTGCTGACCGAGGTCGTCGCAGACCGCGCGGACCGCCTCGGCGAACTGCGCGTACTCCGGGGTGACTTCACTGGCTCCCGAGGCGAGCAGCAGCACGGTGTCGTTGGTGGACATGCAGCCGTCGGAGTCGACGCGGTCGAAGGTCGTACGGGTGGCGTCGCGCAGCGCCCGGTCGAGAGTCCCGCTGTCCACGTCCGCGTCGGTGGTGAGTACGACGAGCATGGTGGCGAGGCCGGGGGCGAGCATGCCCGCGCCCTTGGCCATGCCGCCGACGGTCCAGCCGGCCCGTGTCACGACCGAGGTCTTGTGCACGGAGTCGGTGGTCTTGATGGCGATGGCGGCCTTCTCGCCGCCGTGCGGGCCGAGTTGGGCCACCGCCAGGTCGATGCCGGGAAGCAGCTTGTCCATCGGCAGCAGCACGCCGATGAGGCCGGTGGAGCACACGGCGACGCTGCCCGCGCCGATGTCACCGAGCGCCTCGGCGACCTTCTCGGCGGTGGCGTGGGTGTCCTGGAAGCCCTTGGGACCCGTACAGGCGTTGGCGCCACCCGAGTTGAGGACGACGGCGGTCAGCTCGCCGCTCTTGAGGACCTGCTCGGACCACAGGACCGGCGCGGCCTTCACGCGGTTGGAGGTGAAGACGCCCGCGGCGGCGCGGCGGGGCCCGTTGTTGACCACGAGGGCCAGGTCCGGGTTGCCGTTCGCCTTGATCCCAGCGGCGACTCCGGCCGCGGTGAATCCCTGTGCTGCCGTGACGCTCACGGTGCGACTCCGATCGTGGAAAGTCCCAGCTCCTCGGGGAGGCCGAGGGCGAGGTTCATGCTCTGGACGGCACCGCCCGCGGTGCCCTTGGTCAGGTTGTCGATGGCGCTGATCGCGATGATGCGGTGCGCGGCGGCGTCGTACGCGACCTGGACCTGAACGGCGTTGGAACCGTAGACGGACGCCGTGGCGGGCCACTGCCCCTCGGGGAGGAGGTGGACGAAGGGCTCGTCGGCGAAGGCCTTCTCGTAGGCGGCCCGTACGGACGCGCCGGTGACTTCGGGCTTCGCCTTGGCGCTGCACGTGGCGAGGATGCCGCGGGGCATGGGCGCGAGGGTGGGCGTGAAGGAGACGGTGACGGGCTCTCCGGCGGCCGCGCTGAGGTTCTGGATCATCTCGGGGGTGTGCCGGTGGGCACCGCCGACGCCGTACGGGGTCATCGACCCCATGACCTCGCTGCCGAGCAGGTGCGCCTTGGGCGCCTTGCCCGCACCGGAGGTGCCGGAGGCGGCGACGATCACGGCCTCGGGCTCCGCCAGCCCGGCCGTGTACGCCGGGAAGAGGGCCAGCGAGGCGGCCGTCGGGTAGCAACCGGGCACCGCGATGCGCTTGGACCCCTCCAGCGCGGCGCGGGCACCCGGCAGTTCGGGAAGGCCGTAGGGCCAGGTCCCGGCGTGCGCGGAGGCGTAGAACCGCTCCCAGTCGGCCGGGTCCTTCAGCCGGAAGTCGGCACCCATGTCGACCACGAGGACCTCGGGGCCGAGCTGCTCCGCGACCGCGGCCGACTGCCCGTGGGGCAGCGCGAGGAACACCACGTCGTGACCGGCCAGCGCCTCGGGGGTGGTCTCCGTCAGGACGCGGTCCGCGAGCGGCAGCAGATGGGGCTGGAGCGCGCCGAGCAGCCCGCCCGCGTTGGAGTTGCCGGTCAGGGTGCCGATCTCGATCTCGGGGTGCGCCAGGAGCAGACGCAGCAGTTCCCCGCCCGCGTACCCACTCGCTCCCGCCACCGCCGCGCGCATCGCCATGGAACCCTCCTCCTAGATGGCATGACTATACGTTTCGCTGCACGTTTATGCAATCACCCGTCCCGCGGCGGAAGCGGGCGCAGCCGTGACCGAGACTTTTAGTTGGCGGTGAGCGCGTTAGTTGGCGGGTGAGCGCGTCAGTTGGCGGATCTTGATCCCGTAACGCCCTGTTGCGATCAGTTCCATGGGGTGGGGTTGCCGGGATGCCGGCTGGAAGGTGCCGACCTCGGCTACCGGGCCCCGCGCCAGACATCCGCGTCACCGTCCCGTCAGCTACGGCCGCGCGGCAGCATGAGGGCCGCGGCCGTGGTGGCCATCAGCATCACAGCCGCGACGCACAAGGCGACCCGCAGACCCACAATGAACTCACCCCGGTCCGCGACCAAGGCTCCGCAGACGGCCACGGCGAGCGCGCCGCCCGTCTGCCGGAAGGAGTTCAGGATCCCGGCGGCCATTCCGGCCCGATCTGCGGCGATGTCGTTCAGCAGGATGGCGGTCAGGGAAGGTACGAAGAAACCTAGGCCGAGGCCGACCGGGATGAGCATCGCCGCGATCACTGGTCTGCTGGTGCCCTCGTCGATCCAGAGCAGGCCGAACATCGCCAGCGCGAGGATCGCTTGTCCCATGGCGATCGGCATCCGCGGCCCAAAGCGTGCCGCAGCCCTGGCCGAGGCCAGGTTGGCTCCGGCGATCACGGCCATCATCGGTAGGAACATCAGCCCCGCGGCCATGACGGACAGGTTCAGAACGTCCTGAAAGAACAGGCTCAGCACGAACACCAGCCCGTAGAACGCGGCATTGACGACGAAGCCGATCGCGACCGAAACCGTCACCGTGCGCGAACGGAAGAGGTCGAGCGGGACCAACGGCGCGGCGGTACGTGCCTCGATCATGATGAACGCGGCCGTCGCCACTGCGGCGAGCCCCAGGCAGCCCAGCACCACGGGCTCGCCGAAACCGTTCTCCCCTCCGTCGATCACCGCGAAGGTGAGCGCCGCGAGCGCGACGATCGCCGTGAGCTGGCCGTACGGATCGAGCGGCGCGGCACGGCGCGGCGAGCGCTCCGCGCGGGTCAGCACCGCGAGGGTGGCGATGCCGACGGGCAGGTTGACGACGAAGATCGCCCGCCAGCTCAGAGTGCTGGACAGCACCCCGCCGGCCACCGGGCCGGCGGCAACCGCGACGGCTCCGCCAACGGTCCACAGCGCGATGGCCCGTGCCCGTTCGGCCGCGTCCGGGAATGCCTGCCGGACGAGGGCCAGCGAGGAGGGCAGCATGATCGCCGCCGCGCTCCCCTGGATCAGGCGGGCGGCGATCAGCTCGCCCAGCCCCGGCGCCAGTCCGCAGGCCGCCGAGGCGACCGTGAAGACCGCGACGCCGGCGCCGAACGCGCGGCTCGCCCCGATGCGGTCGGAGAGCGTGCCCGCGGAAAGCAGGAGTGCGGCGAACATCAGCGTGTAGGCGTCCACGATCCATTGCAGTCCCGCCGTGCTGCCGCCGAAGGTCCGCCCGATCCCGGGCAGCGCCACGTTCAGCGCCATGGTGTTGAGGTTGAGCATAAAGATGCCCATGAACGTGGTCGCCAGGATCAGCTTCGGCGCGGCCGTGCGTTGCCGGGCATCCTGTGACGCGCGGGCTGGTTCAAGAGTGGTCATCCGTCCAGACTGGTGAGGCTCGCGAGGGCGAGGCAGACCGTGATCTTCCGGGGTGCGCCACAGGTGGGTGTAACAGGGCCAGGCTCCGGGCCGGCCCCCTGATCACACGCTGACAGAATGACGGCATGACCGAGTTCGGAAAGTTTCTGCGGGCTCGCCGTGGCGACGTACGCCCGGCAGACGTCGGACTGCCCGCCGGAACCGGCACGCGCCGTACGCCGGGTCTGCGCCGGGAGGAGCTGGCGGCGCTGGCCGGTGTGAGCATCGACTACTACATACGTCTGGAACGCGGCAAGGAGACCCATCCGAGCCCCTCCGTGGTCGAGGCGCTGGCCGACGCGCTCCGCCTCAACCAGGAGGAGAGCGGCTTCCTGCACGAGCTGGCGGCGCGGGCGGCGCGGCGTGCGCCCGAGCCCCGTCCCCTGCCGTCACGGCGGGTCCGTCCGACCGTCACGCAGCTTCTGGAGACGCTCCGGCCCAACCCGGCGTACGTCGTGAGCCGCACCAACGACCTGCTGGCGGCCAATCCCGGCGGGCTGCGGCTGCTCCACGGCATCGCCGACTGGCCGGAGCGCCAGCGGAACACCGTCCGGTACACCTTCCTGCACCCAGCTGCCCGCGAGCTGTGGGCGGACTGGGAACAGAAGGCCAAGGGGTGCGTCGCCCAGTTGCGGGCGATCGCCGGCACCGATCCGGATGCCCCGGATCTCGCCGCACTCGTAGGTGAGCTGATCGTCAAGAGCCCCGACTTCAACCGGCTCTGGGAGCGGTACGAGGTGCACACGATCGGCGACGGCGAGAAGACGCTCCGACACCCGGAGGTCGGCACGATGACGCTCTCGCACGAAGGGCTGTCCCTCAACCGCGCACAAGGCCAGCGCCTCATCATCTACATGGCGCCGCCAGGCAGCCCGGACCACGACAAGATGACGCTCCTCGACCTCGCCGCCTCCGGCCCGTCCGTCGGTTCCGGTGAGACGGCGCCCGTCCCACCCTCCCGGAGACAGGGCTAGGCGCTTACGAAATCCCGCCTACAGGACAGCTCGCTGATCTGGGCGGTGTGATGGCAGCGGGGAGGTTCTCGCAAATCGCGCCTGGCAGACGGGTCGCACTCAATGGCGTCGAGTGGACGATCGAAGACATCCACGGTCAGTTCGGCCGACTCGGCCTCTCCCTTGCCCGGCGCCGTTATGCGAAGTACAGCCGGATCCTGCGGGCGGCCGGTGTGCAATGGCCTCCGAGTACAGCGCTGACGTGATGTCTCACGTTCCGGGGCACCCGCCACCTGGCGGGTTCAACTCCCCGAAAACGTGGACTTCACCGAGGCGCGTGCCGCTTCGGGCGGCGGAGTCGGCCCGCGTCACAGCCGTCCCGTCGCCGGGCCGCGCGATCTGCGGCCCCCGGCCCGCGACTTGGCCGGACGAGTGCCTGAATTCCATTCGACCTGGCAGGCCTCGCCGGGTACCGTCGCGAGGCTGTTCTCACTGCCGGGGCCCATGAGATCCGTGGGGCGCCACCCCGGCAGTTCCCACACCGAGAGTAGGTTTCGTCAATGGCATGCCGTATCAGTGAGATCGTCCTCAAGTGCCACGACCCCGAGGTGCTGGCGCGGTTCTGGTGCGAGGTCCTGGACTTCGTGGAGCTCGATCGCGAAGCGGAGGGCTGCATCGAGATAGGTCCGCGCGAAGGGTTCGGCGGTCCGCAGCCGACGATCTTCCTCATCCGCGACGACAAGCCGGGGAACGGACCGGCCCGGCTGCACATCGACGTCAACCCGACGGACCGCGATCAGGACGCCGAGCTTGAGCGCCTCCTGGCCGCCGGGGCCGAACTCGTCGACATCGGTCAGCCCGCGGAAGCATCCTGGCACGTCCTCGCCGATCCGGAAGGCAACGAGTTCTGCCTGCTCAAGCGCCGCCTCGATCCCGTCTGATCGATCCTCGCCCGAACGGCCGACGCAGCCCTCGCCCCTCAGCGCCGCCACCGTTCGAGGTACCGGTGCCCCGTCCGGCCGGTGCCCCGTCCGGCCGGCGGCCGGGAGTGCCCGCCGCCCCGTCGCGGGGTCACCGGGAAGGGCGCTGCCCCAACTGGTCGCGGCGGCGCGTCAGATGGGCGGTCTCGGCGGTGTTGCCCGCCAGCTCGATGGCTTTGTCGTAGGCCGCGCGCGACTTCTGGCTGCGGCCCAGCCGACGCAGCAGGTCGGCGCGGGTCGCGTGGAAGGCGTGATAACCGGCCAACTCGTCCTCCAGGCGGTCGACGGACGACAGTGCCACCTCCGGGCCGTCGAGCTCGGCGATCGCGATGGCCCGGTTGAGGGCGACGACCGGCGAGGGGTCGATGCGGACGAGCTGGTCGTAGAGGGCGACGACCTGCGACCAGTCGGTGTCGCGTGCATCGCGGGCGCAGGTGTGCACGGCGTTGATCGCCGCGAGGATCTGGTACCGGCCGGGCGGCTCGCCGGCGGCCAGGCGCTCACGCACCAGTCGATGGCCCTGGGCGATCAGTGCCGCGTCCCAGGACCCGCGGTCCTGCTCGCCGAGGGCGATCAGTTCGCCGCTCGGCGAGACCCTGGCGGTACGGCGGGCCTCGGTGAGAAGCATCAGGGCCAGCAGCCCGGCCACCTCGCCGTCCTGCGGCATGAGGGCGCGAATCAGGCGCGTGAGCCGGATGGCCTCGGCGGTCAGCTCGTGGCGTACGGGATCGGTGTCGGGGCCGGTCGCCAGGTAGCCCTCGTTGAAGACGAGAAAGAGCACGGCCAGTACGCCGGTGACGCGTCCCGGAAGATCCTCCTCGCACGGCACCCGATAGGGAATGCGAGCCGCCTTGATCTTGGCCTTCGCGCGGGTGATCCGCTGCGCCATGGCGCTCTCCCGCACCAGGAAGGCGCGGGCGATCTCGGCCATGGTCAGACCGCCGACCATGCGCAGCGTCAGCGCGACACGGGCCTCCATCGCGAGAGCCGGGTGACAGCAGGTGAAGATCAGCCGGAGCCGCTCGTCCTCGATCGGGCCGAGGGGCTCGGGCCGGTCGTCGTACGACATCTGAGCCTCCCGCTGCTTGTCACCGCGCTTCTTCTCGCGCCGGACACGGTCGATGGCCTTGCGGTGGGCGGTCGTGGTCAGCCAGGCGCCCGGACAGGGCGGTACCCCGTCGGCCGGCCACCGCTCGACGGCGGTCGCGAACGCCTCGGCCGCCGCGTCCTCGGCGATGTCGAGGTCACCGAAACGACTGGCCAGGGCGGCGACCACCCGCGCCCACTCCTCGTGGTGAGCCCGGGTGATCACCTTCTGGACGTCGGTCACGCTCACAGGAACGGCCGCACCTCGACCCTCCGATTGCAGGCCTTCGACCCCTCGGCCGCCAGCTTGAGCGCCACGTCGAGGTCGGGGGCCTCAAGGACCCAGAAGCCGACGAGGTACTCCTTCGACTCCAGGAAGGGTCCGTCGGTGAACAACGCCTCGCCACCGCGGTTGTCGATCACCGTGGCCGTGTCGGGCCCCCCGAGGCCGCCGGCGAAGACCCAGTGCCCCTCGGCCACGAGCCGGTCGTTGAAAACGTCGATCGCAGCCATCTCGTCAGGGGTGGCGAGGTCCGCCTTGGTATTGATCACGGAAACCAGGTACTGCATCTCGGATCGTCTCCTGTGCTCCGGGGACACCCCTCGCGGGCGACCTCTCACCCGTACCACGAACAGCCCCGCCCCGATCCGACACCGTCCCCCAGATCCTTTTCGAGGATCCCCCGGCCCGTTCCCGCGACCCGCACACCGCCGACTCGGCTCCGGGGCGCTCCCGGCCCCACTGCCCCTCACCGGCGACGGGCGGCTCCCCGTCCGACCCGACCGGCTCCCACGGGCACGGCGCCCCGGGGACCGACGGCCGGGATCCCGGCGGGCGCCCCGAATCAGGAACGCTTGGCGTCCCGCTCCGCCTTCTTCTCCTTGATGCGTACCGCTTCCTTGCGGGTTTCGGCCTGGGTGGCGCGTTCACGGCGCAGCCAGCTGGGCTCCTCCGTCTTCAGCGCCTCGATCTGCTCGGTGGTGAGAGCCTCGCTGACGCCGCCGCGGGCGAGCCCGGCGATGGACACGCCGAGCCTGGCCGCGACGACCGGCCGCGGGTGCGGGCCGGTGCGGCGCAGCTCCTGGAGCCACTCGGGCGGGTCGGTCTGCAGCGCGTTCAGCTCGGCACGGGAGACAACACCCTCCTGGAACTCGGCGGGGGTGGCCTCGAGGTACACACCCAGCTTCTTCGCCGCTGTGGCGGGCTTCATCGTCTGGGCGGTCTGGTGCGAACTCATGGGTCAAGGGTATCGAGCGCCCGGGCACTCGCCGACCATCGCGGGTGCGGCGCCCATGACCACCCCGGGTAATCTGACGTGGTGACCGGCTCCGAAGCACCCCCCTCGTTCAGGCTCGCCTACGTTCCGGGGGTGACGCCCTCGAAGTGGGTGCGGATCTGGAACGAACGGCTGCCGGACGTACCCCTGGCCCTCGTCCCGGTGTCCGCCGCCGAGGTGTACGACGTCCTGCGGCGCGGCGACGCCGACGCCGGCTTCGTCCGGCTGCCGGTCGACCGGGCCGACCTCAGCGCGATCCCCCTCTACACCGAGACGACCGTCGTCGTGGTCCCCAGGGATCACATCGTGTCGGCGGTCGAGCAGGTCTCCGGCGAGGACCTCGCCGACGACATCGTGCTGCACCCCCTGGACGACCCGCTGGACTGGGAGCGCCTGCCGGGCAAGCCCGCGCTGGAACGGCCCGCCAGCACGGAGGACGCCGTCGAGCTCGTCGCGGCGGGCATCGGGGTCGTCGTGGTTCCGCAGTCGCTCGCCCGCCTCCACCACCGCAAGGACCTGACGTACCGGACCGTCACGGACGCCCCCGAGTCACGCGTCGCGCTGGCCTGGCCGGAGGACCGGACCACCGATCTGGTGGAGGACTTCATCGGCATCGTGCGCGGCCGCACGGTGAACAGCACACGAGGGCGTTCCCAGACCCCGGCGGGGGCGCAGCAGAAGGACCGGGGCGCGGCCAGGTCCACGACCGGGAAGTCGGACCCTGGCGGCGCCGCACGGCGCAAGCCCGCGCCCGGCAAGGGCGGCGGCAAGGGCGGCGGCAAGGCCACGGGCAGGAACCCCCGCAGCGGCGGTACCGGCGGGCCGAAGGGCGGCGCGAAGCGCGGCAGGCCCCGCCGCAGCTCCTGATCCGGTCCGGGACCCCTGGTCCCGGGTTCCTGGTCCCGGGCCCTGGGCCCCTGATCCCGGGGTTCCCGGGGCCCCGGTTCCCGGTTCGGGCAGCGGGCGTCCGGTCGGGTGTGGTCGTGCGGCTCGGGCACGCCTCGCGCGGTGATCTCGGGGCCCGTCGGCCGGGCTCACGAAGCGCATCCCCCGGCGGGGCTTGACCTGGAGCGCGCTCCAGGTTCTACGGTTTCTCCATGACCAGCGGACAGCCACTCCCGCACAACGCGGAACCGACCCTCACGATCGCCCAGGTCGTCGACCGCACCGGCCTCTCGCACGACACGTTGCGCTACTACGAGAAGGCCGGCCTGATCGAACGTGTCGGCCGCACCACCGGGAACCAGCGTCGTTACCTGGCGGCGGACCTGGCCTGGCTGGAGTTCCTGATCCGGCTGCGGGAGACCGGCATGTCGATCGCCGACATGCAGCGGTTCGCCGAGCTGCGCTCCCGGGGCGACGCGACGGTCCCCGACCGGCTGGCGATGCTCCGGGAACACCGCGACGACCTCAAGGAGCGGATCCGGGCGCTGCGGCGGAACGCGTCCGCGCTCGACGACAAGATCGACCACTACGTACGGCTGCTGGAGCGGCCGGGATCGGACGACCGAACATGAGCGACACCGTGAAGGACACCGGGTCCACCACCCGCGAGGAGCGTTTCGAGCACGGCCTGAAGGTTCTCGACCAGGTGGACGGCGAGGCCGGCCGGCGGGTGGTCGCCGCGCTCGGTGACATCAACCCCGAGCTGGGCCACCAGATCGTCGCCTGGGGCTTCGGGGACGTCTACGACCGGCCCGGACTCGCCCCGCGCGACCGCCAGTTGGTGACCCTCGGCATGCTCACCGCGCTCGGCGGCTGCGAGACCCAGCTGGAGGTGCACGTCAGCGCGTCGCTGAACGTGGGGCTCTCCCCGGAGCAGATCGTCGAGGCACTGCTGCACTCCGCCGTCTACTGCGGCATACCGAAGGCGATGAACGCGACCCTGGTCGCCAAGAAGGTGTTCGCCGAGCGCGGGCTGCTTCCGGTCGGGCAACAGCCCACGGCCGGCCCCGCCGCCGCCTGAGACGCATCGTTCGAGACACTGGATACCGGCCGGTGATCCGAACGGCAGGACGGGGAGGGGCTGGAGCGCGTCATCGGGTCGCGCGGCTCCGGACGGGACGGGAGCGGGACGGTATGGGCGAGTTCTGGCCGGTGCGGGACGTACTGACGTACCTGACCGGGAGCTGGCGCGTGGAGCGCACCGTGCGGGACCGCGCGAGCGACGCGGAGGGACGCTTCACCGGCACGACGGTCTTCGGACCGCTGGAGGACGAGGGGCTGCTCCACCACGAGTCGGGCACCTTCGTGTGGCAGGGCGTCCCGCGGCCCGCCGAACGGACCCTGCGGTTCCTGCCGGGACAGGACCTCGCGACCGCTGTCGTCCGCTTCTCCGACGGCCGCCCGTTCCACGAACTGGATCTGACGAGCGGACGGTACGTCGCCGACCATCCGTGCGCGGCGGACCTCTACCGCGGCGAGTTCACCGTCCAGGACGAGCGGCGATGGCGGTCCGTCTGGCGGGTGCGCGGGCCCGCGAAGGATCTGGTGCTCACCACCGGCTACACACGCCTGGGCTGAGGGACCGCTCCGTCGAAGCGCAGATTCCAGCGTCCCGACCGGCCCGTCACGGTGATCGCGGACAAGGGGCGGACATCGATGTTCCAGTACGTCGACGGCGGCGCCTTCAGCGCGTAGACCAGCGCGGCCCGGACCACCGACGGCTCGGCCACCGCGACGATGCTGCCGCCGTCGTCCCCCGGCCGGGTGTCGAGCCAGGCGCCGACGCGGGCGATGAAGGACAGCAGGCTCTCGCCGCCGTGCGCCGTGGAGCGCGGGTCGGCAAGCCAGGAGTCCACGGCCTCGGGCTCGCGGGCCATGGCCTCGCCCAGGGTGAAGCCCCGCCAGCGGCCCATGTCGCAGTCGCGCAGCGCGAGCTGGACCAGGGGGGCGTAGCCGAGGACGTCACCGGTGGCCCGGCTGCGTGGCGTCGGCGCGCAGTAGCGCAGCTCGGCCGCCGCCAGCGGCAGCAGTCCGGCGGCGGCGCGCTGCGCTTCTTCCCATCCCGCCTGGTCCAGCGGCCGGTCGTCCTCGAAGCGCTCCGCGAGCAGCGAGGAGCTGCGCGCGGCGGCGACGAACGTGACCCGAAGATGCATGGGCAGATCGTGGAGCGCGGGACTCCGCAGGTCAAGGGAGTTACACAGAGTATCCGAATATTCACTGGCGCATCAGCTTCCGGCATGTGCTCCAGGTGTCCGGGCGTCATGGATCCGAATCTTGCCGCCGCCTTCTCGCCGAAGCGGCCGGGGTGAACGGGCCAGGCACGGCGCGAGTGCCCCGCGACCTGCGGTGCGGCCCGGGGCACACGAGGTGGGAAGTCCGCCCGGCTCAGGCCCGCACCTCGTCGTACGCCGCCGCCAGTCTCCGTACGCCCTGGGTGATCTCCTCCGTCCCCGCCACCGCCGCGAAGCTCAACCGGATCCGGGGGGCCGGGGGTTCGGCACTGTAGTAGGGGCGGCCGGGGGTCACGGCCACGCCCGCGCGCAGGGCGGCGGCGACGAGCGCGGACTCGTCGGTGCCGTCGGGCAGCCCGGCCCACAGGTGGTAGCCGCCGAACGGGATGTGGGGGAGGGTCAGTTCGGGGAGCCGTAGCCGCAGTGCGGCGGTCATGGTGTCGCGCCGGGCCTTCAACTCGGCCGAAACAGCGCGCAGATGGCGCGGCCAGGCCGGCGAGCCGACGAGTTCGAGAGCGGCCTCCTGGAGCGGGCGCGGTACGAAGAAGGTGTCGACGACCTGGATGGCGCGCAGCCGTTCCAGCACCGGACCGCGCGCGGCCAGTGCGCTCACCCGGAAGCTCGGCGAGGTCGCCTTGGTCAGGGAACCGACGTGCACCACGACGCCGTCCGGGTCCTCGGCGGCCAGCGGACGCGGCAGCGGGCCCGCGTCCTCGTGCACCAGGCGGCGTACGAAGTCGTCCTCGACGACGAAGGCTCCGGCGTCCCGCGCGATACGCAGTACCTCGCCGCGCCGATCGGGCGCGAGCACGGCACCGGTCGGATTCTGGAACAGCGGCTGGCAGACGAAGACCCGGGCGCCACTCGCCCTGAAGGCGTCGGCGAGGAGCTCGGGCTTCACCCCGTCGGCGTCCACCGGGACCGGAACGGGGCGAAGGCCGGCAGCTCGGGCGATGGCCAGCATCCCGGGATACGTGGGTGACTCGACCAGGACCGGGGCGCCGGGCGGCGCGAGCGCGCGCAGGGCGGTCGTCAGTGCGGACTGGCCGCCCGCCGCGACCAGTACCTCGGCGGCGCCGATCGCCCCGCCGATCCCGCGCGCGAACCACTCCCGCAGTTCGGGCAGACCTTCCATGGGCGGCCGGGACCAGGCGCCGGGGCGGCGGCCGGCCCGGGAGAGGGCCGCGCCCATCGCCCGTTCCGGCTGGAGCGAGGGGTGCAGATAGCCGCCGTTGAACTCGACGACACCGGGCGGTGGCGCGGCCAGCGAGGCGAGGACGCCGGACGCGTCCACCGTGCGGGGGACGACCTCTGCCGCGGTGTCCGCGCTGAGCGCGACCTCCTGCCAGGAGGTGTCCCCGGTGGACGTGACGGCGGCCCGGGGCCGCGCCCGGAAGGCGCCCGCACCGGGCCGGGTGACCACGAGCCCCTCGGCGGCCAGTTGCGCCAGCGCCCGTGAAACAGTCACCGGACTCACGTGGAACCGTTCGACGAGTGCGCGGCTCGACGGCAGCTTTCCCCCTGGAGAGTAGCGGTTCAGTTCCTGTCGCAGCTGATTCGCGAGATCACCCACACTGCTACGCTCTTGCATGAGAGTAGAGAGTAGCGCTATCGAACGGACCGGGATAGCGGTCAGCACCGACACCGAGCCCGCGGCCGGCCTCCCGCCCAGGAGCGCCGCGGCGAGGTACCGCCGCTCGGGCACCCTCCAGGCGGCCCTCGGCGTCACCGCCTTCTCCCTCACCTTTCCCGCCACCGCCTGGGGCCTGGAGGGCTTCGGCCCCTGGTCGCTGGTGGCCGTGCGCTGCGTCCTCGCGGCGGTCGTCGCGGGCGGCTGCCTCCTCGCGCTGCGGGTCCCCCGACCGGACCGGCGGCACCTGGCGGGCCTCGCCGTCGTGGCCGCCGGTGTCGTGCTCGGCTTCCCGCTGCTGACGACACTCGCCCTGCGGACCTCGACCACCGCCCACGCCGCCGTGGTCGTCGGGCTGCTGCCGCTCACGACCGCGCTGTTCTCGTCCCTGCGCACCGGCGCGCGGCCCTCACGGAAGTTCTGGCTGGCGGCCTGCGCGGGCGCGGCCGCGGTGATCGCGTTCACCGTGCGGCAGAGCGGTGGCGCCCTGACGGGTGCGGACGCCTATCTGTTCGGGGCGCTGCTGATCTGCGCGGCGGGATACACCGAGGGCGGCCGGCTGGCCCGGGTGATGCCGGGCTGGCAGGTCATCGGCTGGGCCCTGGTCCTGTGTCTGCCGCTCAGCGTGCCGGGCGCGCTGGTGGCGCTGTCGTACGAGCCGGTGCGGCTTACGGCGCACAGCGTGACCGGGCTGCTGTGGGTCGCGGCCGGTTCGCAGTTCCTCGGCCTGGTCGTCTGGTACCGGGGGATGGCGTCGATCGGCATCCCGAAGGCCAGCCAGTTGCAGCTGGCCCAGCCCCTGCTCACACTGGTGTGGTCGGTACTGCTCCTGGGCGAGCGGCTCACCCCGGCGGCACCCCTGACGGCGGCCGCCGTCCTCGTCTGTATCGCTCTCACGCAGCGGGCGCGGAGCTGACCCGCACGCACGGGCCGGGCCAACCCGCTCCCCCGGCCGTAGACTTGAGGCCACGAACCGTTACTCCCGTACAGGACGAGGAGACCGTTCAGATGCACGCATCCAAAGGCGACCAGTTGGTGCAGCACGGCAGGACCGTCGGCCAGCACGACAAGGTCGCGGAGATCACCGAGGTCATGGGAGCCGAAGGCTCTCCCCCCTACCGCGTGCGGTTCCAGGACGGTCACGAAGCCGTGTGCTCGCCGGGCCCGGACTCCGTGATCCGCCACCGGGACATGCCGCAGTAGGAAGAACGGGACGGACGCCGGGAGGCCGGCGAGCCCTCAGCCCGGGGGCTTCGCCGGCTGCCGGTAGTGGTCGGCGACGACCCGTGCCATGGCGCCGACGCGGTCGGCGCCGGCCTCCTTGGCGGCGAAGAAGACGTGGCCCCGCACCTCGGGATACTTCGCGGCCAGCGTGAGATGGCGGGAGAGTTCGGCCGGGTCCTGCCAGGGCGCGGGCTGCGCCGGGTCGCCCGCCTTGTAGAGCGCCTCACCCGCGTACAGCCGCACGCCTGTCCCCCGGACCGTCCGCGCCCACCAGGTCAGCAGCTTCGCGTAGTCGGCGGCGCCGAAGCCGATGCTCCAGTACAGCTGAGGGCAGATGTAGTCGATCCAGCGCTCCCTGACCCACTTCCTGGTGTCGGCGTACAGATCGTCGTACGTCTCGACGCCGGCCCTGGTCGGCGAACCGAGCGGGTCGGTCGACGCGTTGCGCCAGACACCGAAGGGGCTGATCCCGAAGCGGACCCCGGGACGGACCTTCTTGACGCCCTCCGCCATCTCCAGCACCAGCCGGTCGATGTTGTGGCGCCGCCAGGCCGCTCTGCCCGGGAAGCCCGCGCCGTGTTCGGCGTACGCCGCGTCGTCGTCGAAGTGCTCGCCGGCCACCGGGTACGGATAGAAGTAGTCGTCCCAGTGCACACCGTCGACCGGGTACCGGCGCACCGCGTCGAGCATCGCGGCCACGACGAACGTCCGGACCGGGGGCAGCCCGGGGTTGTAGTAGAGCTTCCCGCCGTACCGCACGATCCAGTCCGGGTGGACGCGGGCCGGGTGCGAGGAGGCGAGCCTGCCGGGGTCCGGCTGTCCCGAGACGCGGTACGGGTTGAACCAGGCGTGCAGTTCCAGGCCACGGGCGTGGGCTTCCCGCACCGCGGTGCCCAGCGGGTCCCAGCCGGGGTCCTCGCCCTGGACGCCGGTCAGGTACTGGGACCACGGCTCGTACGGCGAGGGCCACAGCGCGTCGGCGGCGGGACGGACCTGGAAGATCACGGTGTTGAGGCGCAGCCGTACCGCCGTGTCGAGATGCGCGAGCAGTTCGGCGCGCTGGCGCGCGGGGCTCAGGCCGGTACGGGAGGGCCAGTCGCGGTGCGAGGCGGTCGCCAGCCACATGCCCCGCACGGCACGCGGGGCGGCCGTGCGGCGCCGGGAGGACGGGCCGTGGGCGGCCACGGCGTCCCCCGCCGCGCCGAACCCCGACAAGGTCGCGAGCGCGGCCACCGCGAACGCCCGCCGTGGCAGTGGCCCCATCGCCGTACCCCCTACGCTGCGGATCCGTCCGGTCACGGACCGTCTCGTGGCCCAGCATGCACCACCCCGACGATCGATCATCGATACTTGGGAGTAACGTGCACGTTCGGAGCAGGGACCGAACAACGGATGACCTGCCAGGCAGTGCGTATCAGCGAAGGGGACGATGTGACCGACATCGAACGCGTCGGAGTGGTGGGCTGCGGCCAGATGGGAGCGGGCATTGCCGAGGTGTGCGCCCGCGCCGGCCTGGACGTCAAGGTCGCCGAGACCACCGGCGAAGCCCTGGAGTTCGGCCGGACCCGGCTCTTCACCTCGCTCTCCAAGGCGGCCGAGCGCGGAAAGATCTCCGCGGACGAGCTCAAGGCCACTCAGGACCGGCTGAGTTTCACCACGGACCTCGGCGAGTTCGCCGACCGCGACCTGGTGATCGAGGCCGTCGTCGAGAACGAGCAGGTGAAGACCGAGATCTTCCAGGTGCTCGACCAGGTGATGACCAGGCCGGACGCGATCCTCGCCTCCAACACCTCCTCGATCCCGCTGGTGAGGCTGGCCGTCGCGACCTCGCGTCCCGACCAGGTCATCGGCATCCACTTCTTCAACCCGGCCCCGGTGCAGCAGCTCGTGGAGCTGATCCCGGCGCTGACCACCTCCGAGGGCACCATCAGCCGCGCCCAGCTGTTCGCCGAGAAGGTGCTCGGCAAGCACGCGATCCGCGCCCAGGACCGCTCGGGCTTCGTCGTCAACGCGCTGCTGATCCCGTATCTCCTGTCCGCGATCCGGATGTTCGAGTCGGGTATCGCGAGCCGGGAGGACATCGACAACGGCATGGAGATGGGCTGCGCCCACCCGATGGGCCCGCTCAAGCTGTCCGACCTGATCGGTCTCGACACGGTGGCCTCGGTGGCGTACTCGATGTACGAGGAGTACAAGGAGCCGCTGTACGCCGCTCCCCCGCTGCTCCAGCGCATGGTGGACGCCGGACGCCTCGGCCGGAAGTCCGGCTCGGGGTTCTACACCTACGGCCAGTAATAGCGGAACGCGGGCTCCGTTCACCGGAGTTCGGGCGGGCGCGGGCCCGGCACCTTTTCCGGTGCCGGGCCCGCGCCGTTCACACGCCGTGTGCGCGCCGGGCCCGCATATGCCCGGCGCACACGCTCCCCACACGCCCACCAGGCGAGTTGACTTTCCGTGCACGGACAGGGGATGTGCCGACCACGGAAAGGAGCGGACTCGTGACCGCCAACCCCGAGCATCCCGTGGCACCGAAGGAACTCGCGGAGTTACGCCGGTCTCTCGAAGTGGGGTTCACCCGCATCGAGGGAGGACTGGCACTGCTCACTCAGCGCGACGACCAGACGGCCAAGGATCTCGATGACCTCAGCACCCGGATCGTCGCGCTCGAACACACCCGCTGGCCACTGCCCACCGTCGCCGTCGTCGCGGCCGTGGGCGCACTGGCCGTCGCGGTCTGGCAGGCTCTGGGCCGCTAGGCACCAGGGGACCGCGAGGGGGGAAGCGATCAGGGCAACGCGTCATGCCCGAGCCTGAGATGGTGCAGGAGGAGCAGCGCGGCCGCCATGTTGGCGGCCGGCACCTCACCGCGGGCGACCATGTCGGGAACGAGTTTCAGGGGAACCCATTCACGGCGGTCGGACTCGAAGTCGTCGACAGGGTGCCCGATATAGGCACCCTCGTCGGCCCAGTAGATGTGATGCCTCGCGTCGGTGAGCCCGTTGGAGGGCTCGACGCTCATCAGATGCCGCAGAGGTCCCGGCCGCCACCCGGTCTCCTCCTCCAGTTCGCGGGCCGCCGCCGCGGCGATGTCCTCGCCGTCCTCCACGACACCCGCGGCGAGTTCCCATCCCCAGCTGTCCGTGATGAACCGGTGCCGCCACAGGAGCAGCACCTCGTTGGCATCGTTCACCACGGTGGCCACGGCGACGGGCCTGAGCCGGATCAGGAAGTGATCGAGATGCCGCCCGTCCGGCAGCTCCACATCCGCGAGATTGACACTGAACCAGCGGTTTTCATACACAGTTTGTTCGTTCTGTTTCGTCCACTGCACGGTTCTGCCACCTTCCGCCGAGTAGATGGCAATATCGCAGCAGCGGCGTCCTGGCAGCAGGGCTCACAGGGGTCGGTGCGCAGCGCGGTGGCGCTGAACACGGCCCGGCGGAACGGAGACCGGCGTTCCGGCGAGGTTCGTGAAGCGGCTCTCCGGGGTGCTCTCTACAGCGGTACGCGCAGTGCGCCGTCGATGAGTTCGGCGGCCTCGGTCGTGCCCGCACAACCGCTGCGCACCAGATGCTCGCGTACCGCGCGAAGTCTGTCGCGCAGCCGCTGGGACTCCATCCCCCGTGCCTGCTCCGCCATTTGCACGGCCGTCGCCACCGCTTTGTCGGCGTTGCCCTGGCGCAGCTCGATCTGGCTGAGCATGGCCAGCCGGTGCACGCGCCCGCGGTCGTGCGCCGGGGTGTCGACGGCGGCCGCGGCGTGCTCCGCAGCCGCCACGAGGTCGCCGAGGCTGAGCAACGCCTCCGCCACCTGTACGTTGACCAGCCCCGGCTGGACATAGCCGGTCTCGTCGGGCTCGTATCCGCGCCGGATGCGCTCGGCGGCCTGCTCGGCACGCCGTATGCAGGACAGCGCGCTGCTGCCGTCGCCGAGGTGCGCGTACGCCTTGGCCTGCATGGCGTAGAGGTCGGAGGCCAGCGCCGGAGTGATGTGGCGCCCCGCGGCACGCAGCGCGGCCTCGGCGAAGGCGACCGCCTGCCGGTACTCGCGCATGAACAGCGACTGGTTGACGAGCAGAGCTATGACGTACGCCCCGAGTCCCCTGTCCCCACTGGCCTTCGCCAGACGCAGCGCCTGGTGGAAGTAGCGCTGGGCGAGTCCGTGCGCGTCGGAGTCGTAGGCGCAGATGCCCGCGATGGCCACCAACCCGCCCGTGGCGCGGTGGAGTTGGCGGCCGGTGGCGTCGGTGTAGCCGCCGCGCAGCAGGGGCGCGGTCTCGGAGTTGAGGAAGCCGACGATCCGGGTGCGGGTCGCGATTCCCCCGGCCTTGCGGTACATCTGCTCGTAGTGGGCCCGTGCCGCGCGCAGCATGTCTATGTCGGCCATGCTGACGTGGTGGCGGCCGCCGCGTGAGACGTCCACGTCCTCGGGCGGGTTCTCCCACTCCCACACGGGCATCACCGCGGGGGTGCCGGTGACGGCGGGGGCGCCGAGGATGTGCGGGCGCTGCTGTTCGTCGGATCGCCACAGTGCGGTGGCTCGTTCGACGAAGCCGGAGAGCGTGCCCGCGTGCGGGGTCGAGGGTTCACCGGGTACGCCGAGGCCGATGTCGTCGAGCGTGACGGGCCGGTGCAGTCGTCCCGCGAGCACCTCGCAGATCAGGTCGGGCACCTGGCCGCGCGGTCGCTGGCCCTTCAACCACCTTGCCACGGCGGTGTGTTCGTAGCGCAGCGCCAGACCGCGCGCCCGCCCCGCCTGGTTGACGTGGGCGGCGAGTCCCGCGTGCGAGATGCCTGCCTCGTCGAGGATCGCGTCGAGCAGGGTATTGGGCTGCATGGGAGGCCCCCGAGTGGCTCGTTGCCGACGACGCCGATCGTGCCCGACCGCACCAGAGAGAGTAGTGCGTCCCCTTTCACACGGGGTGTGATGGGAATGCCCGTATCCGCGTTGTACGCGCGCTGTCGCGGAGAGTTTCGTACCGGTTGACTGAAATGCCTCGCAAGAGGCCGGCCGGGCCGCCGGCTCCCCCTCGTACAGTACGGCGGCCCGCTCCGCGCCGTCCGTCCGGCCGCCTGCCCGACACTCCGTGGCCGGGCGGACGGCAGAGCCGGCCCGGCCGGGGCGACCGCGGGACCCCGGTCGTCCGGGTGCGGGTCCCGTGGCCGGTCACCTTCCGGGAGCACGAAGCCGCGCACCGCCGCGTCCAGGACCCTTCCTAGCGAGGTACGTGATGGGACAAGCGGCCCTGTTTCAGGGCGACGGGCCGGCGGTCGTTGTGCAGCACCAGCAGCGCCACGTCGTCGTCGGGCCGGCCGCCGGTGTGGCGCAGCAGGCCGGTGAAGACCGCGCGCAGCACGGCCTGCGGTACGACGGGCCCGTCACGGACGGCCGCCGCGAGCGCCGGGAGCAGCGGAAAGAAATGGCCCCGGGTGTCCCGCGCGTCCTCGACTCCGTCGGTGTGCAGGAAGAGACCCTCACCGGGCCGGAGTCGGCCGCAGGGCTCGGCGGGGAGTCCGGCCGGGAGCGGGAACGGCCCGAGCGGGGGCAGCGGTTCGGCGCGGACGAGGGGCCTGACGCAGCCCCTGCCGAGCAGATACGGCCAGGGATGGCCGCAGTTGAGGGCGTGCACCTCGCCGTCACCGCGGATCTCCAGCAGCAACACGGTCACGAACTCCTCGGCGGCCGGGCTGTCGGGGTCGAGCCCGGCCGAGAGATGTTCGGCCCGGTCCCGCTCGCGCAGATGCCGGGCCAGTGCCCGCTCCAGTCTTCTGAGGACGCCGCCGAGTTCGGGTTCGTCGTGCGCGGCCTCACGGAAACTGCCGAGGACGGCGGCGACGGTCCCGATGGCACCGAGCCCGTGCCCGCGGACGTCCCCCATCACGACCCGCACTCCGTGTTCGGTGGCGATCGCCTCGTACAGATCGCCGCCGATGATCGCGCCGCGGTCCGCGGAGAGCTGGACCGCGGCGATGTCCAGCCCGTCGATGCGCGGTGGCAGCGGGCGCAGCAGGACGTTCTGCGCGGCTCCCGCGACCTTGCGGATCTGCCGGAGCTCGCGCAGCAGTGCTCTTCTGACGTGGAGTATCAGACCGGCGCCGACCGCGAAGAAGACGGCGCTGGTGACGACGCGGGCACCGAGCCCGTTCTGCTGCGCGAGCGGACAGGCCATCTTGTACGAGATCGCCAGCGCGCCCCAGACCCCGGGCAGCCCCATGTTCACCGCCCGGCGCAGCGGCGCCCGGTCGGCGGTGCGGCGGACCCGGTGGCCGAGGCGCGTGCCGCCTCCGCACTCCTCACGGGTGAACCGGGTACGGGGTCTGCGGCCGCGCACCGCGCGGGCGAATCCGTCCCTCAGCCGGTCACGCCGACGTCGCGGCCCCAGGACCGCCCTGGCCGGGTTCCGCGAATGCGTCCGGAGCGTCGCCCTGCGGGGAGCCCCAGCCTTGATTCGGATCATGCCGATTGGCCCCCCAATAGGCACTGACAGCGCAGACGGCCTCGGAGAGACCGGTCCGATTCTGTCGATCGCCCGACCGTGCCGGGCTGACCTCCCGGACATGTCACCCGAATGAGTGAGGTGTCTTCGGACACGCGCATTTATGCAGGCCGGAGCCGGGGAAGGCCTGGGCAGAAGCCGGGGAAGGCCTGGGCAGAAGCTTCGGGAACCCTGGGCAGGAGCCGGGGAACCCCCGGAAAAGGGAGCGGGGAACCGCGCGCCCGGCCACGAACGATCCGCGGCCACCGAACGGCGCACAGTTCCCCGGCACAACCGGTGGAGCTTCTAGGCTCCGCGCAATACCGCTCCCGTGCGCTCGGCGGCCAGCGCCACCGCCGCGTCGCGGGCCGCGGAGGCCTCGTCGACGGTCAGCGTGCGGTCGGCCGCACGGAAGCGCAGCGCGTACGCGAGGGACTTCTTGTCCTCGCCGAGCTGCTCGCTCTCGTACTCGTCGAACAGCCGGATGGACTCCAGGAGTTCACCCGCGCCCTCGTGCAGCGCCGCCTCGACGTCCGTGTGCGGGACGCTCTTGTCGACGACCAGCGCGACATCCTGCGTGGCGACCGGGAAGGTCGAGATCTTCGGGCCCTTGGGGTGGCCCGAGCTCGCCCGCTCCAGCGCGTCCAGGTCGAGCTCCATCGCGCAGGTGCGCGCGGGCAGGCCCAGCGTCTTCAGCACACCGGGGTGCAGCTCACCGGCGTACCCGACGACCTGCTCCGCGCCGTCCACGACGACCGCGAGCTCGGCGCAGCGGCCCGGGTGCCACGGCCCGTACTGGCCGGAGCGGACGAGGAGTTCGGTCCCCGCCTCGCGGGCCAGGCTCCGCGCGGCCTCGATCGCGTCGGCCCAGTCGGCCGGGCGGCCCTTGCCCCACCAGCCGGCCTGCTCGCGGGCGCCCGCGAGGACGACGGCGGCGTGCCGGGGCTGGGCGGGAAGCGCGGCCGTCAGGGACGCGATCTCCTCGTCGGTGGGACGGCGGTCGACGGGCAGCCGCCCGGCGACGCGCAGTTCCCCGCGCGGGTGGAAGACCAGGCCGGTCTCGAAGAGGGCCAGGTCGTGGCTGCCGCGTCCGTCGTTGCGGCGCAGGGCCTGGAGCAGGCCCGGCAGCAGCGTGGTGCGGAGCGCGGGCTCCTCGTCGGAGAGCGGGTTGACCAGCTTGACGACCTTGCGCTTCGGGTCGTCGTCGGCGAGGCCGAACTGGTCGAAGACGTGCTCACCGATGAACGGGTAGTTGGGCGCCTCGACGTATCCGGCACCGGCCAGCGCGCGGCCGATCCGGCGGTGCAGCCGCTGCCGGTCGGTGAGGCCGAGGCCCGCCGGCGGCTTGGGCAGCGTGGAGGGCAGGTTCTCGTAGCCCTCCAGCCGGATGACCTCTTCCGCGAGGTCGTTCGGGTCCGTCAGGTCCGGCCGCCAGGACGGCACGCTGACGATCAGCTCGTCCTGGCCGTAGACGTCACAGCCGACCTGCTGGAGGCGGCGGACGACGGTCTCGCGGCCGTAGTCGACACCGGCCACCCTGTCCGGGTGGTTCGCCGGGATGGTGATGGTGTGCGGCGCGGACGGCGCGATCACCTCGGTGACCCCGGCGTCGGCGGTGCCGCCCGCGAGGAGCACGAGCAGGTCGACGGTCCGCTGGGCCGCGGCGGACGCGGCCTCGGGGTCGGCGCCGCGCTCGAAGCGCTTGGACGCCTCGGAGGCCAGCTTGTGACGGCGGGCCGTGCGCGCGATCGAGATCGCGTCGAAGTGCGCGGCCTCGATGACGACCTCGGTCGTGGTGCCCTCGGTGTCGTCGATCTCGGTGTGGGCGCCGCCCATGACGCCCGCGAGGCCGATGGGGCCGCGGTCGTCGGTGATCACCAGGTCGCCGGCGTCGAGAGTGCGCTTGACGCCGTCGAGGGTGGTGAGCTTCTCGCCCTGCTCGGCCCGGCGCACGCCGATCGTGCCCTCGACCCGGCC
This sequence comes from Streptomyces sp. NPDC002742, assembly GCF_042888885.1. Lineage (NCBI taxonomy): Bacteria > Bacillati > Actinomycetota > Actinomycetes > Kitasatosporales > Streptomycetaceae > Streptomyces > Streptomyces sp. NPDC002742. The sequence goes on from NZ_JBIAQF010000009.1 coordinate 280,683, forward strand.
GCGGTCGTAGGCGTGCAGCGGCTGGCCGAGCTCCAGCATCACGTAGTTGGTGATGTCGACGGCGAGCGAGACCGGGCGCATGCCCGCCTTCTGCAGACGGCGCCGCAGCCAGATCGGGGACTTGGCGTCGGGGTCGAGGCCGGTCACCGTGCGCGCGGTGAAGCGGTCACAGCCCATCGGGTCGAGGACCTGCACCGGGTGGCCGAACGCGTTCGGGGCCGGTACGTCGAGCAGGGCGGGGTCGCGCAGCGGCAGGTCGTACGCGATGGCGGCCTCGCGGGCCACACCGCGCATCGACAGGGCGTAGCCGCGGTCGGGCGTGACGGCGATGTCGAGGACCTCGTCGACGAGCTGGAGCAGCTCGATCGCGTCGGTGCCGGGCTCCATCTCCGGCGGCAGCACGATGATGCCGCCGCTGCCGTCGTCGCCCATGCCCAGCTCGTCGCCGGAGCAGATCATGCCGTGCGAGGTCTTGCCGTACGTCTTGCGCGCGGCGATCGCGAAGTCGCCGGGCAGCACGGCGCCGGGCAGGACCACGACGACCTTGTCGCCGACGGCGAAGTTGCGGGCGCCGCAGACGATCTCCTGGGGCTCACCGGTGCCGTTGGCGGTACCGACGTCGACGGTGCAGAAGCGGATGGGCTTCTTGAACTCCGTCAGTTCCTCGATGGTGAGCACCTGGCCGACGACCAGGGGCCCCTTGAGGTCGGCGCCGAGCGGCTCGACCGTCTCGACCTCGAGGCCTGCCGAAATGAGCTTGGCCTGGACGTCACGCCCGGTCTCCGTCGCCGGCAGGTCGACGTACTCCCGCAGCCAAGAAAGCGGGACCCGCATCAGATCTCCATCCCGAACGGCCGGGTGAACCGGACGTCACCCTCGACCATGTCTCGCATGTCTTCTACGTTGTGACGGAACATCAGCATCCGTTCGATGCCGAACCCGAAGGCGAACCCGCTGTACTTCTCCGGGTCGACGCCACAGGCGACGAGCACCCGCGGGTTGACCATGCCGCAGCCGCCGAGCTCGATCCAGCCCTCGGAGGAGCAGGTCCGGCAGGGGCGGTCGGGGTTGCCGACGGACTCGCCCTTGCAGACGTAGCAGAGCATGTCCATCTCGGCGGACGGCTCGGTGAAGGGGAAGTAGTTCGGGCGCAGCCGGGTCTTCATGTCCGAGCCGAAGAGCGACTGGACCATGTGGTCCAGGGTGCCCTTGAGGTCGGCCATGGTCAGGCCCTCGTCGACGGCCAGCAGCTCGATCTGGTGGAAGACCGGGGTGTGCGTGGCGTCGAGCTCGTCCGTGCGGTACACGCGGCCGGGGCACACGACGTAGACGGGCGGCTCCCGGTCGAGCAGGGCGCGGGCCTGCACCGGCGAGGTGTGGGTGCGCAGCACGACACCGGACTCGTCGCCTTCAGTGCCCTCGGGGCCCTGGACGAAGAAGGTGTCCTGCATCTGCCGGGCCGGGTGGTCGGGCGTGAAGTTGAGGGCGTCGAAGTTGAACCACTCCGCCTCGACCTCGGGGCCCTCGGCGACCTCGTATCCCATGGACACGAAGACGTCCGCGACCCGCTCCATCATGGTGGTCAGCGGGTGCCGGGCGCCAGCCGGTACGCGGTCGTAGGGCAGTGTGACGTCCACCGCCTCCTCGACCAGTACACGGGCGTCGCGGTCGGCTTCCAGCTCGGTCTGGCGGGCGGCGAGGGCCTTGTTCACGGCGCCGCGGGCCTGGCCGACGAGCTTGCCGGCCGCGGCCTTGGCCTGCGGGGGCAGTGCGCCGATCTCGCGGTTGGCGAGGGCCAGCGGAGAGGTGCCGCCGGTGTGGGCGACCTTGGCCTCCTGGAGCGCGTCGAGGTCGCCGGCGGCCGCGAAGGCGGCGAGCGCCTCGTCCCGCATGCGCTCGATCTCTTCCGGTTTCAAGGCCTCGACCTCTACAGGGTCGTACGACTTATTAGGTGCCGACATCTCTTCCCGTGCTTCCGGTTGGCTGGCTGAGGGTCCCCGTCACCGACCCGGAGACGAATCGTCCGCAGATGAGAGGACGCAAAGGTGCCAAGGTCCGAGTCTATCGGGGGTGGGGGCCTGCCCAGGACTGGGCGTCCTCGCGGTGCTCCCGTGCGGATGCGCCCGTGGCGGCCGCTGCGGCGTCAGAGGAGATACGCCGGGGTGGCCACGGGCAACGTAAATCGGAACTCGGCTCCCCCGCCGGGGGCGCGGCCGACCGTGATGGTGCCGCCGTGGGCTTCGACGATGCCCTTGACGATGTAGAGCCCGAGGCCGGTGCCACCGCGCTTGCTGCCCCGCCAGAAGCGGGTGAAGACGCGGTTCATGGACTCCTCCGGGATTCCGGTGCCCTCGTCGCTCACGGTGACCGACGTGACGGCGTTCGTGCCCTCGTCGTCCGAACGCTCACGCGGGGAGACCGAGGGTGCCACGTCAATGGTGACGGTTCCCTCGCCGTGCCGCACCGCATTTTCGATCAGGTTGCTGAGCACCTGGTCGATCTTGTCCGGGTCGGCCCACAGGGCGGGCAGGGGCTGCTCGATGCGCAGCAGGAAACGGTCGGCGGGCTGGCCCGAGGCGACGTACGCCTGGATGTGCCGGCCGACGGCCGCGCCGATGTCGACGGGCTGGCGGTGCACTTCGAGGCGCCCGGAGTCGATGCGGGAGATGTCGAGGAGCTCGGCGATGAGCCGGGTGACGCGGTTCGCGTCGGCGTCGACGGTCTCCAGCATCAGCTTCTTCTGGTCGTCGGTGAAGCGTTCCCACTTGGCGAGCAGGGTCGCCGTGAAGCCCTTGACGGAGGTGAGCGGCGAGCGCAGTTCGTGGGCGACCGTGGCGATCAGCTCGGCGTGGCTGCGCTCGGTGCGGCGGCGGGCCTCGGTGTCGCGCAGACATACGACGACCCGGCGGACCGGTCCGGTGGGCCGGGTCCGCACATAGCGCGCGGAGACGAGGACCTCACGGCCGCCGGGCAGCAGCAGGTTCCGCTCGGGCTGGCTGTTGCGGATGGCGAGTCCGCCGTAGGGGTCGGTCAGCTGCCACCAGCGGCGGCCTTCCAGGTCCTCCAGGGGGAGCGCCGATTCGAGCCGGCGGCCGAGGGCCTTGGCTGCGGGGACGGCCGTGATCCGGGCGGCGGCGGCGTTGAAGCAGATGACCCGGCCGTGTTCGTCGGCGACGACGATCCCGTCGGGCAGGTCGTCGGGGTCCACGCCAAGACCGGGACCGGCTCCGGCGGTGTCATCGTGCCGGGACGCGGATGCGCCGCGCGCGTCCCGTGCTCGCAGCGCGCTCTGGGCACCGCCCGTGCCGACACTCATCCCCGTACCCCACCTCTCGTCCGGCGCAGAGGGCCCCCGAGCCCGTCACCCTACTAGCTGCCGGTGACGGAGCGGCACCCTGTGGAGGCTCGCTGTGCACGGGCTGACGCGTAGAGACATACGGCCGCGGCCGTGGCCAGGTTCAGGCTCTCGGCCTTTCCGTGGATCGGAACGCGCACGACAGCGTCGGCCAGCGCTCGCGTCTCCTCCGGAAGCCCCCAGGCCTCGTTGCCGAAGACCCAGGCGGTGGGGCCGCCCATCGTCCCCTTGTCGAGTTCGTCGTCGAGGTCGTCCCCGCCCGCGCCGTCGGCGGCGAGGATGCGGACGCCCGCGTCCTTGAGTCCCGCCACGGCCTGCTCCACGGGCACGCCGACGGCGACCGGCAGATGGAACAGGGATCCGACGGAGGCCCGTACGGCCTTGGGGTTGTAGAGGTCGACGGACGCGTCGGTGAGGACGACGGCGTCGGCGCCCGCGGCGTCGGCGCAGCGCAGCACGGTCCCGGCGTTCCCGGGGTCGCGGACGTGCGCGAGGACGGCGACGAGCTTGGGTCCTGCCTTGAGGATCTCCTCGAAGGGGGTGTCGAGGAAGCGGCAGATCCCGACGAGACCCTGCGGGGTCACGGTGGTGGAGATGTCGGCGATGACCTGCTCCTCGGCGAGGTGCACACGCGCGCCGGCCTGGCGGGCGTCGCCGATGATGTCGGCGTAGCGCTCAGCGGCGTCGACCGTGGCGAACAGTTCCACGAGGGTGGCGGTGCCGTCGGAGCGGTGCGCGGCGGCCTCCCGGACGGCCTGCGGCCCCTCGGCGAGGAACAGCCGGTCCTTGCCCCGGAAGTTCCGCCTGGCGAGCCGCCGGGCGGCCAGGACACGCGGCGAGCGCGGGGAGATCAGCTCGGGGTCGACGGGGGGCATGTTCTGGTTCACCTTCGGTATCTGTGCGGCTCGCACGGCAGCGGGGGCGACTCCGACCCCCCAGGGGCGCGGGGCCCTGTCGATCTGCGGCTCCGCCGCGATGGGGGTCCCCCCTGTTCGAGCGGAGCCGAGAACTCGGGGGAGCGACCGGCCCCCGACGGCCCGCACCCGAACGACTACCCGTCGGGTCAGCAGCAAAGGACCCGCAGGTCTGAAAACCTGCGGGTCCTTTCGTCACATCGGCTCAGAGCCAGCGCAGCGTCACGCGGCCTTCGGCGCGTTGACGTCCGACGGCAGCGCCTTCTTCGCGACCTCGACCAGCGAGGTGAACGCGTTGGCGTCGTTGACGGCCAGCTCCGCGAGGATCTTGCGGTCCACCTCGATGTTGGCGGCCTTCAGACCCTGGATGAGGCGGTTGTACGTCATGCCGTTCTGGCGGGCCGCAGCGTTGATGCGCTGGATCCACAGCTGACGGAAGTCGCCCTTGCGCTTCTTGCGGTCGTTGTAGTTGTAGACCAGCGAGTGGGTGACCTGCTCCTTGGCCTTGCGGTACAGGCGCGAACGCTGACCGCGGTAGCCGGAGGCCGCCTCGAGGATTGCCCGGCGCTTCTTGTGGGCGTTTACTGCCCGCTTGACGCGTGCCACTTTTTAACTCCTTGTAGCGGGGCCGTGGTTGGACTCACACGACCCGAAATCGATTGGGTCCCGGTTCTGACGTGCGGCGCTGGGCGCCGGTACGTCACTTGCCGAGAAGCTTCTTGATCTTCTTGGCGTCGCCCGGGGCCATCTCGGCGTTGCCGGTGAGACGACGCGTCAGACGAGACGACTTGTGCTCGAGCAGGTGGCGCTTGCCGGCGCGCTCACGGAGCACCTTGCCGGAGCCGGTGATCTTGAAGCGCTTGCTGGCACCGCTGTGCGACTTGTTCTTCGGCATAGCGCCGTTCTCTCCTCGTCAGTGGCGTTCCGGTGCCCGGTCGCTGGACCGGGCACGATGGAACGTCATATGTATGGATTGACATCCCGGGGCAGCAGCCCTGGGATCAGGCCTCGGCTGATGCCTCGGCCGGGGCCTCGGCGGACTCCGCCTCGGTGGACTCGCCCTCGGCGGCCTCGTCCTCGGTGATCTCACCGTCAGCGATCTCACCGTCGGCGATGTCGTCATCGGCGGCGTTCTGCGAGCGACCCGGGTTGGCCTTCGCTTCCGCCTTGCGAGCCGCCTGAGCCTCACGGGCTTCGGCCATCGCCTCGGTCTTCTTCTTGTGCGGACCGAGAACCATGATCATGTTTCGGCCGTCCTGCTTCGGGTTCGACTCGATGAACCCGAGGTCCTCGACGTCCGTGGCGAGACGCTGCAGCAGTCGGTAGCCGAGCTCCGGCCTGGACTGCTCGCGACCACGGAACATGATCGTGATCTTGACCTTGTCGCCCTGCTTGAGGAACCGGACGACGTGACCCTTTTTGGTGTCGTAGTCGTGCGGGTCGATCTTCGGCCGGAGCTTCATTTCCTTGATGACCGTGTGCGCCTGGTTCTTGCGCGCCTCACGGGCCTTCATGGCCGACTCGTACTTGAACTTCCCGTAGTCCATGAGCTTGCAGACGGGCGGGCGAGCACTCGCCGCCACCTCGACCAGGTCGAGGTCGTACTCCTGAGCAAGCTCAAGGGCCTTGGCAAGCGGAACAATCCCGACCTGCTCGCCGCTGGGACCGACAAGTCGCACTTCGGGAACGCGAATCCGGTCGTTGATGCGGGGCTCGGTGCTGATGGATCCTCCTCGGTAGCACCACACGGCGGTCTGGCGGACAGCCGCGTATGTCTCTGATGACATGTGGACCAACCACCGCAGGGCACGAAAAATGCCCCGGACGGGACACAGGCGGGGCTCCATGGGTAACCGGAGCACCGCCGCGGTCAACCGCGGGGCGCGCATTCGGGCGACTCCACCGTCCGTACGGAACGGTGGGGGCCGCCTGACCGGGTGACCCGCCGTCCCGGAGGACAGTCGGGTGGGAGATCGGAGCCTCCACTTGTGGGCCGGGCACATGTGTCCGGCCGGTCGTTACACAAGGTTAGCAGTTCCGCCGGGTACGCGCTAACCGGCGGCCTCCCCGCCGCCGCTCGCCCGACGCAAGCACCCGACGCAAGCACCCGGCAGAAGGCCCGGCGCAATACCCGGGGACCCTGCGGAAGGCTCCCGCGGACGGGGACGCGCGCGTCGGGGCCTATCGTGTGAGGCATGAGTGACACCCCTCCCCAGAACCCCGACTACGACACCATGACCCGCGACATCGCCGAGGTCCCCGCGGTCGAGGTCATCGTGACCGTCGCCGTGAACCTGATGAGCGCCGCCGCCGTGAAGCTCGGTCTCACCGAGGAGGGCGACGCGTACAAGGACCTGGACGAGGCGCGCAAGCTGGTCACCGCGCTCGCCGGGCTGCTCGACGCGAGCGCGACCGAGATCAGCTCCTTCCACGCGGCACCGCTGCGCGACGGTCTGAAGTCGCTCCAGCTCGCCTTCCGTGAGGCCTCGCTCGTCCCGGACGAGCCCGGCCAGGGCCCCGGCGAGAAGTACACGGGCCCCGTCTACGGCTGACCCGATCCGTACGCCGTACGGACGGACACGGACCTGTTCGCGTCCGTCCGTACTCGCATACCTACCCGCGTACGTACAGGGGCTCGCCCGGAGGCGTCGCCTCGGCCGGCAGAAGTGCCAGGTCGAGGCCGCGCACCAGGCGGGCCCTCAGTGTTTCGTCGGCCGCGAGCCGCTGGGCCACCGCGCGGGCGGTCTCGGCGGGGGCGGCCGACGGGTCGAGCACCAGGGCGAGGGTGCCGTCCGCCGGACCGGGGCCGAGATGGGCGCGGACCACCAGGGGCTCGGCGGCGACCGCGGCCCGTACCGCCTCGACCACGGCGGGATCGGCGAGCGGGTCGGCGGTCGTTCGTCCCTCGGCGAGCGCCAGCAGGGCGGAACCCGTGAGCTCGTAGGACACGGGCCCGGCCAGGTCCAGCACGATCGTGTCGGCCTTCTCGTGCGCCGCGGCCTCCAGTACCTGATGCAGGCGTGCGGCGACGGGACGGGCCTCGGGATCCCAGCGGGCCAGCGAGTCCGTGGACGTGAAGGCGGGCAGAGCCGTACGGTTCCCCGCCTTGAGCGTGGGCACCGCCATGTCACTGGTCTTCTCGCGGCGCAGCCCGTTCTCGTCCTCCTCGACCTCGCCGAGAATCGCCACGACGGGCACGAGCAGCCGGGCGCTCCTGAGCGCCTCCAGGACCGGCGGTACGGCGGTGCGGTCCGCGGACCAGGCGGCGAGCGCCTCGCTCAGCCGGGGGTCGGCGGATCCGTCGTCGTCGGGGAAGCCGGGGTCGGGAATGTTCTTGTTCGCCACGGTCCCCGACCCTATCGGGGGGATGCTCCTGCGCTTGTGCGGCCCCTGAAACCCGGAGTTGACGGAACTCATGAGTTTCTCAGTGTCTCCTGACATGCCTCTAACACGCGTCTAACCGCGGACACAGCCCAACCGTCCAGCATCACCGAATGGACCGTCACAGAGCACGCGGGCGTCGCGCCCGACCCTCCCGACGCAAGCCTCTCCTCTACACCGCGCTGGCCTCCGCGGTACTCGTCGGAGCCACGGCGGCCGGGACCGTGTACATGAAGGCACAGGCGCACGACGGCCCGGCCGCCGTATCGTCGGCGGCATCGGCATCGGCATCGGCATCCGCATCGGCGTCGCCCTCTTCGTCGCCGGCGGCGAGCGAGGAGGCATCGGTGGAACCCGTGGCGGAGCCCTCCGTGGACAGGGACGCACTGCTCGCGAAGGCGCTGAAGACGGTGCCGGTGGCGGACGGCACGCGGACCTCTGTCGCCGTCCTCGACGTCGGCTCCGGTGAGAGCGCCGCCTACGGTGACGCCGCCTTCGACACCGCGAGCATCGTCAAGGTGAACATCCTGGCAGCGCTGCTCCTCCAGGCGCAGGACACGGACCGTCATCTCACCGCGCAGGAGAAGACGTACGCCACCGCGATGATCGAGAACAGCGACAACGCGTCGGCGACCGCGCTGTGGGCCGCGATCGGCCGGGCCGACGGACTCGACACCGCGAACAAGCGCTTCGGCCTGACGGACACACAGGGTGGCGACGGCGAGCTGTGGGGCCTCACCCAGACCACCGCGATCGACCAACTGACCTTGCTGCGCCAGGTGTTCGGCGACGAATCGAAACTCAGCGGGACCTCGCGGTCCTATCTCCAGGGGCTCATGGGCGAGATCGAGACCGACCAGCAGTGGGGGGTGTCGGCAGCGGCCGACGACGGCTCTCAATGGGCCCTGAAGAACGGGTGGTTGGCGCGCAGCACCACCGGGCTGTGGGACGTCAACAGCATCGGGCGGATCTCGGTCGACGGCCGCGCCTATCTGGTGGCGACGCTGTCGAACGGGAACTCCACGCAGGCCAAGGGTATTTCGCTGGTGGAAGCGGTGTCGAAGGCCGCGCTGTCCGCGTTCCAGGACACCACCGAGGACTGAGAGCGCGGGCTCACGGGGATCCGCGCGGCAAAGAGTGCGGGGGCGGACAGGTACTAAGGACGGTCGAAGGGGCTCGGATTCCTGCGGCCGCGCCACAGGAACACCGCCCCCCCGAGCAGGGCCAGGCCCAGGGCGCCCGCGAGGGGACCGGCCCAGTCGGCGGAACTGCCGCCGTTGTCGGGCGCGTCGGGGCCCGTGCCGAAGTACTTCTGGCCGTACGCCGCCGACTTGAGGCCCTGCGGCTTGAGCCGGCCGGCCGCCTCGATGGCGGCGGCGGGGTCGATGAAGCCGAAGCCGCGGGAGTCGTCACGGCCGCCGGAGGGAACGTTGCGGGCGGTGTCCTCGAGGAGCTGCTTGATCTGGGCCGGGGACAGACCCGGGTGGGCGGCCTCGATGAGCGCGACCGCGCCGGAGACGAACGCGGACGCCGCGCTGGTGCCCCAGCCCTCGTAGTACCGGTCGTCCGGGTCGGCGATGACGACATCGACGCCCGGGGCGCTGACGGTCGCGTACCAGCGGCGGGTGGAGAAGGAGGCGTGGGTTCCGTAGCGGTCGACGGCGGTCGCCGCGATCACACCGGGGTAAGCGGCCGGGTAGGAGATATGGTCGCCCTTCTCCCCGCCGTTGCCCGCCGAGGCGACGACGACGGCGCCCTTCTTCAGCGCGTACTGGACGGCTTCGTCCTCGGCCGGCTCGGGGTGGGCGGACTTGGAGTCGTCGCCCAGGGAGAGGTTGATGACGTCGGCGCCGTGGTCGGTGGCCCAGCGGATGCCCTCCGCGAGAGCGTTGCCACGGGTGTTGCGGGCCTTGGAGCGCGCCGGGTCCTTGTCTTCGAGAATGACACGGACGGGCAGGATCTTCGCCTCCGGGGCGATACCCATGACGCCGTCGGCGTGACCCGGCCCGTGGCCGTGCCCTGCGATGATGCCCGCCATGGCGGTGCCGTGCCGCGCCCAGGGCCGGTCACCGCGGCTCGCGCCGAAACCGACCAGGTCCTTGTCCGCGAGCACGTTGCCCTTGAGATCCGGGTGCAGGGCGTCGACGCCGGTGTCGAGGACGGCGACGGTGATGCCCTTGCCCTTGGTCGTACGCCACGCCTGCTGTGTGTGCATCGCGTCCAGGCCCCACTGCTGGGCGCGTATCCCGTCGGCGTGCGCCGCGGTCGAGGGCACCAGGGCGAGAGAAGCGGCGAGAACGGCGGCGAGGGCGCCGGACCTGCGGGAGAGCAGGGGCCCGCGGACCGCCGGGGCCGTGCGCTGAGGCCGGGCGCCGTCGGCGGCGGGGACCCTGCGGAGCAGTCCTGACATCGGACTCCGCCGGACCGGGGCGCGCTCCACGGCTGCGGTCGCGGTCGTCGCGCCCGTCGCACTGGTCGCACCAAAGGCTCCGGTGGCACCGGTCTGCTGGATACGGCCGACGGGGCCGACGTCGTGGGTCATGACGGCTGCTCCGTGGCCGAGGTGACGGTCTTGCGGAGGCCTCGCTCGACCCGGTCGGCGAGGCCCTGCGCCTCGTGGCCGAGGCCCGCCTGGGCCACGGCCGTGGTCGAGTCCGGCCTCATCGCCTCGGCGGCGGGCTGCGGGGTGGCGACCGCGCGCCCGTCGGCGAATCCGGAGACCGCGTACACGACGACCGGTGCGTCCGTGAGGACCGCCTCGGTCCAGGAAGCGCGCTGTGCCTTGCCGAAGCCCTCGGCGGCGGTGCCCTTCGCCGCGTAGGGACGGGGCATCAGGTCGCTACGCCGGTCCAGGCCCTCCTTGCGGAAGCGGGCCTTCAGGGAGGTCATGCCCGCCGCGTCGGCCTTCGTGAACAGCAGGCCGACAGTGGTGACATGGCTCCGGGTCGCGTCCACGTAGGTGGCGCGCAGCAGCCGCAGGCAGCCGACGGGGGCGAGCGCCTGGCGCAGCAGTGGGTCGAAGGCGTCCTTGCAGCCGGTGTCCGGGGCGACGGCGATCCGGGTCCAGGTGCGGTCGGAGCCGCCGGGGCCCGCTCCGTCGCCGCGCACGGTCGGCGGGAACAGCTCGTCCACCGGCACGCTGTGCCAAAGTCCTCCGGCCGCCGTGAAGGCACCGGGCGAACCGGGTCCGTCCGCGGTGTCGCCGGTGAGCCAACTCCCGGTCACCGCACCGCCGATGAGCCCGAGCCCGAGGACGACACAGGCCGCGGCGGCCGCGGTACGGGGCCGGGCCCGCCCACGGAAGAGACGCACCCCCGCGAGGTCGCCGCCGTACGTCTCGGGCTTCGCGAAGGACACGAAGGGGCGCCGCACGCCCTGGACCCCCTCGGCAGGCGCTCCCGGCGGGGGCGGGGGCGGGGTGAACGAGGGCGTGGCCACGGAGGACGGAGCGGGCTCTTCGATCCGTCCGGACCACAGCCCACTGCTCGTCTCGGTGATCCGCTCCCCCGACACGGCGGCCCGGCCCGGCCCTCCGGTCCACGACGACGGCGCGGACTCGGACGGATACGGAGTCCTGGAGGGCCGCGAGAGGTCGGAGGACCGCGAAGGTTCGAAGGGGCGCGAAGGCCCGGAGGCGAGTGGGGGCTCCGACGGACGCGGAAACTCCGGGGGATGGGTGGACGCGGATGGCCGCGAGGGGGCGAAGGGGCGCGCCGGGTCGGAGGACCGCGAGGGCTCGGACAGCGGCGAGGAATCGGAGGGGCGCGGGGGCTCGAAGGCGCGCCGAGGCTCGGACGGGCGCTGCGGCGCGGCGGGGTGGGACAGCCGGTCGGGGCGCTGTCCAGGACGCTGCGTTCCGCCGGGCCGCGAAGGTCCGGCGGGTGCGGAGTGCGGGGCCCCGTCGGGACGCGTCGGCTCGGCCGACGCGGGCGGCGCGTCCGGGAAGCGCGCGGAGGCCGCGGGGGGCGGCGGGGTCGGCGACCCCGGCCGCGCCTCGGGGCGCAGGTGGGGGAAGCGCCGGGCCTCCGGCCGGGAACCGGACGCGGGACCCGGTGCGGTGGCGTCCGACGCGGACCGCTGCGTAGTGGCCGACGGCGGGGCCGGACGCTCCGAAGGGGATGCCTCGGAGCCGTACGGGACGGCTTCCGACGCGGGGCGCGGGCCGGTGGACGCCGTTGCCGGGCGCTCCGCGCCGGACGGTGAGGTACCGGTCGACGCGGACCGTGGCGTGTCGCCCCCCTGAGCACGGGAGGGGGGTGACCCCGCAGAGGCGGAGGCGGAAGCGGAAGCGGACCACGGCCTACCGGGGGAGACGGACGTGGGCGCGGCGGGCGAGGCGGCCCCCGGGGCACCGGACGCTGCGGACCTCGGCGCGACGCGCGAGACCGAGCCGGGCGGACCGGGCGCCGCGGATGTCGGCCTGCCGAGCGCGGCGGAACCCGGCGTACCCGCCGAAGCCGACCCCGGCGCCCCGGGCGAGGCTGACGTCGACGTACCGGACGATGCCGGACCCGAGGCCTGCTCGGAAGGGGTCGCAGGACTCGGGGAATTCGCGGTGCCGGACGTTTCGTCCGATTCCGTCGAGGTGTCGAAGAAGTCGAAGGAACGCGGCGGTGAAGGCACCCGCGAGGCCTGTACGGGTACCGGCGCGGAATGCGGCCCCGAGGCGGGCGCCGAAGGGGAGGCGGCGGCCGCATTCGGCGCGGAACCGTCGCCGAAGGACCGGAACCCTCCTCCGTCCGTGGACGGCCGGCCCGGCGAACCGGGCCACTCCCGCGTCGACGGCGGCCCGACGGGCTGGGGCGGCACGGCCGGAACCACGCCGCGGGGCGGCCCCGCGGGGCGCGGCGGGACCGTCGGGGCGGCATCGGCCGCGGCGTACGCGGACCCTGACCCGGACGCGAACCCTGACCCGAACTCGGACCCGGACGCGAACCCGGACTGGGACCCGGAGTCGGCCCCGGACCCGGACGCGAACCCGGACCCCCGCGAGGTCGGCGGGGGATCCTCGGCGGACCAGTCCTCCCCGCCCGACAGGGACGGCTCAGGCGACCGGGCCGGCTTCGGGGGAGTCGATCCGGCGGATGAAGTCGTCCGACCGGCTCGGGCCCCCGCAGCCGGAGGAGTCTGCGGAACCGGGGGATGGGCCGGAGCAGCCGGCGCCGGTGGGCCCGTCGGGGCCGGAGGGGTCTGGGAGGCCGCCGGGGCTCCGGCGGGTGGGGCGGTGGGGCGCCGGGGATTCGAGGCACGCCGCGCTTCCGTACTCATGCACCCCCCGTTTCCTCGTACCGGGCTGTCGGCCGCCCCGGAGCTCGGCGAGCCGTCTCGTCATGTGCGAGAAGAGGATCGCCACGGGCACGCATACCCGCGCCGGTGGACCGTCACCCCGGGCAGGGCCCGCCGGGGCAAGGTCGTTCCTCCCTGCGTCCGCGTCACTCTACGGGTTGACGCGCGTCCCGCGGGAACCAGTACGAGCCCTCGGGGCATCTGCCCGGAACGTCCCCCTACCCTGCGGTAATGGAGTCTGGCAGTCTTCGCTCATGACTGCCCGTGCCGCCGACAGGGCCCGCTATGACCGGGCCACCGCTCACCTCGACGCCCCCGTCGCGATCGTGGACCTGGAGGCCTTCGACGCGAACGCGGACGACCTCGTCCGCAGGGCCGGCGGCAAGCCGATCCGTGTCGCCAGCAAGTCCGTCCGCTGCCGCACCCTCCTGGAACGCGTCCTGGACCGGGACGGCTTCGCGGGGATCATGTCCTTCACCCTCGCCGAGTCTCTGTGGCTGGCCAGGTCCGGTTTCGACGACGTCCTGCTCGCCTATCCGTCGGCCGACCGCAAGAGCTACGCCGAGCTGACCGGCGACCCCAAGCTCGCCGCCGCGGTGACCGTCATGGTCGACGACCCGGCGCAGCTCCGGCTGATCGACGAGGCACGACAGGGTGGCACCGAGGTCGTACGGGTCTGCCTGGAGCTGGACACCTCGCTCAAGCTGCTCGGCGGCCGGGTGCGGGTCGGAGCGCTGCGCTCGCCGCTGCACTCCCCCGCCCAGGTGGCGGAGATGGCCCGCGCCGTCAAACGCGCCCCGGGGTTCAAGCTGGTGGGGATCATGGCGTACGAGGGCCACATAGCGGGCGTCGGCGACGCGATCTCGGGACGGCCCCTGCGCTCGCGTGCCGTGCGGCTGATGCAGGCCACCGCCCGCAAGGAGCTCGCCCAGCGGCGCGCGGAGGTCGTCCGGGCGGTACGGGCCATCGAGCCGGACCTCGAATTCGTCAACGGCGGTGGCACAGGCAGCGTCCAGCACACGGCCGCCGAGGACGCCGTCACGGAGATCGCGGCCGGTTCGGGGCTCTATGTCCCTAGGCTCTTCGACAACTACACGTCCTTCAGCGGACGCCCCGCCGCGCTGTTCGCCCAGCCCGTCGTGCGTCGGCCGGGCGTGGGTGTGGTGACCGTGCTGGGCGGTGGATACCCCGCGTCCGGGGCCGCGGGCGCGGACCGGCTGCCCGTCCCGTATCTGCCGGAGGGGCTGTCGTACGACCCCCAGGAGGGTCCCGGCGAGGTGCAGACCCCGCTGCTCGGCTCCCCGGCGGACGATCTGCTCATCGGCGACAAGGTGTGGTTCCGGCACGCGAAGGCGGGTGAGCTGTGCGAGCGGTTCGACACCCTGCAGCTCGTCGAGGGCGACACGGTCACGGCCGCCGTCCCGACCTATCGCGGAGAGGGCCACACCTTCCTCTGATCCGGTGAGGGCCGCGCCTCCGCCGATCCGGCGGGGGCGGCCCGCTCCCCGTAACCGGGTGGCCGCATAGCCGGATCACCGGATCACCGGATCACCGGATCGCCGCCGGATGTCCGGACTGCAAGGTGTCCGGACAGAGGGTGGCCGGGACGCCGGTCACCCGGGCGGGTGGTCACCGTTCAATCGGACGGGCCGATGCTGCTGCCCACACCTCCGCCGGCGCCCTTGTCGCCGACCGAGCGGATCCCCTTGGTGATCCGGTCCATGTCGGACAGCGGCGGCCCGTCGGCACCGGCGTCGAAGGCGAAACGGACGATGACCGGGGACTGCGAGCCCACGCTGGACGAGAAGGCCAGCGACTCGACGTAACCCCCGGGTCCCACACCGGTATCGACCTTCCAGCGCACGAAGTACCCGGCGCGCCCGGCGACGGCGACCGAGCCGGACTTCACCAGCCGGTGGGAGGTGACGCCCCGGAAGGGACGGCTGCCGACGACGTCGTGGTCGTACGCGCTGTCCACGGCGTCCTTGATGTCCCCCTCGGCGAGCGCCTTCGGGGACCTCTCGTCGGTGGCCGTGGCCGTAAGCGAATCAACCCGGCCGTGCCGGCACAGACCGGAGTCTCCAGGGCAGTCGTAGGTGCCCGGGGTCGTCAGCACCATGTCGTGGTCGACGACGTACTGAGGTCGTGCCCAGCCGTCGAGGATCGGGAAGGTGATGCCGTCGAGTTCGTCCACGACGACGGACGGGTCCCCTGCCGACGGCGAGGGACCGGCCGATGACGGGGACGGGCCGTCGGCCCCGGTGGGAGAGGCGACGGCCGGCGTGGTCCGCGTCGCGGCCTCGTCGCCGCTGTCGTCGCGGCGCAGGAGCACGGCGCCCGTGACGATCGCGGCGACGAGGACGACGGCGGCCGTCACGAGCGCGACGGCCTTGGCCCGGCCGGAGCCGGCGCCGGCGCCGCTGGGCGACGGGGTCGGTATCAGGGGCTGCTGGGGGGCCTCGGGTTGACGCCGGTGGTCGGTCCACGCGGTCCCGTCCCACCAGCGCTCGACGAGCGGGTACGAGGGGTCGCGGTACCAGCCGGGCGGAGGCGTCATGCTCATCCCGGCACTCTAGGACGTGCCCGGACGGGCGGTACACGGGGGCCACGAGGCCGGGTGCGACCGGTCCGTCCCGGCCGCGGCCCGTACCCGGCGGCCGGCCTACAAAGGCGTGACGTACGCGCCCGAAATGCCTCCGTCCACCAGGAAGTCGGTGGCGTTCACGAAGGAGGAGTCGTCGCTGGCGAGGAACGCGACGGCCGCCGCGATCTCGTCCGCCTCGGCGAACCGCCCGACCGGGATGTGCACCAGCCGGCGCGCGGCCCGCTCGGGGTCCTTGGCGAACAGCTCCTGGAGCAGCGGGGTGTTGACCGGGCCGGGGCACAGGGCGTTGACCCGGATGCCCTCGCGGGCGAACTGGACGCCCAGTTCGCGGGACATGGCCAGCACCCCGCCCTTGGAGGCCGTGTACGAGATCTGGGAGGTCGCCGCGCCCATCCGGGCCACGAAGGACGCCGTGTTGATGATGGAGCCCCTGCCCTGGCGGCGCATGTAGGGGATGGCGGCCTTGCAGCACAGGTAGACGGAGGTGAGGTTGACCTCCTGGACGCGCTTCCAGGCCTCCAGGCCCGTGTCCAGGATGGAGTCGTCGTCCGGCGGCGAGATGCCCGCGTTGTTGAAGGCGATGTCGACCGAGCCGTACGTGTCGTACGCCGTCCTGAAGAGCGTGTCGACCTGCTCGGGGTCGGTCACGTCGACCTTGACGAAGGTCCCGCCGACCTCCTCGGCCACGGCCTTGCCGTGCTGCTCGTCGATGTCGCCGCAGACGACGTGGGCGCCCTCGGAGGCGAGCCGGCGCGCGGTGGCGAGGCCGATGCCGCTGGCGGCGCCGGTGATGACGGCGGTGCGGCCGACCAGTCGGCGGCAGATGGTCTCAGGGGTGTCTGAAGTCACTGTGCGGGACCCTCCGTGCTGATGAAGACGTTCTTGGTCTCGGTGAAGGCGGTGAGGGCGTCCGGGCCGAGTTCACGGCCGATTCCCGACTGCTTGAAGCCGCCGAAAGGGGTCCAGTAGCGGACGCTGGAATGGGAGTTGACGGACAGGTTGCCGGCGCGGACGGCCTGCGAGACGCGCAGGGCGCGGCCGATGTCGCGGGTCCAGATGGAACCGGACAGGCCGTAGTCGGTGGCGTTGGCGAGCCGGATCGCGTCGGCCTCGTCGTCGAAGGGCAGCACGACGGCGACGGGGCCGAAGACCTCCTCGACGGCCACGCGCGCACCGGGGTCGACGCCGGTCAGGACGGTGGGCGGGAACCAGAAGCCGGGGCCCTCGGGGGCCTTGCCCCGGATGCCGGGCGCCTCGGCGTCGACGTAGGACCGTACGCGCTCCAGCTGGGCCCTGGAGATCAGCGGGCCCATCTGGGTCCGCTCGTCGGACGGGTCGCCGACGACGACCGACTCGACCGCCGGGGCGAGGAGTTCGAGGAAGCGGTCGTGGACGGAGCGCTGGACGAGGATGCGGGTGCGGGCGCAGCAGTCCTGGCCGGAGTTGTCGAGGAACGACATGGGGGCGGCCGCCGCGGCGGCCTCGATGTCGGCGTCGGCGAAGACGATGTTGGGGCTCTTGCCGCCGAGTTCGAGGGTGACGCGCTTGAGGAGGGCGGAGCCCTTCGCCAGCACCTGCTTGCCCACGGCCGTCGACCCGGTGAAGACGATCTTCGCGACTCCGGGGTGTTCGACGAGCGCGGCGCCCGCGACGGGTCCCGCGCCCGGCAGCACCTGGAGGAGGTGTTCGGGCAGCCCGGCCTCCAGGGCGAGTTCGGCCAGTCGCATCGCCGTCAGCGGGGTCGTCTCAGCGGGTTTGAGGATGACGGCGTTGCCCGCGGCGAGTGCCGGTGCGGTGCCCCAGGCGGCGATGGGCAGGGGGAAGTTCCAGGGGGCGATGACCCCGACGACGCCGAGCGGTTCGAGGAGGGTGATGTCGAGGCCGCCCGCGACGGGGATCTGGCGGCCGGTCAGCCGTTCCACTCCCCCGGCCGCGTAGTCGAGCAGATCGCGGACGTTGCCGGCCTCCCAGCGGGCGTTGCCGAGGGTGTGGCCGGCCTCGCGGACCTCCAGGCGGGCCAGTTCCTCGATGTGGCCGTCGACGACGGCCGCGAAGCGGCGCAGCAGCCGGGCCCGGTCGCCCGGCGCGAGGGCGGCCCAGCTGACCTGCGCCTTCGCGGCCCGTACGACGGCGTCCCCGACGTCCTGGGCGGTGGCCGCCGGGACGGTGGCGACGACCTCTTCGGTGGCGGGGTCGAGTACCTGGAGTTCGTGGTCGTACGGGGGCGGGGTGGACGGGGACGACACGTGCGGGTGCGAGGTGGACGGGTGCGAGGTGGACGGGTGCGGCAAGGGGGTCCTCACATGCGTTCGAAGGAGCGGCGGAGCTCCCAGTCGGTCACCGCGGCGTCGAAGGCCTCCAGCTCGACGCGGGCCATGTTGCGGTAGTGCTCGACCACCTCGTCACCGAAGGCGGCTCGGGCGATCGCGCTGTTCTCCCAGAGCTCGGCGGCCTCGCGCAGGGTGGTGGGGACGTGCGCGTACCCGGCGGTGTAGGCGTTGCCGGAGCACGCCTCGGGCAGCTCCAGCTTCTGTTCGATGCCGTACAGGCCGGCCGCGACGAGTCCGGCGACGGCCAGGTGCGGGTTGACGTCGCCGCCGGGCAGCCGGTTCTCGAAGCGCATCGAGCGGCCGTGGCCGACGACCCGGAGCGAGCAGGTGCGGTTGTCGTACCCCCAGGCCACGGCGGTCGGCGCGAAGGAGCCGGGCTGGAAGCGCTTGTACGAGTTGATGTTGGGCGCGTACAGGAGCGAGAAGTCGCGCAGGGCGGCCAGTTGCCCGGCGAGGAAGTGGCGCATGACCTCCGACATGCCTCCCGGATCGGTGGCGGAGCCGGCCATCACGTTGGTGCCGTCGGCGTCGGCGAGCGAGAGGTGGATGTGGCAGGAGTTGCCCTCGCGCTCGTTGTACTTCGCCATGAACGTGAGCGAGACGCCCTCCTGGGAGGCGATCTCCTTGGCGCCGGTCTTGTAGACGGCGTGCTGGTCGCAGGTGACGAGGGCCTCGTCGTACTTGAAGGCGATCTCGTGCTGGCCGGGGTTGCACTCGCCCTTGGCGGACTCGACGGTGAGGCCGGCGGCCTGCATCTCGTTGCGGATACGGCGCAGCAGGGGCTCGATGCGTCCGGTCCCGAGGACGGAGTAGTCGATGTTGTACTGGTTGGCGGGGGTCAGTCCCCGGTAGGCGGTGTCCCAGGCCTGCTCGTAGGTGTCCTTGAAGACGATGAACTCCAGCTCGGTGCCGACCTGGGCGGTGTAGCCGAGCCGGGCGAGCCGTTCGAGCTGGCGGCGCAGGATCTGGCGGGGCGCGGCCACCACCGGGGAGCCGTCGTTCCAGGCGAGGTCGGCGATGAGCAGGGCGGTGCCCTCGTTCCAGGGGACGCGCCGCAGGGTGCCGAGGTCGGGGTGCATGGCGAAGTCGCCGTAGCCCCGGTCCCAGGAGGACATGGCGTATCCGTCGACGGTGTTCATGTCGGTGTCGACGGCGAGGAGGTAGTTGCAGCCCTCGGTGCCGTGCTCCAGCACCTCGTCGAGGAAGAAGGCCGCGGCGAACCGCTTGCCCTGGAGCCGCCCCTGCATGTCGGGAAAGGCCAGGACGACCGTGTCGATGTCCCCGGACTCGACGAGACGGCGCAGTTCTTCGACGGAGAGCGGGGGTGTGCGGTCTGCCACCGGAAAAGCCTCCTTGGGTCAGCCGAGAGCCATAAGGTATTGCGGAGAACCATTGCTTGGGAAGGGGGCGCGACCGGATGACGAGGGAGGAACCCGACCGTGGCACGGACGACCGGCTGACGCCGGTGCTGCGGCCGGTGCGGGCGGGCAACGGATTCGAGGAGGCGCTGGAGCAGATCCTCCAGATCGTCCGGCTCGGCCTGGTGCTAGGCGGTGAACGGCTGCCCGCGGAGCGGGAGTTGGCGGAGCGGCTCGGCATCAGCCGGGTGACGCTGCGCGAGGTCCTGAAGGTGCTGCAGGACCAGGGTCTGGTCGAGTCGCGGCGCGGCCGGTACGGCGGCACCTTCGTACTGGCGCGCACCGCCACACCGGGCGAGCACGAGCTGCGCCGCCGGGTCGCCGGCGTCGACATCGAGGACGTACTGCGTTTCCGCGAGGTCCTGGAGGTGGGTGCCGCCGGGCTGTGCGCGACGCACGGGCTCGACGCGGAGCAGGCCGGCCGGCTGCGCGAGGCGCTGACCCGGACGAACGACGCCCCGCTGGCCGACTACCGGCGGCTGGACACCATGCTCCATCTCACCCTCGCGGAGCTGTGCGGCTCCCCCTCCCTCACCGCGCGGTACGCGGCCGTCCGCGCCTCCGTCAACGACCTGCTCGACTGCATCCCGCTCCTCGTCCGCAATCTGGAGCACTCGCAGCGCCAGCACACCGCCCTCGTCGAGGCGGTCCTCGACGGGGACGCGGACGGCGCGCGGGAGATCATGCGGGAGCACTGTGCGGGCACGGCGGCGTTGCTGCGCGGGTTCCTGGCCTGAGCGGACGGGGCGTGCGGGGCGCGTGACGTCTTCCGTCCCCACCACCCAAAGGTATGAGATCTTTCCATTGACGTTCCATTGACGTTCCATGGCCTCTGTGGCGCCGTGGCGACCCGGATCCGAGGGAGAAGCGCGTGGGCAGGCCGCTGATCGGTGTGAGTACGTATCTGGAGGCCGGAGCCCGCTGGGGCGTGTGGGAGCTGGAGGCCGCGCTGTTGCCGGCCGGCTATCCACGGCTCGTGCAGCGAGCGGGCGGACTCGCCGTCATGCTCCCTCCGGACGATCCCGCCCTGGCTCCCGAGACCGTCGCCCGGCTCGACGCGGTGGTCGTGGCGGGCGGCCCCGACGTCGACCCCGCCCGCTACGGAGCCGAGCGCTCCCCGCGTACGGGCCCGCCCGCTCCCGAGCGCGACCTCTGGGAACTCGCCCTGATCCGGGCCGCGTTGGACTCCGGTACGCCGCTCCTGGGCATCTGCCGGGGCCACCAGCTCCTCAACGTGGCCATGGGCGGCACGCTCGTCCAGCACCTCGACGGGCACGTGAAGGACATCGGGGTCGTCGGGCACCACGAGGTGATGCCCGTACCCGGGACGCGGTACGCGGGTCTGGTTCCGGAGCCGAGCGCGGTGCCGACGTACCACCACCAGGCGGTGGACCGCCTCGGAGCCGACCTCCTGGTCTGCGCGCACGCGGCCGACGGCACCGTGGAGGCGATCGAACTCCCGGGCCCGGCCTGGGTGTTGGGGGTCCAGTGGCACCCGGAGATGGGCGACGACCTACGGGTGATGCGGGGCCTGGTCGCGGCGGCGTCCTGAACCCAGGGATTCACCCTTCCGCCGTTCGAGAATCCGGCGTCCAGGTTCAGCCCCTCCGGCGATTGAGGAGCGGGGGTCCGGGGACAGCGCCCCGGCGTACGGGACGGGTGGGGGCGGAGGGGGCGAGAAGGGCCTGTGCGGCCGGGGTGGCACCCCGTGCCCCCATGCGGTCAGGCGTCGCCCGTGTCGCCGTGCGGTCGGGCGGGTCGGGCGGCACCACCCGCCTCCCGTGCGGTCAGGCGGCACCCTGCGTCAGGGAGAGCAGGTCGCGGGCCGGGCCCGTGGGGCGGTGTCCGGTCGGCCAGACGGCCCGCAGGGCTCGGGCCAGCCGGACGTCGGCGAGCGGGATGCTCACCAGACGGTGGGCGGAGAGTTCCTCGCCGAGGGCGAGTTCACTCAGGACGGCGGGTCCGGCGCCGCTGACGGCGGAGGCCTTGACCGCCGTCGTCGAGGACAGTTCGATCAGCGGGCGGGCGAGCCCGCCGAGCGCGGTGTCGAGGACCTGACGCGTGCCCGATCCCTCCTCCCGCAGGATGAGCGGCGTGGCGGCCAGCTCCGCCGCGGCGAGCGGCGTACGGCGACGCGCCCAGGGGTGTCCGGGCGCTGTCACCACGATCAGCCGGTCGTGGGCGATGACGGTCGCGTCGAGACCGGACGGCACCGAGAGCCCCTCGACGAAGCCGAGGTCCGCCTCGCCGGAAAGGAGCCGCTCCGCGACGCCGGCGGAGTTCCCGGCGAGCAGTGAGACGGCCGTGTCGGGGCGCTGCGCGCGCAGCGCGATCAGCCAGCCGGGCAGCAGATACTCGGCGATGGTCATGCTCGCGGCCACCCTCAGCCGTGAGTCGCGCCGGTCCCGCAGCGCCTGCGCCCCCGCGTCGAACGCCTCGGCCGCGTCCACCACCCGCCGTGCCCAGTCCGTCACGAGGGCTCCCTCACGGGTGAGCCGGGATCCGCGCGGCGAACGGTCGACGAGCGCCACCCCGAGCAGCCGCTCCATGGACCGGACACGACTGCTGGCCGCCGGCTGGGTGATCCCCAGCTCGCGCGCGGCACGTCCGAGACTGCCGAGGCGCGCCACCGCCAGCAGCAGTTCCAGCGCGCCCAGATCGGGTACCCGGTGCGCGATCCCGGCACCGGGCCGATCCTCGGCACCGCTACTCATGCCGATCCTCAGCGCTACTGCTCATAAAGCCAGCTTATGCCGTCATAGGCGCGCACTCCCTGGTGGGGAGACGACGGGACCGCGACCGTGGTGCCATGGTCACCGCAGCCCAGCCCCTGTCCGCCCATCAGGCGGGAACCGTCCCCGACACGAAGACCCCCCGTGTCCCGGGGAGCCGCGCCATCGCCGCGGTCCGGCATCTCGGCCCGAACTGGTACGCCTCCGTGATGGGCACCGCGATCGTGGCCACGGCGGGGGCCGGACTGCCCGGAGACGTGCCGGGCCTGCGCACCGCCTGCGCCGTCGTGTGGGCCCTCTCGCTCACCCTGCTGGTGTCGCTGCTCACCGCCCGCGCCCTGCACTGGACGTACCACCGCGACCAGGCCCGCGCCCACCTCCTCGACCCGGCCATGGCCCCCTTCTACGGCTGCCTCTCGATGGCCATGCTCGCCGTGGGCGCCGGCACCCTGCTGGTCGGCCGGGACTGGATCGGGATGCAGGCGGCGGTCGCCGTGGACACCGTCCTGTTCGTCACCGGGACGGTGATCGGACTCGCCGCCGCCGTGGCCGTCCCGTACCTCATGGTCGTACGGCACCGGATCGAGCCCGCACAGGCGTCACCCGTGTGGCTGCTGCCGATCGTCGCCCCCATGGTGTCGGCCGCGCTCGGCGCCCTCCTCGTTCCCCACCTCCCGGCCGGGCAGCCCAGGGAGACGCTGCTCCTCGCCTGCCTCGCGATGTTCGGGATGAGCCTGCTGACCGTCTTCGTGATGCTGCCGATGATCTTCGCCCGGCTCGTCACCGGGGGTCCGCTGCCGCTCGCGCTCACCCCGACGCTCTTCCTCGTGCTCGGTCCGCTGGGCCAGTCGACGACCGCGGTGAGCAAGTTCGCGGACGCCGCGCCCGGTGTGGTGCCCGCCCCGTACGACCAGGGCTTCGCGCTCCTCGCCGTCCTCTACGGCGTCCCCGTGCTGGGTTTCGCGCTGCTGTGGCTCGCGCTGGCCGTCGCGATGGTCGTACGGGCCCGCCGCCAGGGCATGGGATTCGCGATGACCTGGTGGGCGTTCACCTTCCCGGTGGGGACCTGCGTGACCGGCGCGGAGGGCCTCGCCCGGCACACCGGCCTGGTCGCCTTCGACGTGCTCGCCGTCGCCCTGTACGCCCTGCTGGTGGCCGCGTGGTCGGTGGCCGCCGCCCGCACGGCGCACGGCCTGATCACCGGCAAGCTGCTCGCGGCGCCTTCGCGGACGTAGCCTCCCGCGGCTGCCTTGCCGTGCCCTTGGACCAACCCCTGCCCTTCGGATCGCGAGGATCCGAAGGGCAGGGGTTCCTGTGGGTCGCATCGAAGTACTCGTCCGGGTTCCGGGCGGATGTCGTCGCGCCGTACCACGCCGGTCCGGGTGGAACGTATACGTCGGTGGCCAGGATCTGCTCACAGTTGGGCAGTGTGACGCGTCACAGACAACACGGCACCGCTGTGGGAACTTCAAGTGCCCTTCCTGCCAGCCGAGTTAGCGAAGAGTCGAGAGTGAGGTCCGGCCGACCACACGGTTTGCGTCGCTCGCCCCGTGGATGGGTAGGAGGCGGAACCGCGGGCCGGTGAGGGAACCCACGAGAGGGGCGGCCCGCATGTGGAGAGGATCGAATGCGCCCTTTGGAATCCCTGACGCCTGATCAGTTGGTGGACACTGCTCGCTATCCCCTGTCGGAACTCGCGAGCGCCCGGGGACAGGCCGTTGTCTCCCGTGCCCGGCGCGAACTGTCGGCCCTCGGCTGCACCGTGCTGCCGGACTTCGTCCGCCCGTCGCTGCGCGACGTGCTGCGTCAGGAGTGCTCGGCGATCGCCCCCCGGGCGCACCACGACGTCGAGACGGTGAACGTCTACAACATCGCGGTGGACTCGGCACTGCCGGAGGACCATCCCGGCCGGAGGACCTTCGAGCGGGGGAACGCGTTCGTCGCGCGGGACCGCGTCCCCGCGGACTCCCTCATCAGCCGGCTCTACTCCGACCTGGACTTCCGGCACTTCATCGCCCGCTGCTTCGAGCTGCCGGAACTGCACGAGCTGGCGGACCCGTTCTCCGGGCTGGTCCTCAACGTCGTCGCGCCCGGCATGGAGCACCCCTGGCACTTCGACACCAATGAGTTCACCGTGAGCATGCTCACCCAACAGGCGCAGGCAGGCGGCGTCTTCGAGTACTGCCCGAACATCCGGACCGCGCGGGACGAGAACTTCGACGACGTCCGGGACGTGGTGGACGGCCGAGGCGAACGATTGACCCGGCGCCTCCCCCTGCAACCGGGTGACCTGCAGCTGTTCAAAGGGCGCTACTCGCTGCACCGGGTGAGTCCGGTGCGCGGCGAGGTCGCGCGCCACTCCGCGATATTCGCCTACAGCGAGCGCCCCGGCGTCATAGGGAGCGTGGAACGGACCCGGCAGCTCTTCGGCCGGGTGCTGCCCGAGCACCTGGCGGCCGAGGGCCGGGCCGTCCGAGGCGACCGGCTCCTGGACTAGCGGGCGGCGAGAACGCGTAGCCGCCGTAGCCCGTTTCGTTCCGCTTCCCCCTGCTTCCCCTGCGCGATCCACGGAGGAGTAAGCCCTGTGCGTTTCGACGTGACCGGAAAAGTCTCACTCGACCACATCTACGACCAGCCCGATCCGCGAGCCTATTTCAGGGCGCTGCGCCCGCTCGACTACGGCGTTCCGCAGCAGGCCAAGCCCTACTTCGCCAAGATCATCAAGGAGTACCGGGAGTCCCGGAACGTCGCGGTTCCGAAGGTGCTGGACATCGGCTGCTCGTACGGGATCAACGCCGCCCTGCTGAAGTACGACGCGACCATGGACGAGCTGTACGCGCGCTACGGCGACGAGGAGCGTGCGGGTGAGAGCCGCGAGGCCCTGCTGGCCCGCGACCGGGAGCTGGCCCGGTCGCGCCGACCCCCGCAGGCGATGCGCTTCGTCGGCCTCGACACCTCCGGCAGCGCGTTGTCCTACGCCCTTGAGGCCGGGTTCCTCGACGACGTGGTGCACGCCGACCTGGAGGAGTACGAGCCCACACCGCGACAGCGCGCCCAGCTCTCGGGGACGGACCTGGTGATCTCGACGGGCTGCGTCGGCTACGTCACCGAGCGGACGCTCACGAGAGTCGTCCGGGCGCAGGGCGTCCGCCGGCCCTGGATGGCGCACTTCGTGCTGCGGATGTTCCCGTTCGACTCCGTCGAGCGCGAGTTGGCGGGTCTGGGCTACCGGACCGTCCGCGTAGACGAGGTTTTCAGACAGCGGCGGTTCATCTCCGCGCAGGAGCAGGCGCTCGTGCTCGACGGCATGGCGGCCGCGGGGGTGGATCCACGGGGCCTGGAGGCGGAAGGCTGGCTGTACGCACAGCTCCACGTTTCCCGGCCCTACGACATCGCAGGTAACGACGATCCGAATCGAGAACAGAGTTGAAGACCAGTCAGGACGAGTCGGGCAACGCGACCTTCGCCCAGGAGGACAGCCTCCCGCGCGTCACGCTGCCTGCCCTGGAAGCGAGCTGCGAGAGGTTTCTCGCCTGGTGTACGCCGCTGCTGACCCCCGACGAGCGTGCGGCGACCGAGGCGGAGGTCGCCGCCTTCCTCCGGCCCGGCGGCCCCGGCCGGGTGCTGCACGCGGCGCTGGAGGAATACGACGCCACGGAGGGCGTGCACAGCTGGCTCGACACCTTCTGGCCGTACCGGTACCTGGGCCGCCGGGACCGGATCGCCCTCAACGCCAACTTCTTCTTCCTGTTCAAGGACTCCGGCCAGGCGCAGGTGGAACGGGCGGCCGGGCTCGTCGCCGGGGCCCTCAACTACAAGCGGCAGCTCGATCAGGGGCTGATTCCGCCGGTGGTGCAGCGCGGAGCACCCCAGTCGATGGTGCAGAACAAGTTCCTGTTCTCCAGCACCCGTATCCCCGGCGTGCGGCAGGACACCGTCCGCGCCCCCTACACGGAGGAGTGGCCGGGCCCGTCCGAGGCCCGGCACGTCGTGGTGTTCTTCCGGGGCGGCATGTTCCGGCTGGACGTGCTGGGTCCGGACGGCGTCCCGCACAGCCTGGACGAAATCGAGGCGGGGCTGCGCGCCGTGCTGAAGACCGACCCGTCCGGCGCGGACACCTCGGTGGGACACCTCACCACCATGGCCCGCGCGGAGTGGGCGGCCGCCCGGGAGTCCCTTCTCGCCTGCCACCCCCGCAACGCCGACGCCCTCGACGATGTCGAGACCGCGCTGTTCTGCGTCGCTCTGGAGGACTTCGCCCCCGCGGACGTCCAGGACGCCTGTGACCAGCTGCTGTACGGCGACCGCGGCAACCGCTGGTTCGACAAGGCCGTGTCGTTCGTCGTCTTCGCCGACGGACGGGCGGGCATCAACGTCGAACACTGCGAGTTGGACGGGACCACGATCCTCACCTTCACCGACGCCCTGCTCAACACCCCGGCCGAGGAGCAGTCCCGGCTGTCCGGAGCCCGCTCCCAGGGGCTGCCGGCACTGGAACCGATCGTGTTCGAACTGGACGACGCGCTGCGGGAACAGGCACGCGCCGCCGCCGACGCGTTCGCGGCGTACGGGGAGAGCACCGCCACGAGCACGTTGTCGTTCACGGACTTCGGCAGCGGCGCGGCCAAGGCGCTGGGAGTCTCGCCGGACGCGTTCGTCCAGGCCGCCTACCAGCTCGCCCACCAGCGCGCCAAGGGGCATCTGGGCGCCACGTACGAGTCGATCGCCACCCGGCAGTACCGGCACGGGCGGACCGAGGCGATGCGCGTCGTCACCGACGAGATGGTGGCTTTCGTGGCGGCGATGGAGGACCCGGCAGCGGACGCGGACGCCCGGCGCGCCGCGTTCGGAGCGGCCACGGAGGCCCATGTGGCACGCGCGAAGGCGTGTCAGGCCGGGCGGGCGCCCGAGCAGCACCTGTGGGAGCTGGAGCTGATCCAGCGTCGGCGTGGGGCGGAGCTCGGGGTGACCGAGCAGCCCGCGCTGTACCGGACGCCGGGCTGGTCGATCATGCGGGACGACTATCTGAGCACGAGCTCCGCGCCGTCCGTCAACATCCAGTACTTCGGCTTCGGGTCGACCAGCAGCCAGTGCATCGGTGTCGCCTATGTACTGCTTCCCGAGCGGTTCAACCTCTATCTGAGCACGCCGCTGGCGGTCGCCGCGCAGATGCGGACGTTCGCCGACCGGCTCCGGGAGGCTGTGGACGAACTCCGGGAGCTGCTGGCGCCCGAGCGGCCCGAGGACTGAACGAAACCCCGCCGCCGGACCGGAGCTCCCGGTCGCGGACAGCGGTCCGGCGGCCGGACGGCTTCAACGACCGGCCCTCTCGGCCGCCCGGCCATCAGCCGGCGGGGCGCAGCGCCTCGCCGAGCCGTGCGGGCGCCTCCGCCAGCGAAGGTCCGTACCAGGTCAGCAGGCGACCGTCGACGAGGGCGCAGGGTACCGCGGGGAAGGCCTCGGGCCCGTCGTCGGCGGTGAAGCGGTACGGCTCGTCGGGCAGCACCACGAGGTCGGGGGCCGCCGCGGTCAGCTCGGCGAGCGGGATGCGGGGGTAGCGCTCCTCGTGGTCCGCGTAGACGTTGTCGACGCCGAGTCTGGCCAGGACGTCTCCGGCGAAGGTGTCCCGGCCCAGCACCATCCAGGGCCGCCGCCAGATCGGCACGACCGCGGTCCTGCGGCGGGCGGCCGCGGGCGGCTTCGCCCAGGCGGCCTCCGCCGCGTCCAGCCAGCGCGGACGACCGCGCGCGCCGCACGCGTCGAGCACCCGGTCCAGTTCGCGAAGGGCCCCGGGCACGTCCCGCACCTCGGTGACCAGTACCTCGATCCCGGCCTCCCGCAACGCGGTCAGATCGGGCCGCCGGTTCTCCTCCTCGTTGGCGACGACGAGGTCGGGCGCGAGCCGTACGACGGCGTCGACGTCGGGGTTCTTGGTACCCCCGATCCGTATGACGTCGAGGTCCGCGGGGTGGCTGCACCAGTCGGTCGCGCCGACCAGCACGGCGGGCACGGACACGGCGACGGCCTCCGTGAGCGAGGGCACGAGGGACACCACCCGCATACCCGTCCGCCTCTCCCGCGCCGTCGTCTCTCCCGCCATCCTCTCGCGCGCCGTCCTCCCGCGCCTCGTTCCCGCCCGCGCCGGCTCCGCCCGCACCCTCCTCGGCCGCGCCGCTCAGCGCTTGCCGAAGGTGTGCCGGTCCTCCACCGGGTCGATGTGGTCGGCGACCTCGACGACGACCACCCGGGTGTCCGGCACGGTGGCGCGCCAGCGGTGCCGCACCCCGCCCGTCAGATAGAGCGTGTCACCGCGCCCGAGGCGATGGGCACGCCCTTCCGCCTCGACCTCGACGGCGCCGTCGGCGACGTACATCAACTTGTCGTTGCGGTGCTGGAGTTCGCGTCCCTCTTCGTGGTCGCCGGTGAACTCGGTGGCGTGCAGCTGATGGTGACCGCGCACCAGAGGGCGCGCGTGGGCTTCGGGGGTGAACTCGGCACCGGCGTCGGCGCGCACGACGTCGACACTGCACGCCGGGTCGGCGGCGGCGAGCAGTTCGACGGCGGTGGTGCCGAGGGCATCGGCGACTCTCTCCAGGGAACTTCTGCTGGGGCGCGCCCGCTCGTTCTCCACCTGGCTGAGAAAGGGCACCGACAAACCACTGCGCTCGGCCACGACGGCAAGGGTGAGCCGCAGTGCCCGACGCCGTCGCCGTACGGCCGCGCCCACCCGAAGGGGCTGTTCTTTGTGGTCGCCCATGGCTCCGGCTCCCTCCCTCGCGTCGTCGGTCCGCGAACCGCCCGGATTTCCGGTCCGCCGCTTCTGATGAGTTGTTTGCACCCTACGCATGTTCGGCAAACCGTTTCATGGACCCGTCACATCGCTGTCACATCGAGGGAGTGTGAGGGTTACAGTTCGCGCCACCGCGCGAGCCGTCGCGCGCCCGGCGCCGCGGAGCCCTCGCGCGAGACGAAATGGCCGATCACCAGGGCGGGATGCCCGTCCGGACCCGCCGGCCGGCGAATCGGATCCTGAAGTCCGTTCTCCCGGTGCCCAGTTGACCGTCCGCGCCGCCCCGCGGCCCGCGGTGGCCGATGTGTTCGGCCGTGCCGCCGGACACGGAGCTGATGTGCGGCGGGCCCTCGGAGCGGTGCGCGGGCGGCCGGCAGGTCGAGCGCGCGGTCGACGCAGCGGACCGAAAACGCTTCGGGAGGGCGCGGTCACGGACCGCGTCACGGTTGTCCGGATCTCTCTCGTACGCCAGTACGTGACCACCGGCGTCGTCGGCCGCGCGTGCGGACCGGCGTCCGCCCGGACGG
This sequence comes from Streptomyces sp. NPDC002742, assembly GCF_042888885.1. NCBI lineage: Bacteria > Bacillati > Actinomycetota > Actinomycetes > Kitasatosporales > Streptomycetaceae > Streptomyces > Streptomyces sp. NPDC002742. The sequence continues at coordinate 310,021 of NZ_JBIAQF010000009.1, forward strand.
GGAGAGTCCGCGCGCCGGGAGGGGTGGCCCGCGCCGCACGGGTCAAAGGAACCCGTACGACGAGAACCCCCCTCGGAGTGAACCGTTCAGCACGCTCGGAGCGGCGGGCCACCCCCGCTACGCGGAGCGAACACGGGAGTGGTCCAGGTCACTGTCAGTGGTGTACGGCATGATGCGGAGCGTGACACTGCAGACGCGACGACTCATGCTTCTCGACACCGCCTCGCTGTACTTCCGCGCGTATTTCGGCGTGCCGGAGTCCGTGAAGGCCCCGGACGGCACACCGGTGAACGCCGTGCGCGGGCTGCTGGAGTTCATCGACCGCCTGGTCAAGGACCACCGCCCGGACGATCTGGTGGCCTGCATGGACGCGGACTGGCGCCCGCAGTGGCGGGTCGACCTGATCCCGTCGTACAAGGCGCACCGGGTCGCGGTGGAGACCGAGACCGGCCCGGACGAGGAGGAGGTGCCGGACACGCTCTCCCCGCAGGTGCCCGTCATCGAGGACGTCCTGGACGCGCTGGGCATCGCGCGCGTTGGGGTCGAGAGATACGAGGCGGACGACGTGATCGGCACGTTCACGGGACGCGCCACCGGCCCGGTCGACATCGTCACCGGAGACCGCGACCTGTATCAACTGGTCGACGACAAGCGGGGGGTGCGCGTGCTGTACCCCCTCAAGGGCGTCGGCACGCTCCAGCTCACCGACGAGGCCTGGCTGCGCGAGAAGTACGGCGTGGACGGTCCGGGGTACGCGGACCTGGCACTGCTGCGCGGCGACCCGAGCGACGGGCTGCCCGGAGTGCCGGGCATCGGGGAGAAGACGGCCGCCAAACTGCTCGCCGAGTTCGGCGACCTGGCCGGGATCATGGCCGCGGTCGACGACCCGAAGGCCAGGTTGACGCCTTCTCAGCGCAAGCGGCTCGACGAGTCGCGGCCGTACCTCGCCGTGGCGCCGACCGTCGTCAAGGTGGCCGGGGACGTTCCGCTGCCCGAGGTGGAGACGGCGCTGCCGCACGCTCCGCGCCATCCGGCCGCGCTGGACGAACTGGCCGAGCGCTGGGGCCTGGGCGGCTCGTTGCACCGCCTGCTCACGACGCTGCAGGCGTAACCCCAACGCCTCTGACACGACTGATACCACTTCATGCCTAGGTACCGCAGGGGAAGGGGTGCTAACTTAGGTAAGCCTAAGCATGCGAATCAGGAGGCAGTCATGGCAGAGCGCCCGGAACGCAAGCCCCGGAAGCCCCACTCCGCGAAGGTCGTGCGGACCGAGCGGCTGACCCCCCACATGCAACGGGTGGTGCTGGGAGGCGACACCCTTGCCGGCTTCGCCACGGGCACGAGCACCGACCATTACGTGAAGCTGCTGTTCGGCGCCCCGGGCGTCACGTATCCCGAGCCCTTCGACCTGGAGAGCATCCGCGAGGAGTTCCCGCGCGAGCAGTGGCCGGTGACCCGGACGTACACCGTGCGCTCCTGGGACCCCGAAGTGCGCGAGCTGACCCTGGACTTCGTGGTGCACGGCGACGAGGGGCTCGCCGGACCGTGGGCCCTTCGGGTGCAGCCGGGCGAGGTCGTCCGGTTCATGGGGCCCGGTGGCGCCTACGCTCCCGACCACGGCGCCGACTGGCATCTGCTCGCCGGTGACGAGAGCGCGCTGCCCGCGATCGCCGTCGCCCTGGAGTCGCTGCCCGACGGCGCCGTCGTGCGCGCCTTCGTCGAGGTCTCCGGGCCCGCGGAGGAGCAGAAGATCGACTCCGACGCGGAGGTCGTCTGGCTGCACCGCGGTGACCGGCCCGTCGGCGCGGCTCTGGTGGAGGCCGTACGGGCCCTGGAGTTCCCGGAGGGCCGGGTGCACGCGTTCGTGCACGGCGAGGCGGGGTTCGTGAAGGAGCTGCGGGCGCTGCTGCGGGTCGAGCGCGGGATTCCGCGCGACGACCTGTCCATCTCCGGCTACTGGCGTCTCGGTCACAACGAGGACGGCTGGCAGGCGGCGAAGCGCGCGTGGAACGCCCAGGTGGAGGCGGAGCAGGAGGCGTCGGCCTGACACCGGCTCACCACCCCGTACGTCATCAGGAGGCGGACCCGCGTCGCGCGGGCCGCCTCCTGACGTATGCGCCGAGAGGCCGGTCCGCCCGTGGCGCGGGACCGGCCTCTCGGCCATGGGCGGCGGGGGCCGCGAGGGCGTGAGGACTTCGGCCCGTCGCCGACACGGCCACGTCACGCGGGTGAAACAGGGGCTCCCTAATTTCTGTCACCCGACAGGAATTCCGGGAATCCCTCTCCCTTCCGCGCCGAAGGCAGGTGCCGCCGTGACCACCACCGCCCCCTCCGAGGTACGCCCCGATCCGCCCGAGACCCCCGACGACCGGTCCCTGACCGAGTTCGGCTACCGCCAGGAGCTGCACCGCAGCCTCGGCCGGTACGCGTCGTTCGCCGCCGGATTCTCCTTCATCTCCGTCCTCACGACGGTCTTCCAGTTCTTCGCCTTCGGGTACGCCTTCGGCGGCCCGGTCTTCTTCTGGACCTGGCCGGCCGTGCTGATCGGCCAGCTCGCGGTCGCCGCGTGCTTCGCGGAACTGGCCGCGCGCTACCCGATCTCCGGCGCGATCTACCAGTGGTCCTCGCGTCTGTCGAACCTGTCCTTCGGCTGGTTCGCCGGCTGGATCATGGTGATCGGACAGATCGTCGTGGTCGCCGCGGCGGCTCTCGCCCTGCAGATGGTGCTTCCCGCGATCTGGTCCGGCTTCCAGCTGGTGGGCAGCGATCCGGCGCCCACCAGCCCCGACGGCGCCGCCAACGCGGCCGTCCTCGGCGTCGTCCTGCTCGTCCTGACCACGCTGGTGAACGTCCTCGACAACCGCGTGATGTCCGCGGTCAACCGGATCGGCGTCACCGCCGAGATCATCGGCGCCGTCCTGATCATCGTGCTGCTGCTCACCCACTCCGAGCGCTCCCCCGGCATCACCTTCCACACCGGCGAAGGCACCGGCAGCGGTCTGTTCGGGGCACTCATGGTGGGCTCGTTCATGGCCGCGTACGTGATGATCGGCTTCGACAGCGCCGGCGAGATGAGCGAGGAGACCCACCACCCGCGGCGCACCGCGCCCCGTACGATCCTCACCGCGCTCGGCGCGGCCGGCCTGCTCGGCGGACTGATCGTGCTCGGCGGGCTGCTGGCCGCCCCGAGCCTGACCGACGGCCGCCTCGGTGTCGACGGCCTGAGCTACGTCCTGACCAGCAGCCTCGGCGACGGGGTCGGCCGGGCTCTGCTCGCCGACGTGGTGGTGGCCATCGCGGTGGCGACCCTGGCGATCCAGACCGCCGCCTGCCGCATGCTCTTCTCGATGGCCCGCGACAACCAGCTCCCCTTCTCCGGACGTCTCGCGAAGGTCGACCCGCGCACCGGTGTGCCGAGCGCCCCCGCCCTGGTCGTCGGCGTCCTCTCGGCCGCTCTGCTGCTCCTGAACTTCGCCTCGCCGGACGCGTTCCTGGCGATCGGCACCACCTGCATCGTGATGCTGTACCTCGCCTACGCGATGGTCACCGGGCCGCTGCTGGTACGCCGGCTGCGCGGGCGGTTCACCGCGGACGGCACCGACGAGACGGGCGCCCCGCTCTTCTCCCTCGGCCGCTGGGGCATCCCCGTCAACGCGCTCGCCCTCGTCTACGGCCTCTTCATGACCGTCAACCTCGCGTGGCCGCGCGCCGCGGTGTACGACCCGGCGGGCGGACACTGGTACTTCCGCTGGTTCACCCTGCTGTTCCTCGGTGTGACGCTGGTCGCGGGCGCCGGGTACCGGGCCTTCAGGACGCGGGCCGCGGCGGCGACGGCTCCCGAGGTCGTCCCGGCCTCGTACGCTTGACCGGGTGAGACGCAAGCCCCGGATCCCGCCCTCCCCCCTCCCGCAGCGCCACGGGGTCGACCCCGTGCGGATCAGACTGCCGCGGGAGGGGAGTTCGGCCACGGTTCGGGAGTATCTGGTGGAGCGGCTCGCGGCGGGCGACGGGGTCATCGACGCGATGATCGACGAGGGGCTGATCGTCGGCGAGGACGGACGGCCGCTGACCGCCGAAGCGGCCTACGCGCCGGGGATGTTCGTGTGGTTCCACCGGGAGCTGCCCGACGAGGAGCCGGTGCCGTTCCCGCTCGACGTGGTGTACCGGGACGAGCACATCGTCGTCGCCGACAAGCCGCACTTCCTCGCCACCACACCCCGCGGCAGCCATGTCGCCGAGACGGCCCTCGCCCGGCTGCGCCGGGAGCTGGCCCTGCCGGAGCTGGGCGCCGCTCACCGCCTCGACCGGCTGACCGCCGGGCTCGTACTGTTCACCGTACGGCCCGGGGAACGCGGCGCGTACCAGTCGCTGTTCCGCGACCGGCTGGTCGACAAGGAGTACGAGGCCGTGGCGCCTTACGACTCCGGTCTCGGGCTGCCGCGCACGGTCACCAGCCGCATCCTCAAGGAGCGCGGGGTGATGGCCGCGCGGGAGGTGGCGGGCGAGCCGAACGCGGTCACCGGGATCGAACTGGTGGAACGCCGGAACGGGCTGGGGCGCTACCGGCTGACGCCCCGTACCGGCCAGACCCATCAACTCCGGGTGCACATGAGCGCGTTGGGCGTGCCCATCCTCGGCGATCCGCTGTACCCGGTGGTGACCGGTCCGGTGCCGGCCGGTGACTTCCGGCGTCCGCTGCAACTGCTGGCGCGGACGCTGGAGTTCACCGATCCGGTCACCGGAGAGGCTCATCGGTTCGTGAGCGAACGGGTGCTTCAGGCGTGGGCCTCGTACGACGTCTGGTCGGCCCGGACCGCCGGGGATCAGTAGCCGCGCCACCAGCGCAGGAAGCGCTGCCAGGCGCTCTGCCCGCGGGCGGCTCCGGGAGCGGCCGGGACGGGTTCGGGGGCCACCGGCCGCGGCGCGGCGGGCGAGGCCGGTGCCTCGGTGTCCGTCGTGACCTGCCAGTGGGACCGCTGGGCGGGCAGCGCGCGGACGGAGGGCCGGCCCTTGACGTCCTGCGTCGGCTTGGGCTCGAATCGCACGGGCAGATCCACGAGGTGGCGCGACGACATGGAGCCCCGCCAGCGCAGGTCGCTCTCGTCGCAGTCGAGTTCGACGTCCGGCAGCCGTAGCAGCAGCGCGTCGACGCCGACATCGGCGATGGCACGGCCGATGTCCTGCCCCGGGCACTCGTGGGGACCGCCGCCGAAGGCGAGGTGGGAGCGGTTGCCCTGCATGCTGGCGGCCAGGTCGGGCCGGATCCGGGGGTCGACGTTTCCCGGCGCGATCCCGAACAGCAGTCCGTCGCCCTTGCGGATGCGCTGACCGCCGAGCTCCGTATCCTGCTTGGCGAAGTAGCCGAGGACGGCGCTGAACGGCGGCTCGTTCCACAGCGACTGCTCGACCGCCTCGGGAACGGTCATCTGCCCGCCGTTCAACTGGGCCCGGAAGCGCGGGTCGGTGAGCACCATGCGCAGCACATTGGCGATGAGGTTGGCGGTCGCCTCGTACGCGGCGAGCAGAACGAGCCGCAGGTGCTGGGCGACCTCGTCGTCGGTGAGCCGGGCCGGGTGGTTGATGAGATGGCTGGTGAAGTCCTCCTCGGGCTCGGCACGGCGTCGCAGGGTGTGCTGCGTCAGTACGCTCATGACGTACTCGTTGCTGGCGATCGCGGTTTCGGTTCCCTTGAGCAGGTCGCGGGTGGCCTGCACCATGCGGTCGTTGTAGTCCTCGGGCATGCCGATGATCTCGCAGAGCACGGACATCGGCAGATGCTCGGCGAACTGCCCCACCAGATCGGCCTCGCCCAGCTCGCAGAACGCGTTGACCAGGCGCTGCGTCGCGCGGTTGATGTAGCGGCGCAGGCTGCGGAAGTCGATGGTCGACATGGCGCCGGTGACGGCTCCGCGCAGCCGCAGGTGCTCGTCGCCCTCGGCGTGGGAGCAGATGGGCTGCCAGGCGATGTGCGGGGCGAGGGGATGGTCGGCGCCCGCCGTGCCGTCCTTGACGGCGGTCCACAGCCGGCTGTCGCGCGCGTAGTGGGAGGGCGTGCTGACCATGTGCAGGTTCTCGGCATGGCCGAGGACCACCCAGATCGGCACGTCGTTGTGCAGCAGCACGGGTGCGACGGATCCGTGTTCGGCACGGAGCTTCTCGTACAGCGCACCCAGGTCCTCCGCCTCCGGCCCGTACAGGCGGCGCAGACCGCCGGGACCCACGCCCGGACCGACGCCGGGGCCGGTCGCATGGGCGGGGCAGCCTGGGGGCGGGCCGCCCAACGCGGGTTGTCCGGTACCGGCCGGGGAGTGGGATTCGGTCGTCACAGTGATCGCTCCGAAGCTCAAATACGTTCTATGAATGGGGAGTTGGCGAGCGGATGCCGTTTCACGGTACGGCGTTCAGACGCGCGCCGACGTCATCGCCAGGGAATGCAGGAACCGCATCAGGGTCATCAGGGTGTCGCGGCTGGAGGCTCTGCGGCGGGCGTCGCACTTCACGATCGGGATCTCCTCCGCCAGGTCGAGCGCGGCCCTCAGGTCCTCGACCGGGTACCGGGGCGCGTCGGGGAAGTCGTTTATCGCGACGACGAACGGAACGCCGCGCTCCTCCAGGCGGCCGATGACGTCGAAGCTGACTTCCAGACGGCGGGTGTCGATCAGGACGACCGCGCCGAGCGCTCCCTCGAACAGGCCGTTCCACAGGAACCAGAAGCGCTCCTGGCCCGGAGTGCCGAACAGGTAGAGCACCAGTTGGTCCGTGATGGAGATCCGGCCGAAGTCCATGGCCACGGTGGTGGCCGTCTTGGTCTCGGACCCGTAGTTGTCGTCGACTCCGATGCCGGCCTGCGTCATGGTCTCCTCGGTCGTCAGCGGCTTGATCTCGCTGACGGAGCCCACCATGGTCGTCTTGCCGACTCCGAAACCGCCCACGATCACGATCTTCACCGCCGCCTGCGCGGTGTGCGGCAGGTGGTCCTCGGCGCGAGGGCCCGTGATGGTGTCAGAGCTTTTGAAGTCCATGCATCACCGCTTCGAGGAGGGAACGGTCGGGGAGCGCCTGCCGGACGATCGGGGCGCGCGCCTGTACCAGTTCGGCCGCCAGCAGCTCGGTGAGCAGGACGGTCACCACGCTGTACGGCAGATTGAGATAGGCCGAGATCTCGGCCACGGACAGAGGTGCCTTGCACAGCCGCAGCAGGGCGGACTGCTCCGGCTGGGTGGCGGGGGGCGGTGACTCGGCGCGCGCCACGACGAGGGTGACGAGGTCGAGTTCGGCCCGGTCGGTGCCCTCACCACCGCCCGTGAGCACGTACAGCCGCTCGGGGTTCTTGGGTTTGCCCTGGCCCCCCTCCCCCTCGCGGTCTTCCGGGTCCGCGAGGGGGAGGCTTGTCGCGGGGGGTTCCGGGGGCCGCTCCTTGGGTCGGCGCCGCCGGCGTTGCGGAGGAGTCATACGGTCTGCCCGTTGCGCCGCGGCGGGCTCGTGAGATGGGCACCGATCCGTACGACGAGGTCACGCATGCGGTTGCTCATCAGCCCCGGTTCCGCGGTCTGGTTGGCGAGCACCGCGAGGTAGGCGTTGGCTCCCGCCGACATCAGGTAGAAGTAGCCGCCGTTGATCTCGATGATGACCATCCGCATCCGGCCGTCGCTCTTGGGGATCTCGCCCGCGACGGCCCCGGCCAGGCTCTGCAGGCCCGCACAGGCCGCGGCGACCCGGTCGGCCGCGTCCGGATCGCCGCCGTAGCGGGCGATGCGCAGTCCGTCGGCGGAGAGCACCACGATCTGCTGGATGCCCGGCACTCCGTCGGCGAGATCCTTGAGCATCCAGTCGAAGTTGGCTCGCTGCTGGATCACTTGAGGTCCCCCTCGTCGTCGGCCTCGGCAGGGGCCGGCTGGTTGTCCGTGCTGGACGCGGTCGGGTCCGGGTCACCCTTGAGTCCGTTCATGAACGCCTCGACCCACAGTCCGGGTTCGGGCTCCTTCTCCTGTGGTTCGGGGTCGGGTTCCCACGACGCCGTGGCGCCGGCGGCCTCGGCGGCCTCCTGCTCGGCACGCGCCTCGGCGTACCGTTGGCTGAGCGGGACCTTGACCCGGCTGCGGCGCTGCGGCAGACCGCCCGGCGTCCACTCCGTGACCACCGGGACGTCGTCCTCGCGGAGGTCGCCGCTCGACGAGGGGATGCGGGGGCCCGTGGTCGGCCGGCGCTTCTTGGGCTTGCGCGCCGGGCCCTCGACCCCGCCGTTGTCGATGCCGGTCACGGAGGTGGCTCCGATGCCGTGCGCGAGACCGGGGGCGAAGTCGGTGGTGAGCATGGCGCGCGGGGCGACGAGGACGGCGCGGACACCGCCGTACGCGGACTGCCGCAGCGAGATCTGCATGCTGTACATCTGCGCGAGTCGTCCGACGACGGCCATGCCGAGCCGGGGCGCCTGGCCCATGACGTTCGGGTCGACGCCCTCCGCGGCCAGCCGGAGCAGCTCCTCGATCTTGCCGCGGGCCTCGTCGCTGAGACTGACGCCGCCGTCCTCGATCTCGATGGCGATGCCGGTCTGCACCTCGATGGCGGTGACGTGGACCTTGGTGTGCGGCGGCGAGTACCGGGTGGCGTTGTCCAGGAGCTCGGCCAGGGCGTGGATGAGCGGTTCGACGGACACGCCGTCGACGGCGATGTCGACGATGTTGTGCAGCTCGATGCGCCGGTACTCCAGGATGCGCGACATCGCGCCGCGCAGCACGCTGAACAGCGGTACGGGCTCCGGCCATTGGCGTCCGGGGCGGCCGCCGCCCAGTACGGCGATGGAGTCGGCGAGCCGCCCGATCAGCGCGGTGCCGTGGTCGATGCGCAGCAGGTCGTCGAAGACCTCGGGGTTGCGCCCGTGGTCCTCCTCCATCTCGCGGAGTTCGTTGTTCTGCTGGTGGACGATGGCCTGGACGCGCCGGGCGATATTGACGAAGGAGCGCTGCGCGGCGTCGCGCATCGACTCCTCGGTGTCGATGATCTTGAGCAGCTTCTTCAGCAAGTCCTTCTGGGACTTGGGGATTTCACGGAGGTCCGGGTCGTCGCGACCCAGGGTGCGAAGCACTTCCGAGGGGGAATCCCCGTCGTGCAGCCGGTCGATCGCGTACGGCAGGACCTCCCGGGTGAACCGCACGATCTCCTGATCGTGCGCGGCGACGCGCTGTTCCAGGGAGGCGGTGCGGCGCGCGAAGTCGGCCCGCAGGTCACGGGCGAGGCGGCCGCGCCGGACGGCTTCGCCGCCGATCGCGATGACCAGCAGTGTGGCGAAGCCACCGCACAGGGCGACCGCGCCCCGGGCAGGCTCCGTCACCGCGGCGACCGCGGCGCCGGTGGCCACCGCCATCAGTATGGCCGGCAGCAACAGCACGCGCGCGTAGGGAAGTTCACTGTCACCGGGAGGCGATTGAACACTCACCATGTATGCCCTCTGAGACAAGTCGGCTGGGGGTGGGGGAGGTTTGTGGGGGAAACGGCATGCATCGGCATGACCCAAACGAGATCTTCGGAACTTTTGGGAACAAGCGCACGATTACATCCCAACTCGGTGCGCTGCGGGCGAGCTTAGTCCGACCGGATCATCGCTGTGTCATATTCAGCAAGCACCTGAAATCGCCCATAAGACTGGAGTACCCTCAGCCCCATTTGCACGCTGCGCCTCCATGCGCACACGGTGTGTGATGGCGTGCGGGTGTGCGAGACCCCGTCTCACCGGGGGTGATGACGGCCCGGTCGCGCCGAAGCGGCGACAGCGTGGCGGCGGCGTAGCGGCGGCGGGGAAGCTGGTGGCGAGGCGACGGGAAAAGCGGCGGCGAGGACTCAGATTCCGGCGATGCGCAGCGCCGCGTCCGCCGTGGCCTCGGCGAAGGCGGACACCGGGCGCTGCGGATCGGAGCGGTGCACGAGGATGACTCCCTCGATCAGCCCGAACAGCAGATCCGTCCGCAGATCCAGCTCGCTCTTGGCGAGCGCGCCCCCTGCCGCCGTCGCGGCGAGCAACTGACGGTAGGTGTCCTTGAGTTCGGCGCGTACGGCGTGGAAGCCGGCGAAGCGTTCGGTGCGCACCTCGGGCAGCAGATAGAGACCGCCGAGGTTGTGCGGGCCCCCGCAGAGCACCTGCACGTCGGTGCGGCACAGCTCCCACAGCCGGCCCTCCGCCGGCGCCGTGTCATCGGCGAGGAGCTCGCGGGCGAACGCCAGCGACGGCGTGACCGTGGACTCCAGGAGCTCGGCGAGCAGCTCCTCCTTGCCGGACACGTAGTGGTACATGGACGCCTGGCGCATGCCCGCCCGCTCGGCGACGGCACGCGTGGTGGTGGCCGCGTATCCCCGCGTCGTGAACAACTCGGCCGCCGCGTCGAGCAGTTCGGCGCGCGGTGTGAGCCCGCTGTCCGGCCGCTGCGCGGCCCGAGGCCTGCCGACCCGTCGCCCGCCACCCGTTCCCATGCGTTCGATCCTCGCACACACGACGTGCGCCGACGGGGCGCCGCGAGGTGCGCGGCACACACCGGGCGACGGCTCCCGGACCCGGCCGCCCCGGCGGCGAACCCTCCGTGAGGGACAGGTAACCGCGCGGCAACACACGGGACACGGCCGCGACCCACCCCGCCTCTAATTTCTGTCGGGCGACAGAAATTGCCCAGGAGCCGGAGGACCCGCGATGGCGACAGCGACCACCCACGGAGCACGCGACCACGCCCGCGCCCAGGAGGGGGCCCGCGCCGAGGCCATGCCCGTGGTCCCTGCGGGCGACTGGCCGGCGCCGCCCTGCGAGGCGGGCCATCTGGTGTGGGCGGAGACCGTGGCGGGCGGCAACTACACGCACAAGGTGCTGGCCCGGGGCACCGAACTGCGCCTGACCGACCTCACCGGCGACGCCTGCGCGCACCTGCTGCTGTACGTCGCGGACCGCCCGTGGGAGCGCCTGAACGTCGCCGACACCGTCAAGGTGCAGTGGAACGCCTATCTGAGGCAGGGGCAGCTGCTCCTCTCCGACCAGGGCCGGGTGCTGGTCTCGGTGGTCGCCGACTCCTCCGGACGGCACGACGCGCTGTGCGGCACCTCCACGCTCGTACGCAACACCGAGCGGTACGGGGACGGCACTCCGCAGTCCGCGTCCCCGGCCGGACGCGAACTGTTCAAGCTGGCCGCCGCCAAGAACGGACTCGGACCCCGCGATCTGCCGCCCTCGCTCTCCTTCTTCCAGGGCGTGGAGATCCGCGACGACGGCTCACTCGACTTCACCGGCTCGGCCGGCGCCGGCGGCACCGTCACCCTGCGCGCCGAGCAGGACGTCACCGTGCTGATCGCGAACGTGCCGCACCCGGCCGATCCGCGCCCGGACTACACGAGCACCCCCCTGGAGGTGCTGGCCTGGCGCGCGCGGGCCACGACGGCGGGCGACCCGCTGTGGGAGGCCACCCCGGAGGGCCGCCGCGCCTTCCTCAACACCGCCGAATTCCTTGCCACGAGGGGGCTCGCATGACGCACGTCACCGTCCCGGCCAGGGCCACCTGGTCCGCCGTCGTCCGCACCGGCCAGACGCTCACCGTCACCGATCTGCACGGCAACCAGGCCGTCGACTTCCTGGTGTACGCCGCCGAGGACACCGCCGTCCGCTACAGCGCGCCCGACACCATCCAGGCGCAGGGCAACATCTTCCTGACCACGGGCAGCGTGCTGATGTCCAACGAGCACACCCCGCTGATGACGGTCGTCGAGGACGAGGTCGGCCGGCACGACACGGTCGGCGGCGCCTGCTCCAAGGAGTCGAACACCCTGCGCTACGGGCACCACACCTGGTCCCAGCACGCCTGCGTGGACAACTTCCTCGCGGAGGGCGCCCGTCACGGCCTCGGCAAGCGCGATCTCGTCTCGAACATCAACTGGTACATGAACGTGCCGGTCGAGAAGGACGGCACCCTCGGCATCGTCGACGGCATCTCCGCGCCCGGACTGCGGCTGACCCTGCGCGCCGAACGCGATGTGATCGTGCTCGTCTCCAACTGCCCGCAGATCAACAACCCGTGCAACGGCTTCGAACCGACGGCGGTCGCGATGACGATCGGGGCGTCCGCATGACCTTCGACACCCTGCTGATCGCCAACCGCGGCGAGATCGCCGTCCGGATCATCCGGACGGCCCGCGAACTGGGCCTGCGCACGGTCGCCGTGTACTCCGACGCCGACCGCGCGGCGCCCCACGTCCGGCTCGCCGACGAGGCCGTACGCCTCGGCCCGGCTCCCGCGAAGGAGTCCTACCTCGACGGCGACCTGGTCCTGAAGGCGGCCAAGGACACCGGGGCCGGGGCCATCCACCCCGGGTACGGCTTCCTGTCCGAGGACGCCGCGTTCGCGCGGCGCTGCGAGGACGCCGGGATCGTGTTCGTCGGGCCGACACCGCAGCAGCTGGAGCTGTTCGGCGCCAAGCACACGGCACGGGCGGCGGCCGAGGCCGCGGGGGTGCCGCTGGCGCCGGGCACCGGGCTGCTCGCCGGGCTTCCCGAGGCCCTGGAGGCGGCCGGTCGCATCGGCTACCCGGTCATGCTCAAGGCCACCGGCGGTGGCGGCGGCATCGGCATGTCGGCATGTCGATCCGCCGGTGACCTGACCGAGGCCTGGGACCGGGTGCAGCGCGTCGCGGCGGCCTCCTTCTCCTCGGCCGGGGTCTTCCTCGAACGCCTGGTCGAGCACGCCCGTCATGTCGAGGTGCAGGTCTTCGGTGACGGCCGGGGCCGGGTCGTCACCTTCGGCGACCGCGACTGCTCCCTCCAGCGCCGCAACCAGAAGGTCCTGGAGGAGGCGCCCGCCCCCGGCCTGCCCTCTCGCGTGCGCGCCGAACTCGCCTCCGCCGCACGCGAGTTGTGCGCCTCCGTCGGCTACCGCTCCGCCGGGACGGTCGAGTTCGTCTACGACGCCGCCCGCGAGGAGGCGTACTTCCTGGAGGTCAACACCCGTCTCCAGGTGGAGCATCCGGTCACCGAGGAGATCTACGGTGTCGACCTGGTCGGCTGGATGCTGCGCCTGGCCCGGGGCGAGTCCGAGGTCGTACGGGATCCGGGGGCGCCCCGCGGTCACGCCGTCGAGGCACGGGTGTACGCCGAGGATCCCTCGCGCGAACACCGGCCGAGCGCGGGCCTGTTGACGCGGGTGGAGTTCCCCGGCGGCGTCCGCGTGGACGGCTGGGTCGAGACGGGCACCGAGGTGACCACGTCGTACGACCCGATGCTCGCGAAGATCATCGCGTACGGGCCGGACCGGGCGCACGCCCTGGAGCGGCTCGACGAGGCACTGGCCAGAACCCGGGTGGACGGCATCGAGACCAACCTCGGTCTGGTGCGGGCCGCGCTCGCCGAACCGTCCTTCCGGCGGGCCGAGCACTCGACCGCCACCCTCGCGGGTGTCACCGATCCCACCCCGCGTGTCGAGGTCGTGTCCGGCGGCACGCTCACCACCGTGCAGGACTGGCCCGGCCGCACCGGCTACTGGCAGGTCGGGGTACCGCCGTGCGGCCCGATGGACGACCTCTCCTTCCGGCTCGGCAACCGCGCCCTCGGCAACCCCGAGGGCGCGCCGGGCCTCGAATGCACCCTGCGGGGACCGGCGTTGAGGTTCACCCACGCCACGACGGTCTGCGTCACAGGGGCCCACGCGCCGGTCACGATGGACGGCTCGCCCGTCGCCCAGTGGGAGCCGGTGACCGTGCCGGCCGGGGCGGTGCTGGAGGTCGGCGCGCCCACCGGGCACGGTCTGCGCACCTATGTACTGTTCGCGGGCGGCGGCCTGGACGTGCCCGCGTTCCTCGGCAGCGCCTCCACCTTCACGCTCGGCCGGTTCGGCGGCCACGGGGGCCGGACCCTGCGGACCGGCGACGTACTGCACGGCGGCGCGGTCACGGCACACGGGGCACCCGTGCCACCCGGCGACCGTCCCGGCTTCACGGCCGAGTGGCGGGTCGGCGCCCTCGAAGGCCCGCACGCCGCACCGGAGTTCTTCACCGAGGACGACATCCACGACTTCTACGCCGCCGACTGGAAGGTCCACTTCAACTCGGCCCGCACCGGCGTCCGGCTCGTCGGCCCGAAACCCCGCTGGGCCCGCACGGACGGCGGCGAGGCCGGACTGCACCCGTCCAACATCCACGACACGCCCTACTCGGTCGGGGCCGTCGACTACACCGGCGACATGCCGGTGCTGCTCGGCCCGGACGGCCCCTCCCTCGGCGGCTTCGTCTGCCCGGCGACCGTCGTCAGCACCGAGCGCTGGAAGCTCGGCCAGCTCCGCCCCGGCGACACCGTGCGCTTCGCCCCGCTCGCCGACGACGGTTCGGCACGGCCCGCGATCGTCGACGGCGGGGTGCTGGCCAGGGACGGCGACGTGACCTACCGCCGCAGCGGCGACGACAACCTGCTCGTCGAGTTCGGGCCCATGCAACTCGACCTGGCCCTGCGCATGCGGGTCCACGCACTCATGGAGGCGGTGACGGAAGCGGATCTCGACGGCGTCACCGACCTGACGCCGGGCATCCGCTCGCTCCAGATCCAGGCGGACCCGCGTCGGCTGCCCCAGCGCGAACTCCTGGAAGCCGTACGGCGGACGGTCCGCGCGCTGCCGCCGAGCGACCAGCTCGTCGTGCCCTCCAGGACCGTCCACCTCCCGCTGTCCTGGGACGACCCGGCCACCCGCGAGGCCATCGCCCGCTACATGGCCGGGGTCCGCGACGACGCTCCCTGGTGCCCGTGGAACATCGAGTTCATCCGCCGCGTGAACGGCCTGGACTCGGTGGACGACGTGTACCGCACGGTGTTCGACGCGGAGTACCTCGTCCTCGGCCTCGGCGATGTCTACCTGGGCGCACCGGTGGCCACCCCCCTGGACCCCCGCCACCGCCTGGTGACCACCAAGTACAACCCGGCGCGCACCTGGACCGCCGAGAACTCGGTCGGCATCGGAGGCGCCTACCTCTGCGTCTACGGCATGGAGGGCCCCGGCGGCTACCAGTTCGTCGGCCGTACGACCCAGGTGTGGTCGGGCTGGCAGCAGCGCGGCGCGTTCGAGCCGGGCTCGCCCTGGCTGCTGCGCTTCTTCGACCGGATCAAGTGGTATCCGGTGGACGCGGACGAACTCCTGGAGCTGCGGGCCGACATCATCTCCGGCCGCTTCGTGCCGCGCGTCGAGGAGGGCACGTTCTCGCTCGCCGCGTACGAGGACTTCCTCGCCGAGAACGCCCAGTCCATCGCGGAGTTCCGGTCCCGGCAGGGCGGCGCGTTCTCCACCGAGCGCGACGCCTGGGAGGCGGCTGGCGAGTTCACCCGCGCGGACGCGGCGGGAGCCCCGTCGGCGCCGGCCGTCGAGGTGAGCGTCCCGGAGGGCGGCAGGCTGATCGAGGCGGAGTTCGCCGCGTCGGTGTGGCAGCTGAACGTGGAGCCCGGTGAGCGGGTGACGGCGGGGCAGCCGTTGCTCGCCCTGGAGGCGATGAAGATGGAGTCACGCGTCCCCGCCCCGGTCGACGGCGTGGTCCAGCGGATCCTCGCCAAACCGGGCGACCAGGTGGAGGCGGGCACTGCCCTGCTGGTGCTCGCGCCCCCGGAACCGCCGGCACCCTGACCCTCCGCCGGTCCCTGGCACTCCCCCGCCACCCGCACGAGCCACGCCGCCACGGCACCGGGTCCCGCACCCGTACCCAGCACAAGGAGTTCCGATGTCCGCCCTCACCCGAGTCCGCATGGCGTACGCCCGTATCGAGGCCGTGGACCGCCCCGAGATCTGGATCGACCTGCGCCCCCGGGCGGAAGCCGAGAACGAAGCCCGTGCCGTGGACGCCCGCATCGCCGCCGGCGAGCGCCTCCCGCTCGCCGGCACGCTCCTCGCCGTGAAGGGCAACATCGACGTCAAGGGCCTGCCCACCACCGCCGGCTGCCCGGCCTACGCGTACACCCCGCAGGCCGACGCCCCCGCGGTCGCCCGCCTGCGCGCGGCCGGGGCCGTCGTCCTCGGCACGACGAACCTCGACCAGTTCGCCACCGGCCTGGTCGGCACCCGCTCACCGCACGGCGCCGTCCGGAACGCCCTGGACCCGGAACGGATCAGCGGCGGCTCCAGCTCGGGATCCGCCGTGGCGGTGGCCCTCGGCATCGTCGACCTCGCACTCGGCACGGACACCGCCGGCTCCGGCCGCGTCCCCGCCGCGTTCAACGGCATCGTCGGCCTCAAGCCGACCCGCGGCCTGGTGCCCACGACCGGCGTCGTCCCGGCCTGCGCCTCCCTGGACTGCGTGACCGTGTTCGCCCGCACCCTTCCCGAGGCCGAACAGGCCCTCTCCCACCTGGTCTCCCCCTCCGGACGCGAGCTTCCGCCCCTCGCGCGGCGCGCGCCCGGCCCCTGGCGCGTCGCCGTCCCGCCGACGGCACAGCTCGGCGAGCTGGACGAGGGCTGGGCAGAGGCGTACGAGGCCGCCGTGCACCGGCTCGTCGCGGCGGGGGCCGAGGTGCGCACTCTCGACCTCACCCCGTTCACGGAGGCCGCCGCGATGCTCTACGAGGGCGCGTTCGTCGCCGAGCGCTACACGGCGGTGGGGAGCTTTGTCGACAAGCTGACCGCCGAGGGGAGTGCCGGTCTCGACCCGACCGTCGCGGGGATCATCACCCGTGCCCGGGACATCCCGGCCCACCGCCTGTACGCCGACCAGGAGCGGCTGGCCTGCCTGCGCGCCCGCGCGCTCGCCGAACTGGCCGACGCGGACGCGCTGCTCCTGCCCACGGCGCCCGGCCATCCCACGCTCGCCGAGGTGGCCGCCGACCCGCTGGGCGCCAACGCCCGGCTGGGCCGCTTCACCAACTCCACGAACCTCTTCGACCTGGCGGCCGTCGCCGTCCCCGCCGGGCGGACTCCCGCCGGACTCCCCTTCGGCGTGATGCTGATCGGCCCGGCGTTCACCGACGAACGGCTGGCACGGATCGCCCGCTCGCTGGAGCCGGAGACGCGCCTCGCCGTGGTGGGGGCGCATCTGTCCGGCCAGCCGCTGAACACGCAACTGCTGTCCCTGGGCGCCCGCCTCGACCGTACGACCACCACCGCCGCCGTGTACCGACTGCACGCCCTGGCCACCAGCCCGCCGAAGCCGGGTCTCGTCCATGTCGGCCCGAGCGGCGGCGCCGCCGTCGAGACCGAGGTGTGGACCCTCCCGGCGGACGGCCTCGGACGCCTGCTGGCGGCGCTACCCCGCCCGATGACGCTGGGCAGCGTCGAACTGGCCGACGGCAGCTGCGTGCCCGGATTCCTCTGCGAACCCGGCGCGCTGGACGGCGCGCCCGACATCACGGAGTACGGCGGCTGGCGCGCGTACGTGAGCCGCCACCCGGCCCGCTGACCCACCGGGGTCCCCGACAGCACGCGCGCGACTCGGGCGCGGAGCCGTGCGCCGCACCCCGCCGAAAACGTGCGCCGGTGGAGTCGGCTGCCGAACAGACGGCCGCCGGACGAACGTCATGCCAGGGCCGCCCTGCCCGCGAACGCCGTCGGCCGACGCGACCGCCTCCACGGGCGACAGGCGCCGGGGCGCCCGTGCCCCCGGTCACCGGGACACGTGGGCGCCGGGCCGCGCCCGTCGCCCACGTCGTCCGTCGCCGGGTAGGGGCCGGCGGCCAGTCGTGCGCCGCCCCCGGAGGGATGACGGCGCACAGCCGGGGCGGGCCTCAGCCCACCGACGAGTAGGCCACCACCCCGCGCAGCAGGGCGTCGACCGCCTTGCGCGCGTTCTTCGCGACCGTCGAATTCCCGCCGCCCGAGACGGGCGCGGCGGCCGCGATCTGGCCGAGGACGTCGATGACCTGCTTGCACCAGCGCACGAAGTCACCGGCCGGCATCTCGGCCTCACGCAGCACCTCGTCGAGGCCCTTGCCGGACGCCCACTCATGGGCGGCCCAGGCGAAACCGAGGTCCGGCTCACGCTGGCCGACGCCCTCGGTCTGGTTGATCCCGAAGTCCTCCTCCAGCGCGTCGAGACGGCCCCAGATGCGCACCATCTCGGCGAGCGCGGCCTTCGCCTTGCCGGACGGCACCTTCGGCGCCATCGCGTCGTCGGCGACCCGGGACTCGTACACCAACGCCGAGACACAGGCGGCGAGTTCGGCCGGGGAGAGCCCGTCCCAGATACCGGCGCGCAGGCATTCGCTGGCCAGCAGGTCGAGTTCGCCGTAGAGCCGGGCGAGCCGCTTGCCGTGCTCCGTGACCTCGTCGGAACGCAGATAGTCCAACTCGGTGAGCAGGGCGACGATCCGGTCGAAGGTGCGGGCGATGGTGTTCGTCCGGCCCTCGATCCGGCGTTCCAGCTGCGTGGTGTCGCGCTGCAGACGGTGGTAGCGCTCGGCCCAACGGGCGTGGTCCTCGCGGTCGTTGCACCCGTGGCAGGGGTGCGCGCGGATCGCCGTGCGCAGCCGGGCGATCTCACGGTCGTCGGCGGCCTCGGCGCGCTTCCTGCGGTGCCGGTCCGGGACGATGTGCCCGGCCTTGGTCCGCAGCGCGGACGCCAGGTCCCGACGGGACTGCGGCGAACGCGCGTTGAACGACTTGGGGATCCGCATCCGGTCGAGCGCCTCCACCGGCACCGGGAAGTCCATCGAGGCCAGCCTCTTCACCTGGCGCTCGGCGGTGAGCACCAGCGGGCGCGGGCCGTCGTGCTGCTCGAAGCCCCGGTGGCCGTTGGACCGGCCGGCGGGCAGCCCGGGGTCCAGCACCAGCGCCAGTCCCGCGTACTTGCCGGTCGGCACGTGGATCACGTCACCCGGCTTCAGTTTCTCCAGGGCGACGGCCGCCTCGGCACGGCGCTCCGTCATGCCCTGCCGGGCCAGCTCGGTCTCGCGGTCCTTGAGCTCGCGGCGCAGCTCCATGTACGCGTCGAAGTCCCCGAGATGGCAGGTCATCGACTCCTTGTAGCCTTCGAGACCCTCCTCGTTGCGCTGCACCTGCCGGGAGATCCCGACGACCGACTTGTCGGCCTGGAACTGCGCGAAGGACGTCTCAAGCAGCTCGCGCGAGCGGTGCCGCCCGAACTGCTCGACCAGGTTCACCGCCATGTTGTACGACGGCTTGAAGCTGGAGCGCAGCGGATAGGTGCGGGTGCCCGCGAGGCCCGCGAGGTGCTCCGGGCTGAAGCCGCGCTGCCACAGCACGACCGCGTGGCCCTCCACGTCGATGCCGCGGCGGCCGGCCCGGCCGGTCAGCTGGGTGTACTCGCCGGGAGTGATGTCGGCGTGCTGCTCGCCGTTCCACTTGACGAGCTTCTCCAACACCACCGAGCGGGCGGGCATGTTGATGCCCAGCGCGAGGGTCTCCGTCGCGAAGACCGCCTTCACGAGGCCCCGGACGAACAGCTCCTCGACGACCTCCTTGAAGGTGGGCAGCATGCCCGCGTGGTGCGCCGCGATGCCGCGCTCCAGGCCCTCCAGCCATTCGAAGTAGCCGAGGACGTGCAGGTCCTCGTCCGGAATGGAGGCGGTGCGCTCCTCGACGAGTTCACGCACGCGCACGCGCGCCGCGTCGTCGTTCAGCCGCAGACCGGCGTGGAGGCACTGCTGCACGGCGGCCTCGCAGGCCGCGCGGCTGAAGATGAACGTGATGGCGGGCAGCAGCCCTTCGGTCTCCAGCCGCTCGATCACCTCGGGGCGGCCGGGCGTCCAGATGCGCGAGCGCTGTCTGCGCTCCCGCTCCCGGTCCGCCTCGCGCATCGCGCGGCCCCGTTTGCGGTCCTGGTACGACGGACGGCTCGCCTCCATGCGCGCCATGCGCGTGAGGTCGGGGTTGACGGCCTTGCGCTGGCCCTCGCCCTCCTCGAAGAGGTCGTACATCCGCCGTCCGGCCAGCACATGCTGGAACAGCGGGACGGGCCGGTGCTCGGAGACGATCACCTGGGTGTCGCCGCGCACGGTGTCCAGCCAGTCGCCGAACTCCTCCGCGTTCGACACGGTCGCCGACAGTGACACCAGGGTCACGGACTCGGGGAGGTGAATGATCACTTCCTCCCAGACGGCGCCGCGGAAGCGGTCGGAGAGGTAGTGCACCTCGTCCATCACCACATAACCGAGGCCCAGAAGGGTCCCCGAGCCCGCGTACAGCATGTTCCGCAGGACCTCGGTGGTCATGACGACCACCGGGGCCTCGGAGTTGACGCTGTTGTCGCCGGTGAGCAGGCCGACCTTGTCCGCGCCGTAACGGCGGCACAGGTCGGCGTACTTCTGGTTGGAGAGTGCCTTGATCGGAGTCGTGTAGAAGCACTTCTTGCCCTGCTGCAGGGCGAGGTGGACGGCGAACTCGCCGACGATCGTCTTGCCCGAGCCGGTGGGCGCCGCCACCAGCACGCCCTTGCCCGCTTCGAGCGCCCGGCAGGCCTCGATCTGGAAGGGGTCGAGGCCGAAGTCGTACATCTCGCGGAAGGAGGCGAGCGCGGTGGCCTGCTCGACAGCGCGCCTGCGTGCTGCCGCATACCGCTCGGCCGGTGAGAGGTCCTCTGTCATCGTGCTTTCGAGACTACCGGGAGCCACTGACATGAGGACGATCATTATCCGTATCAGATGCTGTGAAACATCGGATCCCCGCAGCTCAGGGAAGTGCGACGCGTACGGCCGCCGGTACGCACTCCGCTGTGAGCGGCAGCGGCCCGAGCGGCTCCCCGTCCGCGTAGCCGGTGATGCCGTCGGCGAGGAGTTCGACCCGGGCCGCCCGGTACACGCTCACCAAGGGATGGTCGACGTGGGTACCCCGGTAGACCCTCGGGAAGATCTTGAGGAGCGTCGTGCGGGTGCAGTCCCCGACCACGGTGATGTCGAACAGCCCGTCCCCGAGGTCCGCGCCGGGACAGATCCTCATGCCACCCCCGTACGACGATCCGTTCCCGACGGCCACGAGCGTCGCCTCGATCTCCCGGGTCCCGCCGTCGTCCAGCGTGATGCGGTACGAGAAGGGCCGGAAGGCGGCCAGTTCGGCGAGCATGGCGACGTCGTACTTGAAGCGGCCGACAGGCAGGCGCATCCGGTTCCCGCGGTCGTTGACCCGGGAGTCGAACCCGGAGGCGAGGACGGTGCCGAACCAGGTGCCGTTCACCCGGCCCAGGTCGACGTCCGTCAGCCGGTCGTTCTTGAGGGCTTCGGCGATCAGGCGTCCCGAGGCCGCCGGGTCGCCCACCGGCAGGCCGAGGGCGCGCGCGAAGTCGTTGCCCGTCCCGGCGGCGACCAGTCCGAACGGGGTACGGGTCCCGGCGACGGCCTGGAGGGCGAGGTTCGCCATGCCGTCGCCGCCGACCGCGACGAGGGCACCGGTGCCGCCCGTGACCGCCTCGCGGGCCCGCGCCAGGCCGTCCGCCGCGTCCTCGCCGAGGACCGTCCGGACGGAGAATCCCGCGGCCCGCAACGCGGAAGCGGCCGGCTGCGCCGCGCGGGCGCCCCGGCCGCGGCCCGCGGTGGGGTTGACGAAGAGGGTGATCTCGCTGGTCACAGGCTGACCCTACGAGGTCCCGGGCTTCGTCAGGTCACGTCGTCATAACCGTTGACCCGGTCCGTGCTGGCCTGCTCCGGAAGAGTCGGTCCGGCCGTCACGTTCTCGATGTCTCCGATGTACTCGGGAGTGAGGTCGAGGTCGGAGGCCTCGTCGTCACCCGGTCCGGACTCGTCGCGCCGACGCTTGCGCCGGTCGTTGAGCAGCGAGAAGACGACCGCGCCGAAGTACAGGATCCAGATCGGCCCGGCGAGCGCCATCATGGTCAGCGGGTCGGTGCTGGGAGTGGCGACGGCGGCGAAGACCGTGATGCCGATGATCATGCCGCGCCACCAACCGAGCATGCGCTGACCGGTGATGATGCCCGTGAGGTTGAGCATCACCAGGAGCAGCGGCAGCTCGAAGGAGAGACCGAAGACCACCACCATGCGCGTGACCAGGTCGAGCAGGTCGTCCAGCGGCAGGAGGTTCTTCACGCCGCTCGGCGTGAACTGCATCAGCACCTTCGCCGTGGTGGGGAGCACCTTGTAGGCGAAGAAGGCGCCGCCGAAGAACAGCGGGACCCCGGTGCCGACGAACGCGTACGCGTACTTCTTCTCGCTCTTGTGCAGACCCGGCGCGACGAACGCCCAGAGCTGGTAGAGCCAGACCGGCGAGGCGAGCACGACGCCCGCCATCAGGGAGACCTTCAGCGCCAGGGTGAACGGGGCGAGCAGACCGTTGATGGTGATCTGCGCGCACTGGTGGTTCTTGGGCTGCTTCGCCAGCTCGGCGAAGGTCTCCGGACACCCGATGGAGTCCAGGACCGGCTTGGTGAAGAAGTTGATGATGTTGTTGTAGTAGAAGGCCGCGACGATCGTCACCAGGACGATGGCCAGCACCGCCTTCGCGAGCCGGTTGCGGAGCTCGCGAAGATGGTCCGCGAGAGGCATGCGCCCCTCGGGATCCCTCTCCGTGTTGCGGGCAGACTTGAGCAACCCACATCCTCATCTCATGCGGCGGGCCGGAGATCACCGGCCCTGCGTCAGCGCTGGGTCGTGTCCGTCGGCTCGTTGACCGGGCGCGAGCTGGTCACGTCGCCGGGAGCGGCCTGGATGGTGCGCTGAGAGGGGGTCTGCTCGTCGGTGCCGGGCGGGCCGGCCGGGGCCGGGGTGCTGCCCTCTTCCTTCATCGCCTTCGCCTCGCTCTTGAGGATCCGGGCGGACTTGCCGAGGGAGCGCGCCATGTCCGGAAGCTTCTTCGCGCCGAACAGCAGGATGATGACGACGAGGATGAGAATGATCTCGGGAGCTCCGAGCCTTCCGAACATAAGTCTTTACCTTCTCACCGAGGCTGCATGGTCGGGGTGCCGTCCGATGGATCGGACATGTGTCCGATCCTCGTGTTGTCAGCGATCGTAACGCTCAGGGGTGAACGTGGGGCAATCCCTGTGCGTACGCCCAGTTCGCGGCCCGCGCCTCATTCTCCGGGCTGCGACCCTGAGCGTACCCGGCCCCGGCAGGAAGTTGACAGGCTGGCGTGACTCATTGCGCATCCATGGAACGACTCATACCGCGTCCACAGAGCGTGCGGCCCCGACAGCGGCCCGTTCCAGGTCCTCGGAGGCTGTGCCGATGCGCCGCGCGGAGTCGGCGACCTGTCGGCCCAGACGCTCCGCTTCCAGGAAGACACGGACGGCGAGCACTCCGAGAACCGTGATTCCCAGGAAACCCGCGGCGATCGCAAACATCGGCCAGAACATGACGACGACCTTAGAGGGTGGAGTGCAGCCGCAGCGTACGGACCCCGCCCCCGGTGAGCAGTTCGACGATGCGTTCCCCCGCGGGCTTGCGGACGGCGGAACCGCACGCGGGGCAGGTGAACGAGTAGAACGTGGTGCGGCTGCTGGCGCCGATGGCCAGGCGCAGGGCGCCCGGCGTGAGCTCGAAGCCGGACCGGCAGTCGGGGCAGGCGGCCTTGAACATCACCTCGACCACCCTTCGCATCCCGACGAAGGCCGTCCCGACCGACATCTCCGGCGTACCCGAGGGCGACCCCGTCCGTCCCGGCACCCCAGGTGCCACCGAGGGCGACCCGGTCCGGCCGGGCGTACCCGAGGGCACCCCGGTGCGTCCCGGCGTCCCCGCCCTCCGCACGGCACCCGGCTTCTCCGAGGTGCCCGGCCCTCCCGGCGCACCAGACATCGACGACGTGCTCAAAGCCCTCGCTCCCGCCCCTCGTACGGCCTGCCTCCGACCCCTTCGAGCCCGTCCGGCGCGTCGTAGGCGGCGAGCGCCTCGCGGGCCGCGCTCCGCGCGCTGTCCGCGAGGTCCTGCGGCGAGACGATCCGGCCGTCACCGCCGAGGCGCAGGGCCAGCCGCCGCAGCGACGTGGGATCGGGGGTCCGCAAGGTAATACGCAGCCCGCCGTCCGGCAGCTCATCCGCGCTGTCGTGCGGGTAGTACTCGGCGACCCAGCGCCCGCCGGGACCGACCTCGACGACCACCTCGGGATCCTCGGCCGCGGGCTGCACCAGCCCCTCGGACAGGTCCCGCAGCTCGATCTCGGGCGGAGCGGACGGCTCGTCCAGGATGCGGATCTCGGCGACCCGGTCGAGCCGGAAGGTGCGGCGCGCCTCCGAGCGGCGGCACCAGGCCTCCACATACGTGTGACCCACGCTGACCAGGCGGATCGGATCGATCTCGCGTTCGCTCAGCTCGTCCCGCGAGGGCGAGTAATAGCGGATCCACAGCCGGCGCCGCTCGGAGATCGCCCGGTCGACGTCGGCGAAGACACCGCCCTCGGACTCGAAGGTCACCGACAGCCGGGAGCTGGCACCCGCCGCCTCGCCCGAGGCGGCCTCCACCTTGGCGGTGGCCCGCAGCAGCGCCTGCCGGTCGCCCTCGCGCAGACCGGGCAGCGTGGACACCGCGCGGGCGGCCACCAGCAGCGCGGTCGCCTCGTCGGCTGCGATCCGCAGCGGCTCGGCGACGTCGTCGGGGTTGTGCCACCAGATCCGGTCACCGTCGGTGTCGATGTCGAGCAGATCCCCGCCGCGGAAGCTGGTCCCGCACAGCGGCAGCACATCGAGGTCGGAGATCAGCTCGTCCTCGGTGATCCCGAAGGCACGGGCGACATCGCCGACGCGCGCGCCGGGGCGCTCACGCAGATACGTCACCAGGGAGAGCATCCGCCGGGTCTGGTCGATCGCGTTCGTGGGCCTGGCCGGTTTTCCTGCCACTTTCTTACGTTTCCCCTCAGCCCTTGGCCACGGCGCGCAGCCGGTCGACCACATCGGCCCGCAGTTCGGTGGGCTCAACGACCACCACGTCCGGCCCGAACTCGACGAGCCAGGCGTCCAGTCCGTGCCCGTACGGAATCTCCAACTCGTCCCAGCCGCCGCCCAGTTCCCGTACCGAGACGGCCTTGGCCCGCAGCGGGTAGCCCGCGCCGGAACGCAGCCGGATCAGCGCCGAGCGGTCGGTGATCTCCCCCGCCCAGCCGGCGACCGTCTCGCGCACGGTGACGACATCGGGCACCTCGGCCGTGTACTTGCCCGCACGCGCACGGACCTTTCCGGTGATCCGGGAGAGCCGGAAGACGCGCTCGGCGGCCCGGTCGCGGTCCCAGCCCGCGAGATACCAGTGGCCGCGCCAGCACTCAAGGGCCCAGGGCTCGACCTGCCGGGTCTCGGGGTGCGCGGCGGTGGCCTTGCGGTAGTCGAAGACGACCGGGCGCCGGTCACGGCAGGCGAGCATCAGAGGTTCGAAGGCGGCCTCGTGGACAGGGATGTGCGGCTCCAGGGCGCCGTGCGACCCGTACGGGTCCACGTCCTCGGGCAGACCGGCGGCGCGCAGCTTCTGCAGCGCGCCGCTCGCGGCACCGGCCAGCCGGGCCTGCTGCCAGACCTTGGCGGCCAGACCGAGGGCGGCGGCCTCCTCGGCGTCGAGGGTGATCGGCGGCAGGCGGTTGCTGTCGCGGCGGGCGAGATAGCCGACCTCGCCGTCGAGGTTCTCCACCGTCTCGATGACCAGGCCCAGTTCGCGCAGATCGTCCTTGTCCCGCTCGAACATCCGGTTGAAACTGTCGTCCGACCCGGCTTCCAGATAGGCCTCGATGGACTCGCGGAGTTCGCGCTTGCTGAGCGGCCGCCGCGTCCCGAGCAGACACAGTGCGAGGTTCATCAGCCGCTCGGCCTTGGCAATGGCCATCGACGCCCTTCCTATGGTGCTTCCGACCGATGACCGTACCGCTCCGGAGGGCCGCGGCAAAAGCCGAGGGCCCATGCCCGGACAGGCATGGGCCCAGATGATCGGATCCGGTCAGACCCTGATCACGCGGCGTACGAAGATCGGACCGGACCCTTGTCCATGATCCGCCCTTCATGATCCGTACCTCCCGACGACCGGACCGGAGTACGGTCCGGTGCCGGTCTCAGACCGCGACCAGGTCGCAGACGAAGATCAGCGTCTCGCCGGGGGCGATGGCGCCGCCCGCGCCGCGGTCGCCGTACGCGAGGTGCGCCGGGATGACCAGCTGACGACGACCGCCGACCTTCATGCCCTGCACGCCCTTGTCCCAGCCACTGATGACCTGGCCGACACCGAGCTTGAACTCCAGCGGGGCGCCGCGGTTCCAGGAGGCGTCGAACTCCTCGCCGGTGGAGAAGGCCACGCCCACGTAGTGGACCTTGACGAAGTCGCCAGCCTTGGCGACGGCGCCGTCGCCCTCCCAGATGTCCTTGATCTCAAGGTCCGCCGGCGGCTGGCCCTCAGGGAAATCGATCTCGGGCTTCTCGATGCTCACGTCTTTGCTCCTGCTTGTGTACGTATGGGCAACGCGGACAGTCTTACATCACCGAGGGCGTCACATCTTCGCCAGGATGTCGACCGAGAAGACGAGCGTGGAGTCCTTCTCGATACCGCTGCCGGCCGGCGGCTTGTCGCCGTAGCCCAGCTTCGGCGGGATCACGATCAGAACGCGGCTGCCCACCTTCTTGCCGGTCAGCCCCTGCGCCCAGCCCTTGACGACCTGCTGGAGCCCGAACGACGTCAGCTGACCCCGCTGGTACGTGGAGTCGAACTCCTTGCCGGTGTCCCAGAGCACACCCTCGTACTGCACCAGGACCGTGCTGTCGGCCTTGACCTCGTCGCCATCGCCCTCGATCACATAGTTCGCAACGAGCGCCGTCGGAGGTTTCGACTTCGGTACCGTGATCTTGGGAGCACTGCCGTCCGTGTTGGTGCCGACCTTCGGCAGCGCCGCGTCGCTCTGCGCGGCGTTCTTGCCCTTGGCCGAGCTCTTCGAGTTGAACGTGTTCTCGATGTCGACGACGAACACCAGCGTGTCCGTGCCCTTGATACCCGCCTGCGCGTTGCCCTGCGGGCCGTAGCCCCAGGTCGGGGGGACCGACATCTCGACCCGGCTGCCGGCCTTCTTGCCCACCAGGGCGTAGCGCCAGCCGTCGATGATGCCGCCCTGCGCCAGCTGGATGACCAGCGGCGTCTTGCGGTCGTAGGAGTTGTCGAAGACCTTCGCCGTGGCCCAGATCTGACCCAGGTAGTTGGCCTGGATGTAGTCGTTCTCCGCGACCGTCTGGCCGCCGCCCGCGATGACCGTCCTGACCGCCAGGTCCTTCGACGGCTCCCCGGTCCCCTTGGCGACGGTCGGCTTCTCACCGAACTTCGTACCGGCGGTGATCGCCGGCAGCGGGCCGTCGACGATCTTCGGCGGGGGCGGCGCGGAGGCCGCGGCCGAGGCCGAGGGCGACGGGCTGCTGGACTTGGCCGTGTCTGACTTGCCGTTGTCACCGCATCCGGCGAGTGTGACCAGTCCAGCGGGTACGGAGAGAAGGAGTGAGCGTCGGCGCACGGTGGGGGCCTCG
The DNA here is from genome assembly GCF_042888885.1 of Streptomyces sp. NPDC002742. Lineage (NCBI taxonomy): Bacteria > Bacillati > Actinomycetota > Actinomycetes > Kitasatosporales > Streptomycetaceae > Streptomyces > Streptomyces sp. NPDC002742. The sequence goes on from NZ_JBIAQF010000009.1 coordinate 337,390, forward strand.
TATCGGTCGATCTTGGTTGATGGCGTGCGCGCAACTCTACGACGTGAGCGGAGCGCCGTACGGATAACGTACGGCGCCCCGCGTTGCGTTCCGCGTCACCCGCGGAACTCCCGGCTCACATTCCGGCGATGAGCTTCTCCACCCGGTCGTCCACCGAACGGAACGGGTCCTTGCACAACACCGTGCGCTGCGCCTGATCGTTGAGCTTCAGGTGGACCCAGTCGACCGTGAAGTCCCGGCGCTGCTCCTGAGCGCGCCGGATGAAGTCGCCGCGCAACCGCGCCCGAGTCGTCTGCGGCGGCACCGACTTGCCCTCGAAGATCTTCAAGTCGTTGCAGATCCGCGCGGCTTGCCCCTTCCTCTCCAACAGGTAGTAGAGGCCACGACGACGGTGGATGTCGTGGTAGGCGAGGTCTATCTGCGCGACCCGGGGGTGCGACATGGTCATGTTGTGCTTGGCCCGGTACCGCTCGATGAGCTGGTACTTCATGACCCAGTCGATCTCGGTGCCGATCCGGTCGAGGTCCTCGGCCTCGATCGAGTCGAGCACCCGACCCCACAGTTCGAGGACCTGCTCGACGGTTCCCGTACGGATACCGCGGCGCTCGACGAAGTCCACGGCCTTCTCGTAGTACTCGCGCTGCACCTCGAGCGCGGAGGCCTCACGGCCGCTGGCCAGGCGCACCTTGCGCCGGCCCGTGATGTCGTGGCTCACCTCACGGATCGCCCGGATGGGGTTCTCCAGGGTGAGGTCCCGCATGACGGTGCCCGCCTCGATCATGCGCAGCACGAGGTCGGTGGCACCGACCTTGAGGAGCATGGTCGTCTCGGACATGTTCGAGTCACCGACGATGACGTGCAACCGGCGATAGCGCTCGGCGTCCGCGTGCGGCTCGTCACGCGTGTTGATGATGGGCCGGGAGCGGGTCGTCGCGGAACTGACGCCCTCCCAGATGTGCTCGGCCCGCTGGCTGACGCAGTACACGGCACCGCGCGGAGTCTGCAGCACCTTGCCGGCGCCGCACAGCAGCTGCCTCGTGACGAGGAACGGAATGAGGATGTCCGCGAGCCGGGAGAACTCCCCGTGCCGGGCCACCAGATAGTTCTCGTGGCATCCGTAGGAGTTGCCTGCCGAGTCGGTGTTGTTCTTGAAAAGATAGACGTCGCCCGCGATTCCTTCCTCGTGCAGGCGTCGTTCGGCGTCCACCAGGAGTCCTTCGAGAATGCGCTCGCCGGCCTTGTCGTGGGTGACGAGCTCCGTCACGTTGTCACATTCGGGTGTCGCGTATTCCGGATGTGATCCCACGTCGAGATAAAGGCGGGCACCGTTCCGCAGAAAGACATTGCTGCTGCGGCCCCATGACACGACACGGCGGAAGAGGTACCGCGCCACCTCGTCGGGAGACAGGCGGCGCTGTCCCCTGAACGTACACGTGACGCCGTACTCGTTCTCCAGCCCGAAAATGCGGCGGTCCATGACTGAACATTACGCCCGATCCCCTGAGCTGAAACGGGGTTCGACGGCTCGGTTTGGATCATTTTCCGATGAGACCGCAACGACCGCGCCCCTCCCGGTAGCTGCGAGGACCCGGCCCGTGGCCAGCAGAACCACCAGCGCGGCCGCGCCCGCGACCCCCGGAACGGCGAAGCCCCGGGCCGCCCCGCCCCACTCGACGACGGGCCCGGCGAGGCCCGTTCCGACCGACGCGCCCACGGTGAACGTCGTCACGAGCCAGGAGAAGGCCTCGGTGACGGTACCGGCCGGAGCATGCCGGTCCACCAGGACGAAGGCGCAGGCGATGCAGGGCGCGAGGAACACCCCGGCGAGGGTGGCCAGAGCCGTCATGGCGACCGGCCCGGGCACCAGCATCAGCGGGACGTAACAGACCGCCAGAAGGGCCACGAGCACCCGCAGTCGCCGCTCCGGCGCCCCGCCCCACCGACGCGCGCCGTAGACCAGGCCGCCGAGCAGCGCGCCGAGGCCGATACCCGCCATCAGCCAGCCGTACACCGCGTCCCCGCCGTGCCCGTCGGCGTACGACACCGCGGCGACCGTGATCGAGCCGAGCGCCATCCCGATGAACAGGAACGCGCCGAGCAGGGCCACCAGCCCCGGTGAGCGCAGGGCGCCGAGCCAGTGCGCCTCGCGCGGGGCCGACCGCCACGCGCGCGAGGGCGGCGAGACGACCACGGAGAGGGCCCCCAGGACACCGATGACGCTCAGGATCAGCAGCGCGGCCCGGGCGGACCAGAGCGAGACGCACAGCGTCACGAACAACGGCCCGACGGTGAACATCACTTCCTGCGCCACGGCGTCCATCGCGTACGCGGTGTGCACCTGCTCCTCCCTGCGCAGGACGGAGGGCCACAGCGCCCGCAGACCGCCCTCCAGGGGAGGCGTGAAGAGACCGGCCACGGCCATCGCGGCACAGGCGAGGCCCGGCCGGTCCGTCCCGACGAAGGCGAAGACGCCCATCCCGAAGGCCGAGACGACCGCCGCGGGCAGCTGTACCCGCGGTTGCCCGTAGAGGTCCACGAGCCTGCCGAGCAGGGGCTGTCCCACCGCGTTGGCCACCCCGTACACGGCGGCGAGCGCGCCCGCCAGGCTGTACGTGCCGCCCTCGGCCCGCACGAACAGCACGACCGCGATGGCCGCGGTGGCGTTCGGCAGCCGCCCCACGAGCGTGCCGACGAGCAGCCGGGTGGCGTGCCTCGCCCTGAGGATCTCCAGGTATCCCGCGGCCATGGCTTGCCCTTCCGTAGTACGCGACGCTCAGGTGTTACGTATAACGTCTCACTCCATACGTACCATGTGCGCTGTCCGGGAGTCCAGACGAAGGAGCAGGCCGACGGTGGCAAGAGGTAGTACGCGCCCCACGAGCCGGGACGTCGCCGAGGCCGCCGGGGTCTCCCAGGCGGCCGTCTCCCTCGTACTGGGTGACAAGTGGCGCGGCCGCGTCTCCGCCGCGACCGCGGAACGCGTCCGGGACGCCGCCCAGGAGCTCGGCTACCGCCCGAACCTGGCCGCCCGCAACCTCCGCCTCGGCCGCACCCGCACCGTCCTCCTGGTGGTCCCCGCGCTCACCACCGAGTTCTTCGCGGGCGTCTACACCGGCGCGGCCCGCGTGGCCGCCGAACACGGCTTCGGCGTCGTCCTCTACCCCTCCCCCGAAGGCATCGGCCCCGCCCGCGACCCCTTCGGCTCCGCCCAGGCAGCCCTCGACGGCGTGATCGCCTCCTCCATGGCCGCCGACGCCCTCACCGCGATCCGCGGCGACCAGCTCCCCCTGGTCATGCTCGACAGCGACCCGGCCGGCAGCCAGGGCGCGGCGACCGTCAACCTCGACATCGCGGACGCCGTACGCCAGGTCACCGCCCATCTGCTCGAACTGGGCCACCGCCGCTTCCTGCACCTGGCCGCCGACATCCCGTCCTGGACCTTCGAGGTCCGCGCCCGGGAGGTGGCCTCCTGCCTCGTCGAGGTCCCCGGAACCAGCCTGCGCGTCGCCCGGGCACCCATCTCCTTCGAGGACGCCTTGGCTGCGGCCCAGACAGCCCTCTCCGCCCCGGGACCCCGCCCCACGGCCGTGATCTGCGACGACGACAAACTGGCCGCGGGCGCCTACAAGGCCGCCCGCCGCCTCGGCCTGCGCATCCCCGAGGACATCTCCATCACCGGTCTCGACGACCTCGCCCTGGCCCGGGCCCTCGACCCGGAGCTCACCACGGTCCGCCTGGACGCCGAACGCTTCGGAGAACAGGGCATGAAGGCCCTCCTCGCCGTCCTGGACGGCCGCACACCGCCCCAGGAGGACATCCCCGTCGAACTGGTCGTACGGGGCTCCACGGCCCCTCCAGGCCCGTAGACGCCACCACCTTCAGCCCTGGGCCCACCGGCCCCGCACGCGGAAGGGGCCACGCCGGTGTGCACCGGGGCGACCCCTTCCGTATGAGCACCCGACGGACGGGCGCGAGGCCGTACGTGACCTCACTCGTCGTCGGCGTCCTCGGCCTCCGTCGCGGTCTCCGCTCCTCCGGCCTCCAGCAGCCGGCCCAGCTGACGACCGACGATCCGCTTGAACTTCCGCTTCTGCGGCCGCGTCCGGTCCAGCACCGCGACCTCCAGCCGCTCCGCCGGAATCTCCCGCTCGCCACCGTTCGGCTCCCGGGACAACGACTGAACAGCCAGCTTCAAAGCCTCCGCCAGCGACATCCCGTCCCGGTGCTGGGTGTCCAGATAGGTACTGATCTGCTCGGCATTGCCGCCGACGGCGACCGAACCGTGCTCGTCCACGATCGAACCGTCGTGCGGCAGCCGGTAGATCTGGTCGCCGTCGGGCGTGTCGCCGACCTCGGCGACCACCAGCTCCACCTCGTACGGCTTCTCCGCCGCCGACGAGAAGATCGTGCCCAGCGTCTGGGCGTACACGTTCGCCAGACCACGGGCGGTCACGTCGTCACGGTCGTACGTGTAGCCGCGCAGGTCGGCGTAGCGCACACCGCCGATCCGCAGGTTCTCGTACTCGTTGTACTTGCCGGCGGCCGCGAAGCCGATCCGGTCGTAGATCTCGCTGAACTTGTGCAGCGCGCGGGACGGGTTCTCGCCGACGAACACGATGCCGTCGGCGTACTGCAGCACGACCAGGCTGCGACCGCGGGCGATGCCCTTGCGGGCGTACTCCGCCCGGTCGGCCATGGCCTGCTGGGGTGAGACGTAGAACGGAGTCGACACCGGCTATCCGTCCCTTTCTGTCGAAGTCACTGGATCACCTGGGAAAAGAGGCCGGTCTAGAGCAGCGCGGCGCGCGGGCCGTCGGGCTGCTCGAGTCGCCGCTCCAGGATCGCGCGGGCGATCTCGGAGGACTCCTCGTCGGTGAGCCGGCGGAAGCCGCTCTCGGTGATCACGGTGACGATCGGGTAGATCCGGCGCGCGACATCGGGACCACCGGTCGCCGAGTCGTCGTCGGCCGCGTCGTAGAGGGCCTGCACGACCAGCGTCGTGGCCTGGCTCTCCGTCAGATCCTTGGCGTAGAGCTTCTTCATGGCGCCGCGCGCGAAGATCGAGCCGGAGCCCGTGGCCGCGTAGCCGTGCTCCTCGGAGCGGCCGCCGGTGACGTCGTAGGAGAAGATGCGGCCCCGGTCGCGGTCCACGTCGAAGCCCGCGAACAGGGGGACCACGGCGAGGCCCTGCATGGCCATGCCGAGGTTGGAACGGATCATCGTGGACAGGCGGTTCGCCTTGCCCTCCAGGGAGAGCGTGGCGCCCTCCACCTTCTCGAAGTGCTCCAGCTCCAGCTGGAACAGCTTCACCATCTCCACGGCCAGACCCGCCGTACCGGCGATGCCCACCGCCGAGTACTCGTCGGCCGGGAAGACCTTCTCGATGTCGCGCTGGGCGATGACGTTCCCCATCGTGGCCCGCCGGTCACCGGCGAGGACGACTCCGCCGGCGAAGGTGACGGCGACGATGGTCGTGCCGTGCGGGGCCTCGATCACCCCCTGGACGGGCGGCAGTTGCCGCCTGCCGGGGAGCATCTCCGGCTGGTGCTCGGACAGGAAGTCCATGAAGGACGACGACCCGGGCGTCAGGAAGGCAGCCGGTAGACGCCCGGTGCTACGAGTGTTGGCTTCCACGCGTTTCCCTCCAGGTAGGCGGCAGCCCGACGAACAGCGTCGGGATCGTCTCCCAACTTGCCGATGGCCGAATTGCAGTTGAAGCACAGTACGCCACGGACACTACCCGTCTTGTGGCAGTGATCCACATGAACGGCAGGAGCTTTCAGGCAGATCACGCAGAGCCCCTTTTGAGAGGCGACCATCGCGTCGCGCTGGGCTTCGGTGAGGCCGTAGCTGCGCTTCAGATGATCCCCGCGCGCCCTGACGGCCCTGCACGCCTTGCACCGGGTGTTCAGACCGTCCGACGCCGACGCGTTTCGATGCCAATCACTGTGCGGCTTTACGATCCCGCAGGTTCGGCACAGCTTGTGTCCCGCAGGGACGTCCACCGTCTCGCGCACCGTCTTGCCAAGGGCTTCCCTGCGCCGCCGGTAGTGCGCCGCTGAGTATTCAGCCACGCACTCCCGGCAGTGCGCCTGGAGACCGTCAGGCGTCGACTTGTTGTTCGCGAACGCCGCTCTCGGCAAGCCTCGCTTGCACCGAGAGCAGCGCCGCAACTCCAGCTCTTCGTTCACTCAGGGAGCCCCCGATCCCGCCTTCAAGCCGAAGGCAAAATCACTCTCCACCCTTCTGAACGAAGCTACGGACGAAGTCCTCGGCATTTTCCTCGAGTACATCGTCAATTTCGTCAAGAACCGAGTCGACGTCGTCGCTCAGCTTCTCCTGGCGTTCCTTGAGGTCGTCGGTCGCCTGCGCGTCCTGCGACTGTTCCTCGACCTCCTCGGTGGAACGCGTCGCCTTCTGCTGTCCGCCGCCGGTGTCCTTGGTCGCCATAACCCTCACCCCGCTCGGTTCGACGTTCTTGATCAGACCCTACAAGCAGGGTCCGACATCGGCCCCGCAGTTGCCACAACGTACGGGGACCACCTCGATGATTCCCTTACGCCGGGTATTCCACCCTGTCCGGCCGGTGCCGTCCGGGTGGAAGCTCAGTTGCCCGACAGCACCCTGACCAGGTCCTCCGCCGTCCGGCAGCGGTCCAGGAGCTCCTTGACGTGATTACGCGTTCCGCGAAGGGGCTCCAGGGTTGGGACGCGCTGGAGCGAGTCCCGGCCGGGCAGATCGAAGATGACCGAGTCCCAGGAGGCCGCCGCCACGTCGTCCGCGTACTGCTCCAGGCAGCGTCCGCGGAAGTACGCGCGGGTGTCCTCCGGCGGTGTCGTACGGGCCCGCTCGACCTCGTTCTCGTCCAGCAGGCGCTTCATCTTGCCGCGGGCGGCCAGACGGTTGTAGAGGCCCTTCTCGGCGCGTACGTCGGCGTACTGGAGGTCGACCAGGTGCAGCCGGGCGGCGTCCCAGTCGAGGTCGTCACGGCGCCGGTAGCCCTCCATGAGCTCCCGCTTGGCGACCCAGTCGAGCTCCCCGGAGAGGCTCATCGGGTCGTTCTCCAGGCGGTTCAGGGTGTCCTCCCAGCGCAGCAGGACGTCCTTGGTCTGCTCGTCCGCGTCCGCCCCGAACCGCTCCTCCACGTACTTGCGGGACAGCTCGAAGTACTCCATCTGCAGTTGCACCGCGGTGAGGGTGCGTCCGCTGCGGAGCGTGACCAGGCGCTTGAGGGTCGGGTCGTGGGAGACCTGGTGGAGGGTGCGTACGGGCTGGTCGACGGCCAGGTCGACGGCGATGAAGCCGTCCTCGATCATTGAGAGGACGAGCGCCGTCGTGCCGAGCTTGAGATAGGTGGAGATCTCGGAGAGGTTCGCGTCCCCGATGATCACGTGCAGTCGGCGGTACTTCTCCGCGTCGGCGTGCGGCTCGTCGCGGGTGTTGATGATGGGGCGCTTGAGGGTGGTCTCCAGGCCGACCTCGACCTCGAAGTAGTCGGCGCGCTGGCTGAGCTGGAAGCCGTGCTCGTGCCCGTCCTGGCCGATACCGACGCGGCCCGCTCCGGTGACGACCTGGCGTGAGACGAAGAACGGCGTCAGGTGCCGCACGATGTCCGAGAAGGGGGTCTCCCGCTTCATCAGGTAGTTCTCGTGCGTGCCGTACGAGGCGCCCTTGTTGTCGGTGTTGTTCTTGTAGAGGTGGATCGGCTGGGCGCCGGGGAGCTGGGCCGCTCGCTCGGCGGCCTCCGCCATGATGCGCTCGCCGGCCTTGTCCCACAGGACGGCGTCCCGCGGGTTGGTGACTTCGGGGGAGCTGTATTCCGGGTGTGCGTGGTCGACGTACAGCCGTGCACCGTTGGTGAGGATGACATTGGCCAGGCCGATGTCCTCGTCGGTGAGCTGGCTGGAGTCGGCGGTCTCCCTGGCGAGGTCGAAGCCTCGCGCGTCCCGCAGCGGGTTCTCCTCCTCGAAGTCCCAGCGGGCGCGGCGCGCCCGGTGCATCGCCGCCGCGTAGGCGTTGACGATCTGGGACGAGGTGAGCATGGCATTGGCGTTGGGGTGACCGGGGACGGAGATCCCGTACTCCGTCTCGATGCCCATTACTCGCCGTACGGTCATGCGGCCCTCCTTGCCGGCGGCGCCCTCGGTCGGGGGCGCTGCTCAAGTACCGCTGGCGCTCCGGTGCGTGTGCGGTGCCCGTCCCCGCACTGCGCGACTCGGCGGTACGAAAGAGCCTAGAACGCCTTTGCGCTGGTGGGGAGATCATTTGCGTCATTGCTGTGCTCCGGCCTCGACCTGAAAAGCAGTCGGCTGCGGATACCCGTGTTGGGCACCCGCAGCCGCCCTGTCTTTTACAGGTACTGACCGGTGTTGGCCACCGTGTCGATGGAGCGTCCGGTGTCCGCGCCCTGCTTTCCGGTGATGAGCGTACGGATATAGACGATCCGTTCACCCTTCTTTCCGGAGATCCTGGCCCAGTCGTCCGGGTTGGTGGTGTTGGGCAGGTCCTCGTTCTCCTTGAACTCGTCCACGCAGGCCTGGAGGAGGTGGGAGACCCGGAGGCCCTTCTGGCTGTGCTCCAAGAAGTCCTTGATGGCCATCTTCTTGGCGCGGCCGACGATGTTCTCGATCATGGCGCCGGAATTGAAGTCCTTGAAGTAGAGGACTTCCTTGTCACCGTTGGCGTAGGTGACCTCCAGGAAGCGGTTCTCCTCCGATTCGGCGTACATCTGCTCCACGGCTGTCTGGATCATGCCGTGGACGGTGGCCGCCCTGTCGCCGCCGTGCTCTCCCACGTCCTCGGAGTGCAGCGGGAGACGCTCGGTGAGGTACTTCTGGAAGATGTCCTTCGCCGCTTCGGCGTCCGGGCGCTCGATCTTGATCTTCACGTCGAGTCGTCCGGGCCGCAGGATGGCCGGGTCGATCATGTCCTCGCGGTTCGAGGCGCCGATCACGACCACGTTCTGCAGGCCCTCGACGCCGTCGATCTCGGCGAGCAGCTGCGGGACGATGGTGTTCTCCACGTCCGAGCTGACGCCTGATCCACGGGTGCGGAAGAGGGATTCCATCTCGTCGAAGAAGACGATGACGGGTGTGCCCTCGCTGGCCTTCTCCCGGGCACGCTGGAAGACGAGGCGGATCTGCCGCTCGGTCTCGCCGACGTACTTGTTCAGGAGCTCGGGGCCCTTGATGTTGAGGAAGAAGCTCTTGCCGGTGGCCTGTCCGGTCACTTCGGCGACCTTCTTGGCCAGGGAGTTGGCCACGGCCTTGGCGATGAGCGTCTTTCCGCATCCGGGGGGCCCGTACAGCAGGACACCCTTGGGCGGCCGCAGTTCGTGCTCCTTGAAGAGGTCGGGGTAGAGGTACGGGAGCTCGACCGCGTCGCGGATCATCTCGATCTGGCCGCCCAGACCGCCGATCTGCTCGTAGCCGATGTCCGGGACCTCTTCGAGGACGAGTTCCTCGACCTCGCTCTTCGGAACGATCTCGTAGACGTAGCCGGAACGGGGTTCGAGGAGGAGGGCGTCTCCGGGACGGATATTGACGTCCAGGAGCGGTTCGGCGAGCCGGACCACCCGTTCCTCGTCCGTGTGTCCCTGGACGAGGGCGCGCTCGCCGTCCTCCAGGATCTCCTTGAGGGTGACGATGTCGCCGACGCTCTCGTATTCCATGGCCTCGACCACGTTGAGAGCTTCGTTGAGCATCACTTCCTGGCCACGCCTGAGCTCTTCGAGCTCCACGCTGGGGCTGACGTTCACCCGGAGCTTGCGGCCCCCGGTGAAGATGTCCGCCGTGCCGTCCTCGTTCGCCGTGAGGAAGACACCGAAGCCGGCCGGCGGCTGTGCGAGCCGGTCGACTTCTTCCTTGAGGGCCACGATCTGGTCGCGGGCCTCACGGAGCGTGTTGGCGAGCCGCTCGTTCTGTGCGGACACGCCTGCCAGGTTGGTCTGCAACTCGACGATCCGCTCTTCGAGAATCCTCGTGTGTCGCGGAGAGTCGGCGAGCTTGCGTCGCAGGACGGCGATCTCCTGCTCAAGGTAGGCAATCTGCCCGGCGGGGTCATCGGACCCTCGTCCCGGGCGGATGCCGCGGTTCATGTCGTCGTCGTGGGCTGCCACGGTCCTCACCTCCTCCAAGGGGAGCTGGACGCTTCCAGACCCTACCTGGGTGGGTGTCGATTGAAACCCCTAGATCACAAAGACTGTCGGGGTGTGTCCGATCTTCACCCTTGCGCTCTCCCTCACGCCAGGGGAATACCCACCGAACATGCCTGGGAAGCGGGCGGAGGTAGGGTCGAAGTGTTCAACACCCGTCAGAGCTGGCCCGATTCCCCAGTCTTCGGTCCGCTCGACGCAGAAAACGGCAGGAGAAATGACCGTGCAGCAGGAGGCCGGAGTCGACGGCGAGGCGCTTGAGGTCTGGATCGACCAGGATCTCTGTACCGGCGACGGGATCTGCGTCCAGTACGCGCCCGAGGTCTTTGAGCTGGACATTGACGGCCTGGCCTATGTGAAGAGTCCCGAGGACGAGCTCCTGCAGGCGGTGGGCGCCACAACGCCCGTACCGCTGCCGCTTCTGCGCGATGTGACGGACTCGGCGAAGGAGTGCCCGGGGGACTGCATCCACGTCCGTCGCGTTTCGGACAAGGTCGAGGTGTTCGGTCCCGACGCGGAGTGACCTTTCGGGCACCCCGCGTCACGCGATGTCTGCTTCCTCACACCCTCCGCACCGCGGAGGGTGTTTTCTTTTGTTCGGGCCTCGCGCCGGGGGCGCGCTCACTCACTCCGCGCTTCGGGCGTTGTCGAGCGGATGAACGCGCCGTTCTTCCACTGCCACTTGGCGCTGTCCTTCAGGTCCGGGCAGCAACTCGGCACGTCGGCGGAGGAGTAGCCGAGCATGGTGGCGGTGACGGCTCCGGCGCGCACCGCGAAGTCCGTGACGCTCAGCCGGTCCTTGGGATCGACCAGGGTCGCCACGACCCTGGGCCGTTTCGCTCCCTCGGCCTGGGTGAGGACGTAGACGCCGTTGGGCGGGGTTCCGGAGCCGGCGTCGCAGCGGACGACGGCCACGGTCTCGGGGCGGCCGTCGCCGTCCAGGTCCCCGGAGGCCTTCTTCTGGACGAGCACCTTGACGGGCCCGCAGGTGATCGGGAAGTCCACGCCGGTCGGGTCGGGGGCGGCCACCGGGGCCGTCGCCGGTTTCGGGCCGGCGCCGGGCTGGGCCGCCCTCGCCGGATCGGGGTGGATCACGGACGACAGCGCCACGACTCCGGCGATGGCGGTGGCCGTGGCGACCCACTGGATGGGGCTGGTCTGCGTGTGTGCCAGTTCCGGGACAACGGATTGCTGCACTAGGAGTGTCTCCCGCGAGGGCTGTGCCGGTGGGGGTGGGGTGACCCGCATGGTGCCACACGTCACAGCCTGGTGGAACGGCGGGGTCCGGACTTGTGAAGAGTTCCGGCGGAGTTTCCGGCCCGGTCCCGGAGCGACCCCGCGCGGGCCGTCGGGAGGGCCACCCTGAGGCTACCGGGAGGGCCGTCGGGAGACCGACGGCAGGACCGTCGGCAGGACCCGGACAGGAGGGCCACCTGACGGCCGCCGGGTGGCCCTCAGGAAGGTGTCGGAGGGGCGGCTTGGTGGCCGCCAGGAAGGCGTCAGTAGGGCCCCGCCGGGTGGCCGCCAGGAACGCTTTCAGTAGGGCGTCCTGGGGAAGACACTGCGCGGCGCCCCACGCCCCTCGCCTGCCTCCCGCCTCCCGCCTCCCGCCTCCCGCCTCCCGCCTCCCGCCTCCCGCAAAGGCTGCCGGCGGGCTCGGCGGCCTTGTCGGCCGGTCTCCGGTGGACCGCGGCTGCCTTCCGCGCCGTCCGGAGACCGGCCCGGCAGGCATGCAGGTCCGGCTCGCGGCAGCTCCGCCGACGGCCCGACGGCCTGCGGCGCGATGTGCCGAGGCGTGCGTCGGGCCCTTGGGCCGGTCCGCCGACACACTCGTCGGCCGTTCGACGGGCCACCTGTCAGAGCGCGGTCGGCAGAGCCGTCCGCCGACTTCCCGAGGACCCGTCAGCAGCCTTGCGGGGGACCATCGGCGGGCTCGGGAAAGCTGTCGGCCGCGCTCCCGGCCGGGCGGTCCACCGGGTGTGACGGTGCGTCAACGGAAAAGCGCTGTGGCCGAGTTCCCGGAGTTTCCCGGGAACTCGGCCACAGTCGTGGTGCGTTGGGTACGTCAGCGGGCGGAGCCGCCGTCGGCGTTCGGGCCGGAGTAGTCCTCGCCGTACGAGCCCTTGGAGGGGCGGCGGCGGCGCGTGGGCGGCTCGACGCCGTCCGCGAGGCGGCGGGCGGTGAGCAGGAAGCCGGTGTGGCCGATCATCCGGTGGTCCGGGCGGACGGCCAGTCCCTCGATGTGCCAGTTGCGGATCATCGATTCCCAGGCGGTGGGCTCGTTGAAGCAGCCGATCTCGCGGATCGACTCGACGGTCCGCGCGAGCTGGGTGGTGGTCGCCACGTAGCAGCAGAGGATGCCGCCGGGGACGAGCGCCTTGGAGACCGCCTCCAGGCACTCCCAGGGGGCGAGCATGTCGAGGATGACGCGGTCGACGTCGGTGTCGCTCAGGTTGTCCTGGAGGTCGCCGACGGTGAGCTGCCAGGCGGGGTGCGGTCCGCCGAAGTAGCGCTCCACGTTCTGCTGGGCGATCTCGGCGAAGTCCTCGCGGCGCTCGTAGGAGTGCAGCATGCCCTGGTCGCCGATGGCGCGCAGCAGGAAGCTGCTGAGCGAGCCGGAGCCGACTCCCGCTTCCACGACGCGGGCGCCGGGGAAGATGTCGGCGAAGGCCAGGATCTGCCCCGCGTCCTTGGGGTAGACCACGGCGGCGCCGCGGGGCATGGACAGGACGTAGTCGGGGAGCAGGGGGCGCAGCGCGAGATAGGCGACGTTTCCCGTGGTGCGGACAACGCTGCCCTCGGGAGCACCGATCAGCTCGTCGTGGGGGAAGGAACCCTTGTGGGTGTGAAAGTTCTTCCCGGCCTCGAGCGTGAACGTGTAGTGGCGGCCCTTGGGGTCGGTCAGCTGAACCTGGTCCCCGACCTTGAAGGGCCCGCGCCTGCGGGCGGCACCGGTCGGTTCGGACATGTGAACAGCCTACCGGTCCTGGGCGGGGCCGCCGACCACGGTCAGGAGGGCCGGGCCATGGCTTTCACGAAGGCGCGTTCCACGTCGGCGGCGGACAGGACGCCGTAGATCTCGCCGGAGTCCTCCACCACCAGGTACTCGGTGGCGGGGCTGGCGCGCAGGGCGTCGAGGAGGTCCTCGCCGGCGAGTTCGGCGGAGACGCGCATGCCGTCGGTGAGGTCCTGGGCGAGGCCGCTGACCGCGACCCAGGGGCGGCGGTGCTCGGGTACGCCGACGATGGCGGCCTCGCGGACGAGGGAGAGCGGTTGGCCGTCGGCGTCGACGACGACCAGGGCGCGGGCGCCGACGTCGTTGGCGCGGCGCAGTGCCTCGGAGAGCGGGGTGCTGGTCTCGACCGGGACCGCGCGGCGGGTGAGTGACCGGGCGCGCAGTTCCGGCAGGTGTTCGCGCAGGCGGGCCATGCGCAGGCTGTTGCCGGCGCCGGTCCAGATGATCGCGGCGAGGATGGCGGCGAGGAGGGCGTCCGTGATGGTGTCCATGCTGCCGACGTTCTCGGGGGCGGCGCCCAGTGCCTGGGACTGGGTGAGCAGGGGCAGTCCGATCAGTACGGAGACGGCGAGGGCACGGCCGACCCATGCGGCGGCGACGGTGCCGCTCATGGCTCTGCCGGTGATCTTCCAGACGACGGCGCGGAGCATGCGGCCGCCGTCGAGGGGCAGGCCGGGCAGCAGGTTGAAGGCGGCGACGATGAGGTTGGAGATCATCAGGCCGGCCAGCAGGACGCCGGGGACGGTGCCGGGCTCGACGGGCAGCATGGCGAGGTAGAAGAGGCCGGACAGGATGAGGGAGAGCAGCGGGCCGACGAAGGCGAGCACGAACTCGCGGCCCGGGGTCTCGGCTTCCTTCTCGATCTCGGAGACGCCGCCGAAGAACTGGAGCTGGATCCGGCGCACCGGCAGTTTGAAGCGCAGGGCGGCGACGGTGTGGGCGAGTTCGTGGACGAGTACGGAGGCGTAGAAGGCGACCGCGAAGAAGAGGGACACCAGGTAGCGGGCGGCGCCGAGTTCGGGCAGGACGCGGTCGAGCTGGCCGCCGAACACCCAGGTGATCAGGGCGGCGACGAGGAACCAGCTGGGCGCGACGTACACGGGCACGCCGAACGGCCGGCCCATCAGGAGCCCGCCGCCGGGTTCCTTTCCGCGGCGCGGTGGCCGTGCTTTGCCGGTTCCTGTGTGGGCGCGGGTCCGGTGGGCGTCGGCGGGTTCGTCGTGGTCCGTGGGGGTGGGCTCGTCGTCGTGGGCCTCGCTCGGACCTTCGGACGGTTCGTTGGCCTCGCTCGGATCTTCGGACGGTTCGTGGGCCTCGCCAGGGGCTCCGGACTGCTCGGTCTCCTCGGTTCCGTCCTCACGGTCGGTGCGCTCGGTGGAGGCGGGGGCCTTCACGAGCGGGTCGAGGGAGGTTCCGGGGTGTGCCGCGGGCTCCGGAGCGGGCGTGGGGTGCGCCTTTGATCGGGTCCGGTCCTCAGGCGTGGTGTCGTCGTGGGGTCCGGGCTGTGTGTGGGAGGCGGCCCCGGCGTCCGTGGGGGAATCGGCCTGGGGACGGGCCGGGGTGTCCGCGTGGGCCCGGGTGCCGGTGTCCGCGTCGGGGTCCGTCCCGGTGCGGGAGTCGTGGCCGGGGGCCGTGGGCGCCGGCCCGGTGGTGGTCTCGGGCCCGGCCGGGCCGGGGCGTGCGTCGGAGGCCGGACCGGCGGAGGCCTGGGGCCTCTCGTGGTGCTCGGCCGCCTCGCCGGTACCGGACCGCGGCTGCCCGCTCCCGCCGCTCTCGTCCACGATGTCCCCTCGTTCGATAGCGTCCCCCGCCCCCGGTTCATGCGGAGCGGGAGGGTCTGGGGTCGATGGTATGCGGCCGTCGCGGCGCGTTCCGCCCCGGCACCCCCTCTGTTTTCCGAGCCGTGGCCGCCGCCGGGACCGGTTCGCTGTCGGTGGCGGGCCGTAAGGTCTGTTGTCATGGAAACCAGCACCGAGGGCGCCGTACCCGAAGAAGGGGCCGCGGCCACCGAAACCGGCGTGCCCGTCGCCGACGGACCGGCCCCCGCCCTCGCGCGCGCGCCCGCCTCGCTGTCGCCCTCGCGTGCCAGTGACTTCATGCAGTGTCCGTTGCTGTACCGGTTCCGCGTGATCGACAAGTTGCCCGAGAAGCCGAGTGAGGCGGCGACCAGGGGGACGCTGGTGCACGCGGTCCTGGAGCGGCTCTTCGACGCCCCGGCCCCGGACCGGACCGCGCCGCGCGCCAAGTCGCTGGTCCCGGCCCAGTGGGACCGGCTGCGGGAGGCGAAGCCGGAGGTCTTGGAGCTGTTCGCCGACGACCCGGAGGGCGAGCGGCTCGCGCGCTGGCTCGCCGAGGCGGAGCGGCTGGTGGAGCGCTGGTTCACGCTGGAGGATCCGACGCGGCTTGAGCCGGCCGAGCGGGAGTTGTTCGTCGAGGCGCGGCTGGATTCCGGGCTCACCCTGCGCGGAATCATCGACCGGGTGGACGTGGCCCCGTCGGGCGAGGTCCGGATCGTCGACTACAAGACGGGAAAGGCGCCCCGGCCGGAGTACGCGGAGGGCGCCCTGTTCCAGATGAAGTTCTACGCCCTGGTGGTGTGGCGGCTGAAGCGGGTGGTCCCGCGCCGTCTTCAGCTCGTCTATCTGGGCAGCGGTGACGTGCTGACGTACGACCCGGAGATCGCGGACCTGGAGCGGGTGGAGCGCAAGCTGCTCGCCCTGTGGGAGGCGATCCGGGAGGCGACGGAGACGGGCGAGTGGCGGCCGCGCCCCACCAAGCTGTGCGGCTGGTGCGACCACCAGGCCGTGTGTCCGGAATTCGGTGGTACTCCCCCGGCGTATCCGCTCCCGGTGAGGGCGCCCGGGTCGGGCGTGCAGGAGCAGGGCAGAATGGGGCCGGACTAGCGAAGGAGACTTACGTGGCCATCCGCGTCCTACTGGTCGACGACCAGCCGCTGCTGCGTACCGGCTTCCGGATGATTCTGGAAGCGGAGCAGGATCTGGCGGTCGTCGGCGAGGCCGGTGACGGTCTCCAGGCACTCGATCAGGTGCGTGCGCTGCAGCCCGATGTGGTTCTGATGGACATCCGTATGCCGCGGATGGACGGTGTAGAGGCGACCCGGCAGATCACCGGCCCCGGTCGGGACGGTCCGGCGAAGGTCCTCGTCCTGACGACGTTCGACCTCGATGAGTATGTGGTGGAGGCGCTTCGCGCGGGCGCCAGCGGTTTCCTCCTCAAGGACGCGCCGGCCAATGAGCTGGTGCAGGCGATCCGGGTGGTCGCGGCGGGCGAGGCGATGCTGGCGCCGAGCATCACGCGCAGGCTGCTCGACAAGTACGCGGGCCA
The DNA here is from genome assembly GCF_042888885.1 of Streptomyces sp. NPDC002742. Classification (NCBI taxonomy): domain Bacteria; kingdom Bacillati; phylum Actinomycetota; class Actinomycetes; order Kitasatosporales; family Streptomycetaceae; genus Streptomyces; species Streptomyces sp. NPDC002742. Next base: position 353,904 of record NZ_JBIAQF010000009.1, read on the forward strand.
TCTGCCGTCCGGCGACGAGCCGGTTCCGGACACGTTGCACACGCTGACCGACCGTGAGGTCGAGGTGCTGAAGCTGGTGGCGCGCGGGCTGTCGAACGCCGAGATCGCGGCCGATCTGTTCGTGAGCGAGACCACGGTCAAGACGCATGTGGGGCATGTCCTGACGAAGCTGGGGCTGCGCGACCGGGTGCAGGCCGCGGTGTACGCGTACGAGAGCGGGTTGGTGCGTCCCGGGGCGCAGTAGCGTCGCATCGCCGGGCCGGTCCCGGTTCGCTCCGGGCAGCGCGAAGGGCGCCCGTTCCGATGAGGAACGGGCGCCCTTCGCGTATGAGGGTCACGAGTGGCGCTCGGTCAGCCCTTGTAGATCTCCCAGAAGCGGAACACGGTGGAGGCGTCGAGGCAGTTCTCGAGGCCGTAGACGTTGTCGCGCGCGACGGCGTACTGCTTGGCCTGCCAGATCGGGAGGACGGGCACGTCGGCTGCGACCAGGTCCTGGAGCTTGCCGTAGTCGCCCTCGGTCGCGGCGCGGTCGCTCTGGGCGGCCGTCTTCGGGATGAGGGTGCCGGTGATCGTGCGGTTGGTGTAGTTGTTGCTCAGCACGTTGCCCTTGCCGAAGAACGGGGCCGTGAAGTTGTCCGGGTCCGGGTAGTCGGGCACCCAGCCCTTCACGTACACGCCGTACTTGCCGGCGGTGACGTCCTGCTCGTACTGGCCGTAGGCGACGGACTTCACGTTCGCGTCGAAGAGTCCGCTGGCGTTGAGCTGCTTGGCGATCGCCTTGAACTCCTGGTCCGTGGCGGGACCGTAGCGCGAGGGGGTCGACCAGAGGGTGAGCCGCACCTTGCCGGTGATGCCCTCGGCGTGCAGCGCGGCCGCGGCCTTGGCCTGCGAGGGGTGGGCGCCGTAGGTGTCGAAGAAGGACGTGCTGTGTCCGGTGACGCCGGACGGGACGATCGAGTACAGCGGGGCCGCGGTGTCCTGGTAGACGTCGGCGACGAGGGCGTCGCGATCCAGGAGGTAGGCGATGGCCTTGCGGACGCCGGGCCTGCCGGCCACCGGGTCGTCCATGTTGAAGACCAGGTGCTGGACTTCGGCGCTGGTTCCCTCGACGACGTTGATGCCGCTGTTGGTCGCGGAGTCCTTCTGGATGCCCGCGATGTCGTTGGCGGCGAGGCCTCGGTAGGCGACGTCGACCTGCTTGTTCATCAGGGAGTTCTTCAGGGCCGCCTGGTCGCCGTGGAAGAACTGCAGCGTGACGCCGGTGTTCTTGGCCTTGACGGTGCCCTTGTAGCCCGGGTTGACCGAGAAGACGGCCTTGTCGTGGCTGAACGAGTCGAGCTTGTACGGGCCGGAACCGACGGCCTCGTTGTCCTTGCGGAGCGCGTTCGTCGCGTACTGCTGGTGGTCCACGATCGAGCCGGCGCCGGAGGCGATCTTGCTCGGGAAGGTGGCGTCTGCGTACTTGAGGTGGAAGACGACGGTCTGGTCGTCCGGCGTGACGACCCGGTCGAGCATGGGGAACATGATCGCCGGACCGGCGCCGTCGTTGATCTTCAGCATGCGGTCGAAGGAGAACTTCACGTCCGCCGAGGTGAGCGCGTCACCGTTGCTGAACTTCAGACCGTCCTGCAGCGTGCACTTGTACACCTTGGTGCCGGTGTCGGTGAAGGCGCACTCCTTGGCCGCTTCCGGCTCGGGCTCGGTTCCGCCCTTGGGGAAGCTCAACAGCGACTGGAAGACGTTGTTGAACAGCAGCCACGATCCTGGGTCGTAGCCGGAAGCCGGGTCGGTGGCCAGGACGTCGTCGGACATCCCGATCACCACGGAGGAGCTACTGCTCCCGGTACTGCCCGTTTCCGAGCCGCAGCCGGTCAGCAGGCCGGAGGCCAGCCCCGCCACGATCGGCAGGACTGGCCACTGGTTACGCATGTTCACTTGCACGTGCCTTGTCGTTGGATCTACTGAGCCCGGGACCGTAGGGCCCCGGGCCGGATCCGGGGCCTGACGGCCCCGGATCGGATGGTTCCGTTACTCGCTGACGCCGCGGCCGAGCTCCCACAGCTGAAGGGTGGAGGAGGAGTTGAGCGCCCACTCCGAGCCCGTGATGTCGTCGCGGGCCGCGATGTACTGCTTGCCCTGCCACAGCGGGATCAGCGGCACGTCCCTCGCGACGATGTCCTGGATGGTCGTGAGGCTCTTCGACGCGCTGGCCCGGTCGGCCTCACGGCGGGAGGCGGGGATCAGGCTGTTGATGATGTCGGCGTTCGAGTAGGGCGACTTGAGGAAGTTGTCCTTGTCGAGGAACGGCGCCAGGAAGTTGTCGGCGTCGGGGAAGTCGGGGAACCAGCCCATGCCCCAGACGTCGTACTTGCCTTTTCGCTCGGCTGGGACGAACTTGTCCCAGACCGCGCCCTGAGTGGTGACGTCGAAGAGGCCGCTCGAGTTGAGCTGCTTCTTCAGGATGTCGAACTCCTGCGCGGTGGCCGCACCGTAGTGGTCGGTCGTGTAGTGCAGGGTGACCTTGACCGGCGTGGTGATGCCGGCCTTGGTGAGCGTCGTCTGGGCCCTGCTGACGCTGCGGTCACCGTACTTGTTGAAGAACGCGTTGGAGTGACCCGTGATGGTCGCCGGGACCATCGAGTAGAGCGGCTGGGCCTGCGAACCGTACACCTTGGCGACGAGCTCACCGCGGTCGATGAGCTGCGCCATGGCCTGGCGGACGGCCGTCGACTTCACCGACGCGGAGTCGGTGTTGAAGGCCAGGTAGCGGATTTCCAGGCCGGGCATCTCGTTCAGGTTGATGTTGCCGCCCGAAGCGTTGTCCAGCTTGGTGATCTGCGCCGGCGTCATCGAGCGCGTCATCAGGTCGATGTCGCCCTTTTCGAGGGCGGTACCCATGGTCGCGGCGCTCTCGTAGGAGCGCATCTCGACCTTGGAGTTCTTGATCTTCAACTGCCCCTTGTAGTGGGAGTTCTTCGTGAAGACGGCCTTGACGACGGCGTCGTCCTTGACCTCGGTCTCCACGGTGTACGGCCCGGAGCCGTCTACGGAGAAGCCGTCGCGCAGCTTGTCCTTCTCGTAGTCCTTCGGGTTCACGATGCCGGCGACCGGGGTCGACAGCTTGAACGGGAAGGTCGCGTCGGCGCTGTTGAGGTGGAAGATCACCTCGCGGTCGCCCCGCGTCTCGACGGTGTCGATGGTGGACAGCAGGGCGAACACACCACTGTCGGCCTTGATGGCCCTCGCACGGTCGATCGAGAACTTGACGTCCTTCGCGGTGACCGGGTCACCGTTGGAGAACTGCAGGCCCTCGCGCAGCGTGCACGAGTAACGCTCGTTGCCGCTGTCGCTGAACCCGCACTTCTCGGCAGCCTCGGGCTGCGGCTGACCGTCACCACGCGGCTGGACCATCAGCGTCTGCACGGTCTGACGCAGCACGTTCCAGGTGCCGACGTCGTACGCGTACGCCGGGTCGAACGGAGCCGGGGCTTCCTTCGACGCGGTGAACCGGTCCGTGGTGCCGACAACGATGGCATCGCCGCTGTTGCTCCCGCCTGCGGACCCACCACACGCGGCGAGCACCGGAGCGAGCAGGCCAACCACGGCCGGCAGCACCAAAGTCTTGCGGTTCATGCTCGTGTTTCTCCAGAGCTGTAGTTTCCGCGAACCGGCATGCAGGGGTGGCGCGGCGGGTCACGGGGTTACGGCGATGTTCTCGCGACGACATTAGTCCGCACCACCAGATCGGCCACCAGGTGCCGGAGCCTTCTTCCGCTCACGCTGCGAAACCGGGCGTGGACGCACCGATAACCCGACACGGGAAGGATTAGTGCAGCGTTTCACGAATCGGGACACAACGGCACGTCGAGCCCCCACGAACAGGGGGCCGGTACACAAGTCGGCCCCGCTGTCGACCCTCCGTCACGTGGCGAACGTCACACCGTCAAATTGATTGAGGAGTGCCGGAATTCAGCCATAGGCCCCGGTATCAATTCCTGCCGCGCCGTCGCTCGCGCTTACCACAGAAAGCCGACGGAACTTCCCCCGGCATTCAGCACCACACACCGAGTGATCCGACGGGGCACATTCGATGAACTTTCAGCGCATTTCCGTCATCAGACGGTGCAGAAAGGGCAGATCGACCTCTTCCAGGGAACTCACCACCGTGCGGCGGGCGGCCGGGGCGATGGGTGCGACCGAGGGGACGGCGACCACCTGGCAGCCGGCGGCCTCGGCGGAGGCGACCCCGGTCGAGGTGTCCTCGATGACGGCACAGCGAGCCGGATGGGCGCCGAGCCGCGCGGCCGCGAGCAGATACGGGTCGGGAAACGGCTTCGTCCGCTCCACCTCGTCGCCCGCGACGGTCAGCGCGAAGAAGTGGGAGCCGATCACGCCCAGGACGCGGTCGATGATCCGCCGGTGCGAGGCGGAGACCAGCGCGGTGGGGATCTCGTGCGCCGCCAGTTCGGCGAGGAGTCTGAGCGCGCCCGGCATCAGCGGCAGGGAGTGGCCGATGCGCTCCTCGAACCCGTCGTTGAGCAGCACGGACAGCTCGGGGAGGGTGATGTCGGCACCGGTGGCCTCGATGAGGAAGCCCGCGCTGCGGGTCATCGGACCGCCGACCACCACATGGCGCCAGGAGTCCTCCAGCGCGTGCCCGAGGGCCTTGAAGACCTCGACCTCCACGTCCCACCAGAATCCCTCGGTGTCCACCAGGGTTCCGTCCATGTCGAGGAGCACGGCCTGCAGGGCGGAGCCTTCGGCCGTACGAGTTCCGAGCGCGGGGACCGTACTGGTCATCCTGGCGCACCTCCTTGAGGGACGATCAGGCCGGTCGTCCCCCTTTGCGCCAGGGGACGACCGGCCTGCGATGGACCGACCAGTGTACGACTTATCCGATCAGTGTGCGTGGCAGCGCGGCTCGCACCGCGTCGGAGCCCTCACCGTGCGTTGAAGTACTTGGCCTCGGGGTGGTGGATGACGATGGCGTCGGTGGACTGTTCGGGGTGGAGCTGGAACTCCTCGGAGAGGTGGACTCCGATGCGCTCGGGCTCCAGGAGCTGCGCGATCTTGGCGCGGTCCTCCAGGTTGGGGCAGGCGCCGTAGCCGAGGGAGAAGCGGGCGCCGCGGTACTTCAGGGCGAACATGTCCTCGACGTCGGAGGGGTCCTCCCCCGCGAAGCCGAGCTCTGAGCGCACCCGGGCGTGCCAGTACTCGGCGAGTGCTTCGGCGAGCTGGACGGACAGGCCGTGCAGTTCGAGGTAGTCGCGGTAGGCGTTGGCGGCGAAGAGCTTGGCGGTCTCCTCGCCGATCCGGGAGCCGACGGTGACGACCTGGAGGCCGACCACGTCGGTCTCCCCCGACTCCTCGGGGCGGAAGTAGTCGGCCA